>CACYUZ010000037.1:0-41908 GCA_902777645.1 uncultured Prevotellaceae bacterium | reverse complement strand
GATGATTACAACCGGAAGAAAATACTTTACAACGTTAAAGTTGTGTTAAAAACATGATTTTCCTTGGTTGTTAACATAAAATGCTGATTTATCTGAAATAATCAGCCCAAATCAGAGAAAAATCCGTAGTTTTTCATGTATACTACTGGCACTGCAACGTATAATAGCAATAAAGTCGTGCCAAAAATGTTGTTGAAATAAACAAAAGTGGTATGAAATTTTTCTCCTCCTTTTCTTGCTCACAAACCGCAAAATGACTAAATTTGCACCATTGAGTTTTTCTTGACTTTTCCAAACAATAAAGCCAATAATCTTAACCACATATAAAAACCATGAAAAAGTATCTTATCTATGCTTTCAGCGGAGCTATGATTGCTGGGGGATGTACCTCTGAAAAAGGACTTCAGAACACTATCGACCAAGAGGAGACATTGGCCAAAATGTCGCTCGAGGACAAAGCGCATTTCGTCATCGGAACAGGTATGGAGGGCGTAAGCGGCGACGATGCTGTCATCGGAGCCACACGCAGCCTTGTGCCGGGAGCTGCCGGAACCACCTTCCCGCTCGATTCGCTCGGCATACCCGCCATCGTGCTGGCCGACGGACCTGCCGGACTTCGTATCGATGCCACCCGAGAGGGCGACAAGGCTACTTACTACTGTACGCATTTCCCCATCGGCACCTTGCTCGCCTCTACATGGAACACCCAGCTCGTCGAGGAGGTGGGAGCCGCCATCGGTGAGGAGGTGAAGGAGTATGGTGCCGACGTGCTCCTGGCTCCGGCCGTCAATATCATGCGAAACCCGCTCTGCGGACGCAACTTCGAATACTACTCCGAAGACCCCGTGGTGGCCGGCAAAACGGCCGCGGCGTATATCCGGGGCGTCCAGAAGAATGAGGTGGGTACGAGCATCAAGCACTTCGCTGCCAACAACCAGGAAACCAACCGCATGAACACCGATGCGCACATCTCGCAGCGGGCTCTCCGCGAAATCTATCTCAAGGGCTTCGAAATAGCCATCAAGGAGGCCAAGCCTTGGACGGTGATGACGTCGTACAACTACGTCAACGGCATCTATACCTCCGAAAGCAAGGACCTCGTAGAGACCATCCTGCGCGATGAGTGGGGATATGAGGGCACCGTGATGACCGACTGGTTTGGCGGAAAGGACGGCGCACGCCAAATGTGGGCCGGCAACGATATGCTACAGCCGGGAAAGGCGGAGCAGTTCGATTCCATCGTGGCGGGGGTGAAGAGCGGCAAACTGGCCGAGGCCGACCTCGACCGGAATGTGCGGCGCATCTTCAACCTCGTGGAGAAGAGCCCGCGCTATCAGGGCTATAAATATTCCAACAAACCTGACCTGAAGGCGCATGCGCAGGTCACGCGCCAGTCGGCCGTCGAGGGCATGGTGCTCATGAAGAATGAGAAAGCGCTGCCGTTCGGTGAGGCCGTGAAGAAGGTGGCGCTCTATGGCAACACGTCCTACGACTTCATCGCCGGCGGTACAGGGTCGGGCAATGTAAACCATGCTTATGTGGTATCACTGCTCGATGGCATGAAAAACGGCGGATATGCAGTTTCCGAACCGCTGAAGAAGGCTTATGATGCCTATCTCGCTGAATGTAAGGCGAAGGCGGAGGCCGAAAAGCAGGCGACCATCAAGAAAAATCCGGAGATCGCTCAGTTGCTGAGCTTCCTGCCGCAGCAACTGCCCGCAGAAAAACTGTTCTCGGCCGATGAACTGACGGCGCAGGCTGCCGACGCCGATGTGGCGGTCATCACGCTCGGAAGGGTATCGGGCGAGTTCATTGACCGGAAAATGGCCGACTTCAACCTTAGCGACTCCGAACGCTCGCTCCTGCAGCAGGTGTGCGAGGCTTATCACAAGGCGGGCAAGAAGGTGGTGGTGCTCCTCAATATCGGTGGCGTGATTGAGACCGACTCCTGGAAGGCGCTGCCCGACGCCATCCTCTGTGCTTGGCAGGCAGGACAGGAAGGCGGCAACAGCGTGGTCGATGTGCTCAGCGGAAAACAGTCGCCTTCGGGCAAGTTCACCATGACGTGGCCCGTAAACTTCAATGATGCTTACTCTTCGAAAAACTTCCCCATCGACGAGGACCCGCGTATCGATATGACCAAACAGGGACAGAAGGGCAACGTGAGGAATGTCGACTTTACCGACTATGAGGAGGATGTCTATGTGGGCTACCGCTATTTCGACTCCTTCGAGGTGCCGGTGAGCTATCCCTTCGGATTCGGACTGAGCTACACTTCGTTCGAACTGAGCGATGCGAAGGTGACTCCCAAGGGGGATGGATTCGAGGTGAGCGTGGTGGTGAAGAACACCGGCGAGCGCGACGGCAAGGAGGTGGTGCAGGTGTACGTGGCCGCTCCCGACAGCAAGGCAGCCAACAAGCCGGCCAAAGAACTGAAAGCGTTTGCCAAGACACGACTGCTGAAACCGGGCGAGAGCCAGACGCTCACCATGCAGGTAAAGGCGGCCGACCTGGCCTCGTTCGATGAGAACGCATCGGCATGGGTGGTGGCCGAGGGGACTTACCAGTTCCTCGTCGGCGTCTCCTCGCAGGATATCAAGGCGTCGCTCACCACTGCCGTCAAGGCACAGACCCGGAAAGTGAACGATGTGCTGAAACCGCAGACCAAGATGAACCTCCTGAAAAGGCAGTAAATAAGACCAATACGTTTCACTAAAACCAGATAGCGATGGTGAGAAAAATCTTTTTATTGATGACCCTGCTGGCTTGCTGCCAGTGGGCATGGTGCCAGAATGCCGTTGACCAGATTCGAGCACGCTACCAATCATATAAGGAGTATATCGACACCCATAAGGGTACCAATATGAATGATGGCGGCGAGTGGGCCGAATATTATCATTTGGAGGCCCGACAGATGCTCCCGGGCTCAGGAGGCCACATTGAGGATGTCTATATGTACTGGGAAGAGAAAGGCGAGGGCGATGAGGACCTCATCTATCCGCCTCATGTCCTCACTTTCGCCACCAAGAAATACAACTTCGCAGCAAGGCCGTACTATGAGGAGTATTTGTTCGACAGCGAGGGAAACCTGCAGTTCGTCTATGGATACGACCCGATGTGGGCACCCGATGAGTCGGCAGAGGACGAACAGTATGAGTTTCGGTTCTATCTGAATAAGGGCAAGCTCATCAAGGCAGTCATCAAAAAACGGGCCGACGATAAACAGCCTTACAAGGAGGTCTTCTCCGGCACGGCACTGAAAGGTTCGTTCAGCAAGGAGTTCTCCACCTACAAGGCCAATGCCGATGCACTCAAACTCTTGTTCGGCAACATCGAAAAAGAGGCTTACAACTATTGATAAGAAGAATCCCGGGAATCTGTCCCCGGGATTCTTCTTATCTCTCAATGTCTTCCGTCGTTGATAGGGTGGGTATGGGGCTTGTCCCATTTGCCGCAGATCTTGCATTCTACAGGACGTTTGAATAGAGTGTTTTTTGATAGAGACTTGTTATGTGTACTATGCATGGAAGAGGTCATCAACATCAACCTCATTATTGATACTTTGCCATCCGGCATTGTGCACTAAATCCGAAGAAGTGACCATTGTCAACTGTACCGTAGTGCTATCTGCGGTTTTTGATAGAATTACCCACATCTTGTGTGTTGGCATCTGCCCTTTCACAGTCACTTCGCCAAGCATCTGCGTGTCGGTCTGCATCTGGATGTCTCCCAGTTCTAGGGGGGCATTGAAAATAGAATCAGTCTTTTTCATAACCCAACAGTTTTATCAGTTTATGAATTTGGCTGCAATATAAATGAAATCACCCAATATTTCCCTTATACAAACCACCCTCTGAGAATCTTCCAACCTGCTGATTCTCAGACGTCAGCCTTTTATACAAGGCCAAATGGGATTATACATTTCCTTTTGAATGGGGCCATGTGCGCCATTCTGCCTATCTTTGCAAAAAGAAAAACTGCTAATCCTCTATTTGTCATGAGAAAAATCCTTGCTGCGCTATTGCTCACCGCACTGCCCGTCATGGCCTCTGCCGCTGTAGAGCCGGGCAAAACCTACCGCATCGTACCGGATGCCAACAGCCGTGCTTCGCTCTTCGTGAAAAATGCGGCACGCACTCCCAACACCCCCGTGGTGGTGTGGACGGAGACGGAGGTGCCGGCACAGCAGTGGACGGTGCTCGCTCTCGACGATGGAACCATGGCGCTCAGAAATGTCTATACCGGCGGATATCTCTCCACCAAAGACAACCTGCTCGTGCAGACCGACCTGCCGGCACCGTGGACACTCGAACCGGTGGACGAGGAGGAGAATGTGTACAACCTGGCGCAGGAGTCTTACCTGGGGGTAACCGCCACAATCGACGGACAACAGCCGAGGTTGGGCAACGGCTCCGTGTGGCACTTCGTCGAGGTGGAGCCTCTGCAGCAGTTCAACGAGGCGGCGCGCCAACGGATGCTCGACGCTTTCCTCGAGCACTACCTGCAGGACAAGGGTCAGGGCTACCGCACCTTCGTCAATGGGGGATGGAACGAGGCGGAGACGCTCGAGGCGGTACTCGACTGTTATGAGGCAACCGGCGACCGGCGCTTCCTCGCTGTCTTCGAAGGATGCTACGACTATATGCGCTACCATGTGGGGGCCAACTGGGACGGAGGGGCCGCCGTGGCGGGCTACGACTGGTATGGCTACGATTTCAACGACGATGTGATGTGGATGATTATAGCCGCCGCAAGGGCGTACCTGCTCACAGGAAAAATGAGCTATCTCAATGATGCCAAACGTAATTACGACCTCATTTGGGACAGGGCGTACCTCGGCTATGTGGGACTGCTACGGTGGGCGGAACATACCGGCGACAGAAACGGGGCCAACTCGTGCATCAACGGACCGGCAGAGGTGGCGGCGTGCTACATAGCACTCGGCTCGGGCGATGCGACGTACTTCGAGCGGGCGCGCGAGCTTTATGCCAACCAACGCTCGTATCTCTTCGAACCGTATACGGGGAAAGTCTACGACAGCGTGGTGTTCAATCCCGACGATGTCACCGTGAAGGACCGCAACACGTGGGCTTCGACCTACAACCAGGGTACCATGCTGGGCGCAGCGCTGCTGCTCTACCGGCACTTTGGCGACGAGCAGTACAAGACGGATGCCTCGCGCATCATCGCCTATGCCAAGACGGCACTCTGCAACAGCGACGGCATCGTGCGGGTGTGCCAGAACGCTGACGGCGACTTCCAGGGTTTCAAGGGCATCCTGATGCGCTATGCGGGGCTCTATGCCTGCCAGTTCGACGACCCGGAATACCAGGACTGGCTCATCGACAATGCTTTCCATGCGTTCAATAATGTCAATTCGCAGGGATACGGCCACTCGGCATGGCTCACCAAAGCAGCCGAGAATGGATTCTTCGGCAGTGTCGACTATACCAAGCCGGGCTCTGCCTTCGGAGCTACCACGGCGCTCTCCGCGGCATGTGCCGTACCGCTGCAGCAACGGGTGGGCGTGCCAGTGGCCTACGAGGCAGAGGAGGCGCAGCGCACGGGCAGCGCCGCCGTGCAGATGGACCCCAACACGGGGGGAAAGTATGTGTCGGGACTGGACAACGGCAACGGCATGTTGCGCTTCAACTGCGAGGTGGACGAGGGGGGAGACTACTTGTTCGATGTCTATTTCCTCTCTTTCCAGTCGCGCAATCTACAAATCTCAATAGGTAACAAAAAATATACACTCACCTGCCCGAGCGTCTCCACATGGGACAACATCGCCGACGAGGGCCGTGCCACGCTCAAAGTGCAACTCACCGGGGGCGCCTTCACCTGCATCCTGACCAATCCCAACGGGGCGGCACCGAACATCGACAAAATCGCATTCTCCAAGGTGCTCGAGCCACAAACCGAAAAAACCGTTCTCGATAGAGACGGGGCGGTGGATTGGGGCACAGAGTCGGTGTCGTGGCAGTGCGAGGTGCCGCAGGCGGGTCACTACAGGGCCGATGTGTTCTACACGGCGACGGAAAACCGGACGGTCTATGTGGCTGCCAACGACGCGGAGGCAGTACCGACCGTCTTCGGGGCTTCGGAGGGGGCCATGGAGAGGCGGCCGCTCTTCCTCACCTTGCAGCAGGGAGCCAACTCGCTGCTCTTCAGCGCAAATCCTGCCTTGCCCGAAATGAAAAGGGTCGAGCTGTCTTTCCTGGCACCGGTGCCGGAGGTGCTCGAGGCGGAGTTTGCCGCCACCACGGGACAGGTCACCATCGCGCGCGATGCTGATGCGTCGGGCGGCCGTTTGCTCACGCATATCGGCAACGGGGCCGACAACATGGCGTCGTTCCGGGTCGATGTGCCGGTGGGGGGACGCTACGAACTGCTCGGCACGTATTGCACGGCGCAGAACAGGCAGATGTATGTCAGGGTGAACAACGGAGCCAAGCAGAATGCGGCTTTCGAGAGCACGGGGGGATGGACGGCTGCCACGGCCATGACCAAGCGCTTGGAGGTGACCTTAAAGGCGGGCACCAACCTCATCGCTCTGGGGTGCGATACGGGATGGGCCCCTTATGTCGACAAACTGCAGTTGGCCTTCATCGGCGACGACGGTATCTCGCAGCGCACGCTCGCCCCCGCGCAGCAACAGGCGTGGTGCTCCATTGCGGGCTTTCGGGTCGGCACGCCCCGGCAGCCGGGCGTCTATGTCAGTAAGAATAGCAAAATTGTAATAAGATGATACAAAGGTTTTTTCGTTTGTTTTTGATGGTGATGATGCTGCGTGGGGCCGCTATGTGCCCTGCGCAGCATCGCCGTAGTGGCAATCCGGTCTTTCCGGGATGGTATGCTGATCCTGAGGCGGTGGTCTTCGACCATAAATGCTGGATTTTTCCTACCTTCTCGGCCGAGTATGACAAGCAGCTCTTCTTCGACGCTTTCTCCTCGCGCGACCTCGTGAAGTGGAAGAAACACCCCAAGGTGCTCTCCAGCGAACAGGTGTCGTGGGCCAAAAGGGCCATGTGGGCGCCGGCGGTGGTCAGAAAGAATGGCTTGTATTATCTCTTCTTCTCGGCCAACGATGTGCATGAGGGTGAGGTAGGGGGTATCGGCGTGGCGGTGAGCAAAAAACCGCAGGGGCCTTATAAGGACGCGCTCGGACGGCCGCTCATCTCGCAGATTGTCAACGGCGCGCAGCCCATCGACCAGTTCGTGTTCCGCGACGACGACGGACAGTATTATATGTACTATGGGGGATGGGGGCACTGCAATGTGGTGCGCATGGCCGACGACTTGCTCAGCATCGTGCCCTTCAGCGACGGCGAACTGTACAAGGAGGTCACACCCGAACAGTATGTCGAGGGACCGTTCATGCTCAAGCATCGGGGCAAGTATTACTTCATGTGGAGCGAAGGGGGATGGGGACTGTCCAACTACTGTGTGAGCTACGCTATCAGCGACTCGCCGCTCGGACCGTTCCGACGCATCGGCAAGATCCTGGAGCAGGACCCAGAGGTGGCCAAGGGGGCCGGACACCACTCGGTGGTCAAAGGCCGTGGCGCTGACGAGTGGTACATAGTCTATCACCGGCGACCGCTCACCGAAACGGCGGCCAACTCCCGCCAGACGTGTATAGACCGCCTCTATTTCGACGACAATGGCTTTATCCTCCCGGTCAAAATCACCCGCGAGGGGGTGGAGCGCACCCGCTTCTGAGCCCCCCGTATGGCTATAATAATCTCTTCATTTCCCCATCTTAATTTTGAATTTTTAATCTTTAATCTTTAATTTCTTCATTTCTTCATATTAATTTATCGTTGTTAATGTTTAATTTTTCATCTTTTAAATCTGTTCTCGTGGCGCTCATGGTATCGATGTCCATGCAAAGGGCCGCTGCCGCTGACCTGACTTATCAGGTGGCTCTTAAAAATCCGGGCAATCCGGCCGTCACTTACCCGCTGAAAAGCAAGGGCGGACAGCTGGTGGCCGACGTCGCCCTGCCGCTCTCTGTCACCGAGAAGTGTGTGCCGGTCGAGGGAGGCGAACAGCTTACCCTCTCCATCACAGCACAGGAGACGGTCTACTTCAACATCGGGGCCATGGCGGCTACTGACTTCAAGACCGACCAGTGCGAGTTCTACCTGCCGGGCTTCTGGTACCATAAGAACCTGCGCTCGCCCCGTGAGGCACCGTCATTCCACACTTCCAATAGCTGGAACTTCCGCGAAGACCGGCTCTCGGCTCCCCTCACCGGCGTCTACGACACACAAACGGGAAAAGGGATTTCGGTCATGAGAAAACTCGACGGACCGCAGACCGATGCGCTGCTCACCCATCAGGAGGGAGAGGTCATCCTGGGCGGAGAGTGCTCCTTGGGCTACCTCGGATTCGACAATGCGGACGGCCGTGCAAGCCTTACCTTCGGCTATCCCTTCGTGGAGTCGCCAAAACGGTATATACGCAAACTTACCCTCGTCAACCCTATCACGGCTTTCGCCAAACTGGAGAAGAGGGAGCGCATCACCCTCTCGTGGTTCATACGCGAGACCAACGAGGCTGATTTCGGCCAGTTCGTGGCGGATACGTGGACGTATTGCTTCGACTGCCTGCAGCCGGAACCTATGACGCCGCTCTACTCGCCCGATGAGGTGAAGGCGCAGCTGGCCAATTACTTCCGTCAGGCTTATGTCGACAAGTATCCGCTCAAGTACCACTCGGGCATCAGCATCCGGTGCGACGACTGCCTGCCCGTCGACCATGTGCAACTGGGATTCTGCGGCAGGGTGCTCCTCAATGCTTTCAATGCCTTGGAGTATGGCGAGGCCACGGGCGAAGCGCGCCTCGTGGAGATGGGACAGGCCATCTTCGACAGTTGGCTGCAGCATGGTTTCACAGCCAGGGGCTTCTTCAAGGAGGATATGCACATAGCAGGGGGCATACCGGCCGATGCCGACATCGTGCACAGTATACGTGAGCAGTCGGAGGCGGTCTATGCCGTGCTCCATTATCTCGACTATGAGCGCCGGCACGGCCGGCAGCACAAGGAGTGGGAACAGAAAATGCGCACGCTCCTCACGGAGATGGTGGCCCTGCAGGAGGCCGATGGACACTTCCCGCGCAAATACCGCGACGATGGCTCGCAGGTAGACCCCTCGGGCGGTTCCACACCGAGTGCCACGTCGACCCTCGTCATGGGGTATAAGTTCTTTAAAGACAAAAGCTTGCTCAAGGCGGCTAAACTTTCGGTCGAATATCTCGAGAAGAATATCATCTCGAAGAGCGACTATTTCTCGTCTACCCTCGATGCCAACTGCGAGGACAAGGAGGCGGCCATCAGTGCGGTCACGGCCACTTACTACCTTGCCATGGTCTCCAAAGGGATGGTGCGCCAGCATTATGTCGACCTCTGCAGGCAGGCGGCTTATTTCGCCCTGTCATGGTATTATCTCTGGGATGTGCCCTTCGCACAGGGACAGATGCTCGGCGATCTCGGATTCAAAAGCCGCGGATGGAGCAATGTGTCAGTGGAAAACAACCATATCGATGTCTTCGTCTTCGAACTGCATCATATCGTGAAGTGGCTCGCAGAGGAAACGGGCGAAAAGCGGTTCTCTGCCATGGCGGAGGTAATCCATACCTCGCTCTGCCAACTCCTGCCCACACCACAGCGGCTCTGCGGCATCGGCGTGCCGGGATTCAATCCTGAGGTGGTGCAGCACACGCATTGGGACTATGGTAAAAACGGAAAGGGCTTCTACAACGATATCTTCGCACCGGGATGGACCATCGCTTCGCTCTGGGAACTTTATTCTCCCCGTCGTACGGCCGATTTCCTCAAGTAAACGTCTTTTTATTCCTTTATTTTCTGTAGGGCACTCTATATAACCGTTATACACGGATATAGGGTGCCTTTTTGTTAAGTCATTGATTTTCAGCGAAGATTATTTTGTATAACGCTTATACGGCTTATACAAAAGGCATTTTATTATATATAAGGACACTGATGGACTAATTTTGCAGAAAAATCGATAACAGTTAAAAAAACTACTGATATGATGAAAAAACAATTGTCCAAGTTTTGCCGCGCATGGCTGCCGGCGGGCACCGCACTCCTGTGCACTTGCTCCATGCTGGTGGCCCAGCCTGTCGTCTCGCAGGCTGTGGCACAGACTCAGCAGAGTCAGAAAATGACGCAGGTCACAGGTCTCGTAACCGACCAGGAGAAACAGCCGCTCGTGGGCGTTACCATCGCTGCGGTGGGTACCAGCAATCTGGCCATCACCGACATCGACGGTATGTTCCACATCGATGTGCCGGCTTCAAGCAGTGCCGTGCTCGAGTTCTCTTATGTGGGATACAAAAAGACGCAGGTTAAGGTGAACGGTGCCAAACTGCTCAACGTGGTCCTCGAAGAGGAGGCCAGCGAGTTTGAGGAGGTCGTCGTAACGGGCTACAGCAGCCAGAAAAAGGCGTCTATCATCGGCTCTATCGAGACCATCAATCCTTCTGAACTGAAATTCGGTACCACGCGAACGTTGTCAAACAACCTGGCGGGTAAACTGAGTGGTGTAATCGGTATACAGCGCTCCGGCGAGCCGGGATACGACGACTCCAACTTCTGGATTCGCGGTATCTCTACCTTCTCGGGATCCAACAACCCGCTCATCCTCATCGATGGTGTGGCGCGCGACCTCAACAATGTGGATGTGGCCGAAATCGAGTCGTTCTCCATCCTGAAAGATGCTTCGGCATCGGCCATGTATGGTGTGCGGGGTGCCAACGGTGTTATCGTCATCACCACCAAAAGGGGAAAAATAGGGGCGCCACAGGTGCGCTTCCATGTGGAGCACTCTATCAATGAGCCTACACAGATGCCGGAGTTCCTCAGCGCGCCCGACTATATGTCGCTGCTCAACCAGCTCGCCGTGCAGGACGGCATCGCACAGCCCTTCACACAACTGCAGATTGACCGCACGCGCAGCGGATACGACCCTGACCTCTATCCGGATGTCAACTGGGTGGATGCCATCACAAAGGATTATGCCTACACCACACGCGGCAACCTCGATATCAGCGGCGGTTCCGACTTCCTCCGCTATTCTATCGTGGCTTCCTACTTCAAGGAGACGGGTATACTGGAACAGGACAGAAGTCTGCTCGTGGACAACGCAACCAACAACCAGCAGTTCAACCTGCGTACCAATATCGATATGGATGTCACCAAGACGACCATGCTGCGTGTCAACATCGGTGGATACCTGAACCGATTCAAGAAACAGCGCTGCGATACCGACGGGGCCTTCGGCGAGGCATTCCGCACACTGCCCTTCGTGCATCCGGCACAGTACAGCGACGGGGCCATTCCGGTCATCTCCAACCGTGCCAACCCCTGGCGGACCGTCACGCAGCAGGGCTACGACTTCATCACTTCTTCCAAGCTGCAGACGCTCTTCAGCGTGGAGCAGGACCTCAAGATGATTACCAAGGGTCTCAAGGCAAAGGCGCTCTTCAGCTTCGACCGATGGAACCGCAGCTCGCGCGGACGTACCGCCAACCCGGGCACCGTGTTCCCCGCCACCGGACGCGACGAGGAGGGTAACCTTATCTACACGCAGTTTGAGACGGGCGATGAGTCGATGGGCAGCTACAACAATGGCGAGTATGGCAACACCAACGTCTACTTCGAGGCGGATATCATGTACAACCGCCGATTCGGAAAGATGGATGTCGACGCCATCCTCCTCTACAACCAGCAGGCTTACGACGACGGCTCCATTCAAGACTACAGGAAGCAGGGTATAGCCGGACGACTCTCGGGAACGTATGACAACCGATATGTGGCGGAGTTCAACTTCGGCTACAACGGATCGGAAAACTTCGCCAAGGGCAAACGCTTCGGCTTCTTCCCCTCATTCGCCATCGGATGGCTCCTCAGCGAGGAACCGTTCATGGAGAAATATAAGAACACTTTCAATAAAATTAAGTTCCGTGCCAGTATCGGTCAGGCGGGCGACGACAACATCGGCGGACGCCGCTTCGCTTACCTCGGCACACTCTATACCGACCAGGAGGGATATACCTGGGCGACATCGGCGTAGACAACCTCACCTGGGAAACGGTGACCAAACAGAACCTTGGCTTCGAACTCGGACTCTGGAACATGATTGACTTCAATTTCGACCTCTTCCGTGAGAACCGTAAGGATATCTTCATGCAGCGCAGCATCATCCCCACACAGAGCGGTTTCGTGACGGCTCCATGGGCCAACTTCGGTAAGGTGACCAACCGGGGCGTGGAAATGACGCTCAACTTCCACAAGCAGTGGAACAAAAACTGGTTCACTTCGGCCTACGGCAACTTCACCTTCGCCAAGAACAAGGTGCTCGAGAAGGATGAGCCCGAAGTGCTCAAAGGCACGCACCGCTCGCAGACCGGACGCTCCATGAACGAGCTCTGGGGCCTCACCGCCGAACGGCTCTTCATGACCGACGACTTCAATGCCGACGGCACACTCAAGAGCGGCATCCCCTCGCAGGAGGGTGTGGGTGCTGTGACGCTGCATCCGGGCGACATCAAGTATGTCGACGTCAATGGCGACGGTGTCATAACCGAGGAGGATGAAGGCTACATCGGTGGTACCGAGGACCCGCGCATCGTCTATGGTTTCGGCGGCGTGGTGAGCTACAAGAACATCGACTTCAACTTCTTCTTCCAGGGCGCAGGCGACATGTACCGCGTCATCGGCGGACAGCCTTACTTCCTGCCGGGCGGCGGCACCACCACCGAGGGTAATGCCTATGCCAAGAACATCGACGACAGATGGACACTCGAGAATCAGGATCCCTACGCCTTCTGGCCGCGCCTGAGCTACGGACCCAATGTCAACAACTACCGACGCTCCACTTGGTGGAAGAAGGACATGAGCTTCCTCCGCTGCAAGACCATCGAGGTGGGTTACACCTTCCCCAAGGCATGGTTCGAAAAACTCTATGTCAAGAGCGCACGCGTCTTCGTGAGCGGAAACAATCTCTTCTGCCTCTCTTCGTTCGACCTCTGGGATCCGGAGCTCGGCACCAACGACGGTCTCCGCTACCCCATGAACCGCTCTATCATGTTCGGTCTCGATGTCAACTTCTAAGGTGGGTTCTATTAATTATGTCGAGGCGATTTTTGATTTTTAGTCGTGTGCAGAGTGTAAGTTGAAGAGGAAGTATAGCGGGCTATACGACCGATGAGACTTGACGCTATGCACCGAATAAAAACAAAAAGCGACCGAAACAAATTCTATAGAATACTGCCTTTAATATCAAACAGAATTAATAGAACACACCTTAAGTGATTGATGTAACAGTTGTAATACAGAATGATCAAAGCAATGAAAAAGATAAAGTTTTATATAGTCTTGGTGGTGGCGCTGATGGCAATGCCCCTCACACAGTCGTGCTCCGACTATCTCGACAAGGAACCGGATACGGAGCTTACCACCGAAATGGTGTTCGAGAACCGCGACAAGGTGTATTCCTGGCTCAGCTATGTCTACAACATCATACACACCCCCGACAAGTGGGCACTCACAGCCGACGGCTATGAGGTCTTCGCCGATGATATCACACCGTCGGCCAGATGGCAGCAGTGGGACTGGGGTGGCGTAATACCCAAAATCCTCGGACAGTGGACCATCAACTCCACATGGGGCGGTAACCTCTGGCACATGATGCCGCGCTACATCCGGCATGGTTATATCTTCAACAATATGGTCAAGGCCATGCCCGACCATGACCTGCCGCAGTCGGAAATCGACAATATGAAGAATGAGGTGAAGTTCCTCTGCGCCTATGCCTGGTGGCAGATGGCCGAAAACTATGGCGGCATTCCCTTCAAACCGGATTATATCGCTCCCACCGACTTCGAACTCTCCGACCTCATGGTGGGACAGTCGAAATTCGATGATGTGGTCGACTATTGCGACAAGCAGATGCTCGAGGCGGCCATGGCACTGCCCTCCGTATACGACGATCCTTCGAAGTATGGACGCATCAACCGCATCATGGCGCTCACCGTGCGCTCGCGTATGCTCCTCTTCGCGGCAAGCCCGCTGGTAAACGGCAACCCGTGGTACACGGATTATGTCAACGACAAGGGCGAGCAGATTTTCAATCCTACCTACGACCCGCAGAAATGGGTGAAGGCCGTCGAGGCTTGCAAACTGTGTATCGACGAGGCCGAGAAGGCAGGGTATGCGCTCTATACCGAGGCGGGACCCAACGGCGGCATCGACCCCTTCCTCTCCACTTACAATGTGCACATCAAGCGCTGGAGCGAGGGTAACCACGAGATTACCTTCCCGGTGACAAAGGGCAACAGCTACCGCGACACCTTCCTGCGTACCGTGTCGGTGCGTGAGTATGGAGGCGGCAACGGACTCGGGGTCTACCAGGGACTCGTCGACGCATTCTTCACCAAGAATGGTCTGCCTATCTCCGATCCCAACTCGGGATATGTGGAGGAGGGCTTCTCCACCGTGGTCGACAACCGCTCGGATGTCACTTCTTGGGAGTATGGAACGGGTGTGGCTGGCGAGGTGACCGCACGCGGCACCTATAATATGTACTGCAACCGCGAGCCGCGATTCTACAATGCGGTCTCCTTCCATGGGGCATGGCTCGCCGTCGGAAACCGTAAGTACAACTTCTTCAACGGCGGACGCGACAACGTGCAGACGTCTTCGCCGCACGATGCGCCGCAGAACGGCTACCTGGTACGCAAGGGTCTCAACGTGCTCGACAATTATCTCACGGGCTCCATCACCGACCGTCAGGGATTCACCTACCGTCTGGCCTTCACGTATCTCGACTATGCCGAGGCACTCAACGAGGCTTACGACAATGCTGCCACGCGTCTCACCGCACTGGAGTATCTGAACCGCATCCGTGAGCGCGCCGGTGTCAGAAAGTATACCTTCGACGAGGTGCCGCTCACCGACGAGGAGTTCATCAAGGTGCAGAACTCGCAGGAGGATGTGCGCCGCGTAATCCGCGCAGAGCGACGCGTGGAGCTCTGCTGCGAGAACAACCGCTGGTTCGACATCCGCCGCTGGAAGGAGGCGGAGAACCTGCCCGAGATGTGCGGCGACGACTATGGCATGAACTTCCAGGGACGCAACCAGCAGGAGTTCTTCAAGCGCACCGTCTACCAGACACGCGTGTGGAAACGCCAGTACTACTGGATGCCTATCTATATCGATGAGTATGAGAAGAATCCCATCCTCCGCGAGGCACCCTTCTGGGTGGTGGAGAAAGGGGAGGAGTAACCGTACCTGCACTACATTATTTAAGTTTAATAGTACATTCCTTAAGTATATTGTCTTATGAAATACGTTTCTTATCTTTTCAGTTCCATGTGCGTGGCGCTGCTCTTCTCGGCCTGCAACGAAGACCCCGAACTCTTCAAACTGGAGTCTTATCCCGACGAGATGCACATACGCAGCTCCTTGGAGGAGGTGGTGCTCAACAAGGGCAATGCCGACAAAGAGGCGGTCTCCTTCACCTGGGATGCGGCTTCAAGCCCCATCTCCAGCGCCGATGTGGTCACCTACAAGGTGTGCCTCTATCCCTCGGCCATGAAGGACGACAAGTCTGAATATATCGATGTGGGCACCAACCGCTCGCTCTCGCTCACCAACGATGAGCTCAACTCCATGGTGGCCAAATGGGCGCTGCCGGGAACACCGGTCAAGGTGACCGCTCAGGTGCTCAGCAATGTGAACAATGAGCTCCGCTATGTGAAACCCGAAATCTCTACCGTGGAGTTCACCGTCACGGGCTATGAGAAGTATCCGGTGTGCCTCTATATGGTCATCACCGACGAGGCGGGCAATGTGTCCTCACAGCGGCTCGACCAGCGGCAGCTGGGCTCCGGTATCTACGAGATTTCGCTCAATATGGTGCCGTGCTCCTTCCACTTCACCACCACCGCCGAGCCGTATCCGGCCTATGGCATCGATGAGGACGGACAACTGGAGTATGTCGTCGAGGGCAATGTGAGGGATTACCACAGCAATGTCTCGGGCATGCGCACCATCATTGTCGATACCAATACGGGATTCAACGACTGCCGTGTGCTCAACATCGTGCAGCTGCCCACACCGGGACTCATCTGGATATGCGGCAACGGATGCTCTGTTGGATGGAACACCAACTCCACTGCCGGAAGAATGGAAATGGTGGGCTCGGCGCGCGAACCGTATCTCTATGCCTGGACGGGCGACTTCGTAGAGGGTGGCGAGTTCAAAATCGGTCTCGGCAACGGATGGGGCGACCAGTTCTTCTATGCGCCTACAGAGAATGCTGATCCTGTGACCGACCACCGGCTCTTCATGTACCGCTTCCAGGACGATGGAGGCGACCTGAAGTGGGTGCCTTCCGTGAGCGGCAGATATACCTTCACCATGTGTCTGCTCGCCGACGATATGTGGACCAAGTTTGAACCTGCCAACTGATAGCTTATGGTACATAGTATTATCAGATTTGCTCTCGCTGCCGCCATGGCATGGGGCGCCGCTACGGCGGCCCATGCCGGCGACGGCACGTGGGTGTACAACAACCCGGTCATCAAGTGGAGCCTGCCTGACCCTACCGTCATCAAGGCCGACGATGGCTATTTCTACCTCTATGCTACGGAGGATACGCACAATGTGCCTATATACCGCTCAAAGGACCTCGTGAAGTGGCGCTACGCGGGCACTGCGTTCACCGATGCCACACGTCCCATGGACTTCGTGCCGAATGGGGGCATCTGGGCACCGGACATCAACTACATCAATGGCCAGTATGTGCTCTACTACTCTAAGTCGGAGTGGGGCAAGACGTGGGAGTGCGGAATCGGCGTAGCGGTGAGCGATAGGCCCAACGGGGGATTCCACGATGCACACAAACTCTTCATCTCCAGCGAGGTGAACATCGAAAACTGCATCGACCCCTTCTTCATTCGCGATGACTCGTGCAACTATCTCTTCTGGGGGTCTTTCCACGATATCTATGGGGTGCAGCTCTCCGACGACGGACTCTCCATCAAAGAGGGATGTGTGCCGCAGAAAATTGCGGGCGGACTCATCGAGGCTACCATGATTGTGAAGCACAACAATTATTATTATCTCATCGGCTCGGCCGGCACTTGCTGCGAGGGGGCCAACAGTACGTACCGCCTGGTCATGGCGCGCTCGCGTAACCTCTTCGGACCGTATGTCGACAGGAATGGTCAGTCGGCTATCGGCGACCACTTCTCGCCGCTGCTCAACAAGAGCCCGGAGGTCTATGGACCGGGCCACTGCTCGGAGTTCGTCACCGATGATGCGGGGCAGACGTGGATGCTCTACCATGGCTTCCAGGCCGGGGATGTCGACGCGGGACGTGTGGTCTACCTCGACAAGATTACTTGGGGCGCCGACGGATGGCCGCAGGTGCAGGGCATGAGACCGTCGACTGAGGCCGAGGCACCGGTCTTCAACGATGATGCGGGCATAACGGAAAAAAAAACGTCGCCCCAGGACTCGTATCTCATCGACTCCCTTGAGAATGGGGCGTACCTGCGGATTGACAGTCCCGACAACTTGCCTTTCTCCTGGAAACTGTACAATGTGGCGGGACGACTGGTGGGAAACGGACAGGCCACCAATGTGGCCATTGTCGATACATCGGCCATGCAGCGGGGCCTCTATCTGCTCAAAGTGAGGGGAGCGGCAGGCGATTTTTGCGGGAAAGTGATGCGGCATTGAGCTTTTTTTGTACTTTTGTAAAAAATTAGTTCTTACTGCCGCTATGAGAATCGTATGCTCCCTTTTACTCGCCCTCTGGGCATACACCGCCAGTGCCGAACCGGTTCCGCAACCGGAGTTCTTCAAACCGTATGCCGCCACGCAGCTACGGCTGCCGTCGGTGCCGCTCTTCACCAACGACCCTTACTTCTCGCTCTGGTCGCCTTTCGACCGGCTCAACGAGGGCTCCACACGACACTGGAGCGATGCCGAGAAGGCCATGGACGGCTTGCTCAGGGTGGATGGAATGACGTACCGCTTCATGGGCGATGAGAACCGCCGCCTCTTCAAGGAGGTGGTGCCCATGGCGTCGGCACAGGAGGGATGGACGGCAAGGGTGTCGCACCAAAAGCAGGCCACGGACCATTGGACGGCTCCTTCGTTCGACGATGCGGAATGGAACGTGGAGCAGGCGGCCTGGGGCACGGTGGGGGAGTATCCTTTCTGCCGAAACTTGTGGAACCAGCACCAATCGGATATCTATATCCGGCGCACGGTCGAACTCTCCGCGGCCGATTTGAAAAAGGACCTCTGGCTGCAGTTCTCTCACGACGACGACTTCGAACTCTTTATCAACGGGCAGCGTGTCGTGGCCACCGGCGAGACGTGGGTCATGGGCGAGCAGCACCGGCTCTCCAAAGAGGAGAGGGGATTGCTCAAGCCGGGACGGAACCTCATTGCGGCGCATTGCCACAACAATATGGGTGGGGCTTATGCCGACTTCGGCCTCTTTGAGTGTGTCAACACAGCTGATTCGTCGGTCGAAAAGGCCGAGCAGCTGAGCGTCGACGTGATGGCCACGTCTACTTATTATTCCTTCCAATGCGGACCGGTCCGACTCGACCTGGTCTTTACCGCTCCCATGCTCATCGACGACCTCGAACTGCTCTCCACACCGGTCAACTATCTGAGCTATCAGGTGACGGCCACCGATGGAAAGAGGCATGAGGTGCAGTTCTATTTCGCCACCACACCGCAGCTCACCGTCAATGAGATGAACCAGCCCACGGTGGCTGAACAGGTCTCGCACAATGGAACCCCGTATCTCAAATGTGGCTCCGTGGAGCAGCCGGTGCTCAAACGGAAGGGCGACCTCATCTCCATCGACTGGGGCTATCTCTATCTGCCGGCTTTCAGCGGCAAGGTGGCGCTGGCCGATGCCGAGAGGGTGGAGCGCATGTTCGCCAAGAAGGGTAGGGTGGACGCCATGGGCAACGGACCGGTAAAAAGCCAGCAGGCGCTGTCCACAGCACTGGTCTATGTCGACGACTTGGGCCGAACCGCCGAGGCAAGGCGCTTCATGCTCCTGGGTTATGACGAGGTGCGCGACATACAGTATATGGGCCGCGACTACAAGGGCTATTGGGCGCGCAACGGCAAGACGATTTTTCAGGCTTTCGAACAGATGAGGGCGCAGTATGAGGAGGTCATGAGGCGATGCCGGCAGCTGGACCAGCGCATCTACGACGATGCGCTGCGGGCAGGCAACAGGAAGTATGCAGAACTGCTCGCTGGGTGCTACCGCCATGTCATGGCGGCGCACAAACTGTTCGAGGACGACAGGGGAAACCTGCTCTTCTTCTCCAAGGAGAACAACTCAAACGGATGTGTCAACACGGTCGACCTCACCTATCCCGAGGCACCGCTCTTCCTCTGCTATAATACGGACCTGCAGAAGGCCATGATGCGCTCGGTGTTCGACTACTGCAAGGATACCGCACGATGGGGATTCTCCGATTTCGCCGCACACGACCTGGGCACGTATCCGCATGCCAACGGACAGGCTTACGGCATCACACGGCCGGATGCCGACGGGGGATTCGGAGGCAATATGCCCATCGAGGAGAGCGGCAACCTGCTCATCCTCACAGCGGCCGTGTGCCGCATAGAGGGCAACACGAAGTGGCTCGATGAGTCCGACATCAGCCTGCTACGCAGGTGGACGGACTATCTTATAAAAAACGGTCAGGACCCGGAAACGCAACTCTGCACCGACGACTTCGCCGGTCATTGGGGACACAATGCCAACCTGGCCCTGAAGGCGGTCTTCGGTGTGGCGGCTTTCGGCGAAATACTGCGTGTGGCAGGGGCTCCCGAGTCGGAATGGAGGCCGTTCAGAAACAAGGCGGCCGAGATGGCAGCGCAGTGGGAACGCGATGCCGACGATGGCGACCACTACCGCCTGGCATTCGACCGGCCCGGTACGTGGAGCATCAAGTACAACCTGGTGTGGGACAAACTGTGGAACCTTCATCTCTTCTCTGATAAGGTCATGCAGAAGGAAATAAGCTATTACCTCACCCAGCAGAATGAGTTCGGACTGCCGCTCGACTGCCGGAAGGCGTACTCCAAGTCCGACTGGATTATGTGGGCTGCCGCCATGGCGCCGGACAACGACACTTTCCTCCGCTTTGCCGACAAGGTGTATCACTATGCTGACAAAACACCCACCCGCTGGCCCATCTCCGACTGGTTCTGGACCGACGGCGAAGGCACGGCGGTTGCCTTCCGGGCCCGCAGCGTAGTGGCCGGACACTGGATGAAAGTCCTCTCCGACAAACTCTCCGACGAGTAATCTCACTCCCCTCCAATCATCATCGGTGTAACGCGAGATAAGGTAATCTCACTCCCCGCCCCTAGGGGCGGGGCAGGGGCGGGGTCTCTACTAATGAATCTCTCAATGTCGATAACACAGAAAGAAATTCGCATCTCCGATGCGAAGAGGTTGAACAGAAATTCCCATAATTCACGTAATTTGTCATAATCAATTCAGTCTTTCAGTTCTGTCGGATTTGCAATCCGCCCCAATACACATGAGAATTTCCGCGCATTACGATAATTTCTTTCCAACCCCTTCCATGACCAATTACGTGAATTACGATAATTTCTGTTAGACCTTCCAGCGCGCAGCGCCCTTCCCTTTGTCCTGTAAAATTTCTGTGCAAAGCACATTCCTTTTTTATAATATTTTGCCACTCTCCTCGTTATATAAAAAATTAATCCCTAATACCAATCTTTACTATGCGCAAATCCTTACTTATCTGCATCGCCGCTTGCTGCATGACATTGGCGGCAAACGCCCAAGAGGCGCTTTGGAGCGGCACACAGGTGCAGTCGCCTGTGGTCAATCCCGACCGTACCGTCACATTCAGTATTTTCGCACCCAAAGCCGTCAAGGTGGAGGTCACCGGCGACTTCCTCCCGCCAGTATCGTTCGACTCGCCCATGGGCAAAGTGGAACAGCCGGGCACTGCCGAACTGACCGAAGGCAAAAACGGCCTGTGGACCTTCACCTCACAGCCGCTCGCACCGGAACTCTATTCGTATTCCTTCATCGTGAACGGAATGAAAATCCTCGACCCGGCCAATGTCTACGTGAACCGTGATGTGGCGTCGCTCACCAGCATCTTCATCGTATCGGAGGAAAGTGGCGACAAGGGCGACATCTACCGCGTGAACGAGGTGCCCCACGGCGATGTGGCGAAGGTGTGGTACGACAGTCCCACGCTCAAGATGAAACGCCGCATGACCGTCTATACGCCGGCGGGCTACGACCGCGGACGCAACTACCCGGTGATGTATCTGCTCCATGGAGCCGGAGGCGATGAGGACGCATGGACCACACTGGGACGCACGGCGCAGATTATGGACAATCTCATCGCGGCCGGAAAAGTGAAACCGATGATTGTGGTGATGCCCAACGGAAATACCGACTGCCAGGCGGCACCGGGAGCTTGGTCGAGAGGCATGTACCAGCCGTCGTTCATGGCCAGCATCACACCCGATAAAAAACCGGTGGCGTCGATGGACGAGAGCTTCCCGGATATCGTGAAGTTCGTGGAGAGCCACTACAAGGTGGCCAAGGGCAAGAAAAACAGGGCCATCTGCGGACTCTCCATGGGCGGCGGACACTCTTTCGCCACCTCCAAACGCTATCCTGACATGTTCGACTATGTGGGACTCTTCTCTGCCGGTCTGCACATCAGTGGCGACCGCAACAAGTCGTTCTACCAGTTGCTCGGTGAGAACACAGAGGTGCAGCAGCAGCTCAAAAAACTCTTCACCGCCAAACCGAAGCTCTACTGGATTGCCATCGGAAAGACCGACTTCCTCTACCAACAGAATGCCGACTACCGCCGTTACCTCGACGAGAAGGGCTATCCCTATGAGTATGTGGAGACCGAAGGCGGCCACATCTGGCGCAACTGGCGCATCTACCTGTCGCAGTTCGCACAAAAAATCTTTAAGTAGTAGTCCGGCTTGCACACCGCATGCCGCATCCTGCTCAACAAGAAGTCTGCCCATTTCAGGCAGACTTCTTGTTTTTCTCTGTTTTCCGAAAGATTACGCATAGCACCCGTCGCTTCCGTCAGGACATCGGCCATTGGAATTCTGATAGTGAGATGTATACGGATAGTTGAGTAAAAAACAAAAAAGTATAATAAACGATTGCATTACTGATTTTTTTTTCGTAACTTTGTAACTTTCAAGAATAGACAATGTTCCACAACGTATGTCGTCTGACTCGGGTCTTATTTTTTGAATTTATCAAACAGAGAATCATATAACAAGATGAAGAGAAAATACACAAAACCTACAATAGAGGCAGTGCCCTTGAAAATGGACAGCCCCCTGCTCGCCGGGAGCGACAAAAAAGGCATCAACGCTACCATTTCTGGCTATCAGTCGTCGGATAATGATAACGGCGACAATGGCAGTGGTGACGAAGAGGATGGCTTCTCACAAGATTTGTTTAATTACTAATACCTTTAAAAACCACGAATATGAAGCGTGCTGGTTGGCTTTTACTTTTATTATCAGGCATGGCATGGACAGCCTGTTCTTCCGACGATGATGAACTGGTGGAAAACAACAACGACAGAAAACTACGCCAACTGACGATTGCCGAAGTGCCTGTCACCAAAGACGCACCCACATCCAAGAGGGTTCAGCTCACCGACAATTCATCGTCGCTGGATGCCTTATGGACGAAGGAGGATAGGGCTACTTACTTCAATGTGAGTTCATTCAGTTCAATAACCGTTGATTACGGAAAACTGACTGCGGCTTCCTCTACTGCCACATCGATGTTTCAGGGGGCGGTCAACTGTATAACGGGCGATAAAGTGGCTTTGCTTTACCCCGCCAAAGATCCGGTTCTTTCGGGACCAGACCGTGGCAAATTCAACATCAGTCTCAACGGACAGAAGGGCACGCTCGAAGATATCGCAGACAACTTCCACTATGTCTATGGCGTTGCAGAGGTGACTTCCGTGACGGAACAAACGGCCACGGCTACAATAGACAACATGCAGTCGCTCCTGGCTGTGAGTAAATTCTCGTTTACGGATGGTTCGGAGCTCATTCCTGTAAAGACACTGACCATCAATTTTTATGATAAAGACTTTGCTTCACTGATGGGCTATACCCTGACAGCTATGCTCACACCAAAGGCTTATGTCAGTTCACTTGCTCTCGAATATCCAGGACAAGACACTTGGGAGAAAACGGGTCTTTCCGTCAATCTCGACAAAGAAACTTCCGACGGGGTCTATGTAGCCCTCTTCCCCTATAGTCCGACAGGCTATATGCACTTTACCGTGACAGGAAGTTCCGGCACCTACACTGGCATGGCCAAAGCCTCTCTGAAAGCCGGCAGATACTATCCTGCCTCCCTGAAACTTACCAAGCAATAACATAAACCTGAAACAATATGATTAAGGCAAAACATTTCTCCCGACTGCTCATGATGGCACTCTTGCTCATCGGAGCGGCAACCGACGTGCTGGCCCAGGAATACATTACCGAAGTGATGACCCTCGGCGCAGAGCAAGGCAAGGGTGCTAATGTAAGGCGCGAGTATGAAAACAAAGGTTGGACCGTCGTCAACAACGACCTGAACAGGAATGCTGGTGGATGGGATGTCTATATCGCCTACAAGACCAGCAGCACGGCCAACCCCGAGACCGGCTACATCACCGACATCTGTACAAGCAACAAGTGGGTTGACTCCTTTACCTTCGAAGGTAGAACCTACTACAAGGCTCAGAGCAACAGCGGATTCAACGGAGACCTAAACCGAGGGGCCGGCGGAGAAGACATCGTCGTCTATTACACCCGCGACAGAGGAAGGCTCGGTTCTTACGGGGCCGACAAACGCGTAATAACAAAGTTGTCAGTAACAAACGAAACCGAGGACGGCGACTCCTGGACTGCCGCTATGTCCTGGCGTAACTCGAAATTCGAAGGCATCTGCGACATGAACAGAGGAGCCGGAGGTGATTTCATCTACATACAGCAGCACTTCACCACCCAGACAGTGAAGTGGACTGAAAAGCCCACCTTCGCCTCGGACCTTACCTACAATGGGCAGACACAGAACCTCATAGCCAAGGATACGTGGAAGGACAACTACGGCACGCTGAAATATCGTGTCGACGAAGGGCCATGGTCGTGCGCAGTGCCCGGAGCCATCGATGTGGGCAACTACAAGGTGGAGGCACACCTTGAAGGCATCTCGGCCAGCGGTATCGTCTTCGCCGACAACAGCGACGTCGTCACGAAGACCGTCACCATCAACCCGCCCATCGTGAAGGCCGACAACCTGAAAGGCATCTTCAACCAAGGCGACAAACGGGTGAACCTATCGTGGGACATACCTTCTATTCCCGGCAACTATTCCGATTTCAAGTGGGTGGTCTATCGTGACGGCACGAAGATAGCCGAACTCGCTCCCAGCGTTCACACCTATACCGATGACGGCTACGCCAACGAGACGTCGCCGACCTACGATGTGTACTATGTCTCGAAGTTCTGGGACTTAACGACGAAGCGAGACGACACGAAGGCCACGGTGACTGTCAGCACCACGCGCACCGTACCCGTGCGCAATCTGATGGTGGATCAGCAGCCCGACCGCATCGTGTTTACATGGGCCTCCGATGCCTATCCCAAGGGCTTCGGCCACAAGTTCCGCATCTATGTCGAAGGCGAGGAGGACCCCATCTACACCCTCACACCCGCCGACATGCAGGACTTGCTGCAATGGGAGCACCGCACCACCGACCAGCACAGCAACAGGCAGAACAAGGTTGACTCAGAGACGGGCGTACCCTATACCGAGGAGCCGCTGAACGCTTGCACTCCCAAACCCTACCGCATAGAGGGCGTCATTGGCGATGTTGTGCTCAACACCATTACCATCAGCCCGAAGGCCATCGGCGAGGCTACAAAATTCTACTCGCTCGATGCCTCGAAGGGGGTCTATGAGGGGGCGGTGAAATTGTCGTGGCATGTCGACCAGCAAGGCTCCCTCTATGCCAAGACCTACATCGTGGAGCGACGCCGTGCCGAACAACAAGAGGAGGCATGGGAGGTGCTGACCCGCCTGTCGAGCAACGAAGACTATCTGTTTTATACCGACGAGACGGCACTGCCCGGCGTTTACTACGACTACCGCATCACCGTGGAGGATAAGTGCGACGACGGCTCTATCCTCAACAGCGAAATTACCAATATTGGCTTCGCCAAGAGCACCGGCACCGTGACGGGGCGCATCGCCTACGGCTCTACAGGAACGGCGGTGCAGGGTGTCGATGTGGTGATGAACATGACCAGCTCTGAAGGTGAACAGATAGAGCAGTTCCACTCCTTGTACTTTACCGACGTGAACGGAGCCGTGACTTGGCAATACCCTGGCGGGGAAAATCAGGAATCACCGACCAAGAACTACGCTACTGAAAAGTTTGCCACCGGCGACTTCTCCATGCAGATGTGGCTCTACCCTGAGTCTTTCAGCGGGAGCACGATTGTGGACTTCGGCAACGGCGTCGGATTGGGCATGACAGCCAGCGGAGGACTGACCTTTAACGGACAGGCCTTCGACAGCATCATGCTCCAGAAGAATGTCTATCATCACGTAGCACTGACCCGCAGCGGCAAGACACTGACATGCTATGTGTTGGCTTTGAATACCAACAGCAGCGAACCCCATGTACAGAAAGCTACTCTGACGATAGCCGACGGTTCATTGGCACTGACCGATGCTGAAAAATTAAGCCTGGGCCATTTCAAGGGTTCGGCAGATGAGTTCCGTCTGTGGACAAGATGCCTCAGCGAGGCTGACATCCTTGAGAACTACGACCACCTGCTCGTGGGCGACGAGAAGCAGTTGGAGACCTACTGGACCTTTGACGAGGGCCTGCGCACACAGTTCTTCGACTACTCGCGCGACGGCACCAACTACCGCAAGCACCACGGCGTCGTGGGCAGCAATGCCCAACCCTCTACCCTCACGCCCACTGCGCTGAAGCTGAAGGCCAAGACCAACGCTGACGGCAACTATATCATCCAAGGCATACCGTTCACCGGCGAGGGAACGACCTACTCGGTGGTGCCTCTCTATGGCATCCACGAGTTCAACCCCAACAAAACGCTACTCTTCGTGGGTAAGAATGCGCTCGTCCACACCGCCGACTTCGAGGACGTGTCGTCGTTCATCATGAGCGGATATATCTACTATGCCGGCACCAACGTACCCGTTGAGGGCGTGCAGATGTATGTCGATGGCATACAGCAGAACAAGGATGGCCAGGTGGTGCAGACTGACGGTAGTGGCAAATACAACCTATCCGTGCCCATTGGTGACCACTTCATAGAAGCCAAGTTGGGCGGACATACGATGGTGACGGGCGGACGCTGGCCCACTGAAGGGACGTACTACTTCGACCGCCCCGTGCAGTACGACTTTGCCGACTCCACACTGGTCAACTTCGTGGGTCGTGTGGGGGGAGGTCTGAGCAACGACACACTGGCCGTAGGCTTCAACTTGTCGAAGAACAACATAGGAATAGCCACCATACAACTGGCACTGAACAATGAGTCGTTCTCACTGAACTGTCAGGACGACCACATCAGCAATGCCCTCACCGCTCGCACGTGGGAGAGCGACACCACAAGCATCAACAGCCATGCCTTTACGGGCACCGACTACGATGCGAAATACATCACCATACGCACAGACTCGCTTACCGGAGAGTTCTCGGCCCTGCTGCCCCCGCTGAAATACAAGGTGAAGAGCATAGACGTCAAGAGCGGCATCGACTTCGGCACGCTGCCAGAGATAGACTTGACAGCCGTTTCTCAGGCACAGACTGACTCAATCACTGAAATCTTTGATGATGGCACTGAACAAAAGCAATCCTACACCTACAACACGAAGATGGTGAAGACCTACTTCGCCAATCCACAATTAGAGCTTATCCAAATGTCCGTCAACGGCGAAGGCGATGCGCCGAAGGGCGTGTTCGGACGTAAGGCGTTTGAGGACTTCAGCGACGATTTCGGCGCTACCCCCATTGACAATATCTGGACTATCAATGAAAGCGGCAAACCCACCTACACCTACGACTACCCCATCTACGACGGCGGCGACAAAGTGAAGATGAGGGTATGGGGCTATGAAGTTTACGTGAACCGCGACCCTGAGCCTGCTTTACCCGCAGTGGCCGACACTATCCCCCTCAACGGACAGGTGGTGACCGTCAGCAACGAGATGAACAGCGAGCAGATGGTGGTGGCACGTGTGGACAATGAGGAGCTGGGCCTGCAGCCGGGTGACATCTACGACCTGAAGCAAGACCAGCTGATACTCGACGCCCGCGGCATGAACGAGTTCACCTTCATTACCGGACTGCCCAACATCGCTGCTCCCTATACCCGCCAACTGAGCATGGAGATGGAGCGCAACAACCGCACCTATACCTACGACGGCATCAACGCCATCGTGCTCGGCTCACTGACCACGGGCACCAACTTTGTCACTCTCGGTCCCGACTTAGTGACCATGGTGCTACGTGACCCGCCTGGTGCCACATCAAAGACCACCTGGAAGACGGGACATACCGAGACCAAATTCCGCAGTTCTGCACATGGCTTCTATGGCAACGAGAAATTTACCTTCGACCTCTCATTTGGCACCGCCATCGAGACCGCAGCCGGACTGGGCGTTGAGGTCCTTACCTTAAAGTCGACCACCCTGACCCACACCACCGCAGGCTTCACCTATAAAGTGCAGCGCAACAACCAGACCGACCAGACATGGTCGACAACCGTCACAGAGGCAGTCTCCACCGGTTCCAAGGCTCCATACGTGGGCAGCAAAGGCGATGCCTTTATCGGTGTGTCTACCAACATCATTATCGGCGACGCACGCAAGCTTGGCTTCTTCCGCGACGGTGGAGGCTACCCGGTTCGTCTCGACCTGCGCAACACCATGTCGATGGGCGACAGTGTTCGAACCATGTTCATGTACTCCACCTACGAGTTGGAAGAGGTAATGATTCCCAAGTGGGAGGAGACCCGCCGAAACCTGATGACCTTTCTCCCTACAAAGGAAGAAGCCCTCAACTACGCGAACACCAGCAACCATTGCGTCTACGTGACATGGTTGAAGCCCGACGACGAGGCCTTAGGCACAGATACCACGACCTATCGTCAACTGCCGCCCGCCAACTGGGATGGAACATTCATCCCAGACAGCGTCCTATGGTGTACCAGCCAGATAAAAAACTGGAAGAAATTGTTGAGTGATAATGAAGAGGACAAAGTCATCGCCATGAACGACCCCAAGTACTTCCTCAGGAACATCTCGTTCGACGGCGGCAACAACTACACCTACGCCAACCGCGCCGACACCACCTTCCAGAAGAAGCACAACTACTCTCACAACCTTGGCGGTATCGTCAAGTTGGGCGGCAGCCACCAAGCCACCATTGGAGGAATGGCATACGGGGCCGTTGCCATGTGGGACACTGAAAACGGATGGTCGATGGCCACCTCTGAAAGTGACCCGGACGAGAACTACAAGGACTGGGCAGAACTTGAATACGCCTTCAGCGATGGGAACAAGGGAACCGACTTCTCCGTCAATATCTACAAGTCGCCCAGTGGATGGGGCGACATCTTCAGCATCCTTGGCGGGCAAAGCTACAACCCCTACGAGGGCGAGGAGAAGACGAAATACTTTGAGGAGGGGAAGCACCTACTCTCCAACGGTACCGCACAAATGGAGATGCCAAGCATACGCATCAGCCTCGACGGCAATGGCGACAACAGTGCCAAGGAGGTCACCCTGAGCGACGTGCCCGCCGGACAGACAGGCCAACTGACGCTGCACCTCACCAACTTGAGCAACACCAACCAGGGCTTCGACTTCAGTTACAATATCATGGTGCAGGAGAAAGCAAACCAGATGGGACTGGAAATCCTGATGGATGGCTATCCTGCCAACGGGCGCTCCGTATTCATCCCAGCGGGTGAGACCGTGAAGAAGGTCATCACCGTCAGACAGACCGACCAGAGCGTGCTCGACTATGAGGATCTGGAACTGCGCTTCTGTTCGCAGTACCAGCCCATCAAGATTTACGACATGGTGCATTTCAACGTTCACTTCAAACCCTCGTCATCGCCCATCAACCTCACCATCACAGAGCCGGTGCTCAACATCGAGACGCTGGACCGCAACAAGGGCGACCTGATGCTGAAAGTCACAGGTTTCGACCGTCAGTTCAAGGGCATGAAGAAGCTCGGCGTGGAATACCGCTACGAGGGTTCCACCACCTGGACGAGGCCCGACACGCTGACCTTCCTTGTCAACCGTGCCGATTCCACCAAGCTGCACGACCAGGTGCTGCCCGCCACGGGCGACCTGCTCCTGCGCTTCAACATGAAGGATGACAACCTCTACCCACAAGGCAACTACACCTTCCGTGCCTACACCACCACGATGTATGGCACCGAGGACATCAGCGTGTACAGCAGCGAGGTAAACGTGGTGAAGGACAACGTGCGGCCACGCAACCTCACCACTCCTGCGCCCACCGACGGCATCCTGCGCTATGGCGACGACATCATCGTGGAGTTCAACGAGGACATCGTGCCCGGCTATGTCTCTGACAAGAACGTCATCGTCACCGCCAAGCTGAACAACCAGCCCATCCAACACGATGTGGCACTGCAGCTCATCCCCTACGGTGGCACAGGTGCTCAAACAGTAAATCCCATATTCCTCAACGGCGACTTCTCCATCGAATTTTGGGTGAAATGGACTCAAGGAGGCCACCTCATCCGATGGGGAAAGGGTGTCTCCATTACGTCATTGGCTATTGACTCCAACGGGCACCTTATTGTTTTGGTTGGCGAAAACACTTACATCAGCACAGACGTTCTGCCAAAGGATACTTGGACGTATATCGCTGTCAGCTACAAGGCCAGCGACATGACCTTCTCGGCACTCGGGGAGTATGGCACCGAGTCGGTTCTGCTCTTCGACCACCAGCCTGTCACGTTCTCGGCATTGGAAGCCATCAACCATTCCAGCGACAAAACCTTATTCATTGGTGGTGGTATTACAGCGGCCATCCACGATCTGGCCCTGTACGATATCTACCGCGATGTCTATGAGGCTGGAGCGACAAAGTACGTCTCGAAAGACCAATACGTCTATGGACTCGCCAACTACTGGCCCATGAACGAAGGACACGGTACGCTTGCTGCCGACCAGCGCCACACACACGACTTAGAGGTGTACGACCGGTGGGAACTCTCCAACGTCAACTACAGCTTTGATACATATTCGTCAGGTGGACTGACAGCCGACATCTCCCGCATCAACACGTCGGTCGGCGATAGCTACGCCATAGAGCTTTGGGCATATACTCGCAATCAGAATGCCACCCTCTTCGAGACGGGCAGCAACGAATCCAACAAAATCTGCCTACGCTATGATGATGTCATGAACCTTGTGCTTGACTATGGCAAGAAGTCGCAGGTGGTTGCAAACCACAACGATTTCCCACTACACTCCGCATGGCACCACATGGCCTTGAATGTCGTACGCGGACAATCTGCCAGTTTCTATTACAACGGTCATCGAACAGCAGTCATTGCTGAGGTGGATATGCCCCCGCTGGAAGGTTCACAGATGAAGCTTGGAACAAACAATAACGGTAGCATTGACGAACTGCGCATCTGGCACGCATCATTGACGGAAGACCGTCTGCTCGCTAATATGTACAACTGCATCGACACGACCGACATCTATTCGCGTGGACTCGTGGCCTACTATCCCTTCGAAAAGAAGGAAATGGTCAACGGCGTTCTAACATACGTCGGAACGCTCGAAGACATGGCACCGGCCAATTCCATTCCGGGACATGCCGTTACCGCCGACCCGTCGTTGTTGAAGCCCTACGGTCCCCCGCTGAAGAAGGCTCCCGAGGAGAGCCGTCTCATAGCTCGTCAAGTGGCCTCAGAACGCAAGATTGTCGTCCGCTTAGAGGAGGGCAGCGGCATCAAGGCCCGCGACTTGGAGGGTACTACACTCAACATCACCATCGACAAGATTCACGACATGCACGGCAATGAGTCGCTGCCCATTCGCTGGCAGGCCTACTGCTACTTGAACACCCTGAAGTGGACGAAGGACTCGGTGAACGTCATCAAGCGCTATGGCGACAGCTATACCTTCGACGTGGACATTGAGAACCGTGGCGGACACACCGAGTACTACACTTTATATAATATGCCACAGTGGCTCACCCTCATCGACAGCAACAACAGCGATGACATAGCGCCGCAGAAGACGAAGACACTGCGATTCCAGGTCAACCCGTTGGTAGCCGTGGGCAACTACGACATCACCATAGGCATACAAGGCAACAACGGGATTCTGGAACCCCTACGCATCGTGATGAAGGTCAGGGGAGAGAGTCCCGACTGGAGTGTTGATCCGAATGCCTACGAGAACAGCATGAGCATTGTGGGTCAGATCTACGTTAACGGCATCATGATGAGTAACAGCGAAAGCCTCTTGGCCGCCTTTATCGACGACGAGTGCCGGGGCGTCGCCTCACCCAAGCAGATGCGTGGTGCGGCCTACGTACCCATGAGCATCTACGGCACCGCCATGCAGCAAATTAACGGCGTGCCTGCCGATCTTGACAAGGGCCGTGCCGTGACCTTCCGCCTGTGGGATGCCACGACGGGCATCGCCTATCCCAATGTCAGTATCACACTGCCCGATGGCACGGTGACCGACACACTCACCTTCGACCCGGCGAAAAACTACGGCACCTTCGATGCTCCTCTCATCTTCACCAAGACCAACATCGTGGAGCAGCATCTCGCTCTCAGAAAAGGATGGAACTGGATCTCGTTGGGCGTGGAGCCGTCTAATCCAAAGGTCGCATCTGTGTTCAAAGAGGTGTCATCGTGGGAAGCACGACTGAAAGACCATGACACGGGCACGTCGTATTGCAATGGCACCTACTGGGCTGGAAACTTGAAGCAGGTGAAGGCCAACACCATGTACAAGCTCTTGCTCACAAGGCTCGAACAGAGCAAAGACCTGCCTCCCTTCATCGTCATCCAGGGTCAGCAGCTGAAACTCGACGAGAATCCTGTCACACTGAAGAAGGACTGGAACTGGCTGCCGTATACTCCCGCAACAACAATGGATATCGGAAAAGCACTTGCCGGCGCCAATCCGCAATATGGCGACCAGGTGAAGTCGCAGACGGCCTTCGCTTATTACGGCCCCTATGGATGGGAGGGTGACCTCGAAGCCTTGGAGAGCGGAAAGGGCTACCTCTACATGAGCACCGATACCCTGACAAAGACATTTGTCTATCCTACGGAAAACCTCAGTAGTCAAGCTGCTCCGTCGCCGAAAGCGAAGAGCAGAAGGGCAAACCAGACTTCTGTGTTCACCCCCGTTCCTCCCACCGACTATCCCGACAACATGACGATGGTCGTGCTGCTCACCAATGGTGGCGTGCCGGTGGCCGATGCCGAAGTGGCTGCATTCGTCGAGGGTGAGTGTCGCGGTGCTGCCTTTGCCACGATGGATAATGAGCAGCCGCTCTACTACCTGCTCATTGCCGGAGAGGGCAGCGGACAGCCCATGCAGATGCAAGCCTGTTTGGATGGCGGCATCATAACCTTGCCCGCCAATCTCGTCTATATCAGTGACGGCAACATCGGTACGCCGTGGGAACCCTTTGTCATCGACATAACTGAAGCGCTGGGCATCAGCAGCGTGGAAGATGTCGGTGGAGACGCAACGGCATGGTACACCCTGCAGGGCATTTATCTGGGTACCCAAAAACCCACCGCACCAGGTGTCTACATCTGCCGCACGGCCAAAGACAGGCAGCAGGGTAAGAACGGAAAGAAAATTGTGGTTAAGGAATATAGAAAATAACACATCGCATTTTAACCCAAATCGGTCTAATGACCGGTTTGGGTTAAATATTGGTTCACATCTCTGCCATGAAAAAATATCTTATCACAGCCATCGCCCTGACGGCCAACTGGCAGTTCGCACCGAAATGGAACCTTATGCTCAAGGGAATGACCGACTGGGCCTACGGCTACCTGGCTTCGCTCGAGTATTACCCGGATGTGACGCAGAATTTCCGCGTCTTCCTGGCTTACATAGGAAAAAAAGTGGATTTCACCTCAAAATGCGGACTCAAGGACTATAACACCAACCGGATAGAACTGGGATTCATGTACCGCATCAAGTGCTACTGAATGTTGCCGGCGGCTTTCTTGCGGTACGACACGGGGGTCATGCCGCTCCGCTGCTTGAAATAGCTTGTAAAGGCCGACTGGTCGTTGAAACCTAAACTATAGGATATCTCGCCGATGCTCCGCTCATGGTCGTGGAGCAGCTTGCAGGCTTCGTTGTAGACCATGCACGCCAGATGCTCGTTGACCGTCGAACCGGTTACTTCCTTCACTGCACGCGAAAGATAGGTGGTGGTGATGTTCATGCGGTCGGCATAAAACTTCAGCTGCCGCTCCTTCCTGAAGTGGGTGCGCGCCAGGTGAAGGAATATTTTATACAGGTCTTCTTTGTGGCGGTAGTCGCGGGGCTCGGCATGGGTCTCGTATTGAAGACCGTCGATATACATCATGCACACGTGGATGAGCGAGCGCACTATGTCGTCTTTGTAGATGTGGGGCTGCTGGATGGAACGGCCCACCTGAGTGAGCAGGTCGTCGAGGTCGGCGCCGCGGGAGGGACCGAGATGGTAGATGCGGAGGCCGCCGCTCTTGCTCGAGATGATGTCGGTGAGGGCAGGCGAACTGATGTGGGGCCGGAACTGGTCGAAGTAGGCGCTGTCGAGAAGCAGACTGCTGTACTTCAGGTCGGTGGTCTGGCCGGCCACACGCACACCTTTGTAGGGGGGCACGATGATCAGGTCGCCGGCGGACAAGGGATAGTCGGCGCCGTCCTGACGGTAGGTGATGCCGCCGTCGCGCACCAGGAGAATGGAGTAGAAACTAAGCCCCAGACGGTCCTGATGGGAGGGATAGGTCATGGCGTGGTCGGAACTCACATAGGCGGCGTCGGCTCCAAATACGTGCTCTATCTGGAAACGGTTCGTAAATTCGGGCAGGGTCAATAGTTCGCGGTGCGTCATTCCGGTCGTCTGATAGTTAGGTCAATAGTATTGGTTTCCTTATTCTCCGACGCAAATTTACACATTTGTTTCGTATTTTACCAAAAATAATGGCTTTTTTATAAATTTTCCACTGGCTTTCCGTTGTAACTTTGCCACGTCAAAACCTTAAAACATCCGATTATACCTTAAAATCTTAAAACCTGAATATGGCTACAGCATTGATTCTCTTTCAGTTGGCGCTCGTCCTGACACTGATTTTCATCGGTGCACGGGTGGGCGGTATAGGCCTCGGCATCTACGGCATGGTGGGCGTGTTCCTGCTCGTCTTCGTCTTCGGACTCAAACCGGGTAACCTGCCCATCGATGTGATGCTTATCATCGTGAGCGTCATCACGGCGGCGGCGGCGCTGCAGGCGGCAGGTGGTCTCGACTATATGGTGGGACTGGCCGCCAAGTTCCTGCGCAAGCACCCCAGCCACATCACTTATTATGGACCGCTCACCACATGGCTCTTCTGTCTCGTGGCCGGAACGGCGCATACGTCTTATTCGCTCCTGCCCATCATCTCCGAGATTGCCACCAACAGCAAAATCCGGCCCGAAAGGCCGCTCAGCGTGGCGGCGGTGGCGGCTTCGCTCGGCATCACGGGTAGCCCGGTGTCGGCGGCCACGGCGGCCGTCATCAGCGCCGACCTGCTCGGCGGGCGTGGCATTGAGCTCAAGGACATTCTCATCATCTGTATTCCGGCGTCGTTTATCGCCATTCTCGTGGCTTCGTTCGTGCAGAACCATATCGGCAAACCGCTCGAGCAGGATCCTGAATACCAGCGCCGTGTGCGCGAGCATCTCATCGACCCCGACCATGATGCAGAACTCATGGAGCAGATGATAAAGACGCCGAGTAAGTATGCTAAATACTCGGTCATCGCATTCCTCTGCGCCGTCGTGATGGTGGTGATTTTCGGCAGCGTGCCTTCGCTCCGGCCTACTTACATGGAGGACGGCGTGCAGCAGACGGTGAGCATGCCGCACATCATCGAAATCGTCATGATGGCCATGGCGGCCGTCATCCTGCTCGTGGGCAGGGCTAAGGTGACCGACGCCGTGAAGGGCAATGTCTTCGCTGCGGGCATGAACGCCATGGTGGCCATCTTCGGTATCGCATGGATGGGTGATACGTTCTTCAACGGCAATATCGAGTTCTTCAAGACGCATATAGCCGGAATGGTGGAACAGTATCCTTTCCTCTTCGCTGTGGCGCTCTTCATCATGTCTATCATGCTCTTCTCGCAGGCGGCCACCGTGCGCACGCTCTATCCGCTCGGCATCGGACTGGGCATCAACCCGGTGGCGCTCGTGGCTATGTTCCCGGCTGTCAACGGCTACTTCTTCCTGCCCAACTATCCCACCGAGGTGGCGGCCATCAACTTCGACCGGACGGGGTCAACACGCATCGGCAAGTATGTTATCAACCACTCCTTCCAGGTGGCGGGCTTTATCACCACTTTCGTCAGCATCGGCGTGGGGTACCTTATCATGACGCTCCTTTATTAAACCGATATTAAACCAACCTTTTTTACTAACCTTTTAAAAATCAGACTATTATGAAAACAATGCGCAATCTGCTCGTGCTCGTAGCACTTTTCATGGCTGTCACTGTGTCGGCCAAACCGAAAATCAGAATCATCGCCACTGGCGGTACCATCGCCGGAGTGAGCGCATCGGCTACTTCATCGGCTTACAGCGCCGGACAGGTGGGCGTACAGACGCTCATCGACGCCGTACCGCAGATGCTCTATCTCGCTGATATCAGCGGTGAGCAGCTTGTAAACATCGGCTCGCAGGATATGAACGATGAGGTGTGGCTCAAACTGGCCAAGCGTATCAACCAGCTCCTCAACAATGAGGGTTACGACGGCGTGGTCATCACCCACGGTACCGACACCATGGAGGAGACGGCCTACTTCCTCAACCTCACCGTGAAAAGCGACAAACCGGTGGTGCTCGTAGGCTCTATGCGCCCCTCTACCGGCATCAGCGCTGATGGCCCCGGCAACCTCTATGCTGGTGTGGCGGCTGCTGCAAGCCCCAACTCCAAGGGTCGTGGCGTGCTGGTGTGCATGAACAACTTGCTCCTCGATGCAAAAGACGTGATCAAGATGCATACAACTGATGTGGCTACCTTCCAGAGCGCCAACTATGGCAAGGTGGGATATGTCTACAACGGCGAGGCTATCTACAACCGCAGCATCGACAACATCCATACCACACGCTCTGAGTTTAATGTCGACAACCTCGACCGCCTGCCCAAAGTGGGTATCGTCTACGGCTATGCCAACTGCTCACCGCTGCCCATGCAGGCTTTCGTCGATGCTAAGTATGATGGTATCGTGCTCGCTGGCGTAGGCGACGGCAACTTCTACAAGGATGTCTTCGATGTGGCGCTCAAGGCTCGTGAGAAGGGCATCAACATCGTACGCTCGTCGCGTTGCCCCACTGGTCCTACTTGCCTCAACGGCGAGGTCGACGACGAGAAGTATCACTTCGTGGCCGCTCTTACCCTCAACCCGCAGAAAGCTCGCGTGCTCCTCATGCTGGCCCTCACCAAGACCAACGACTGGCGCACCATACAGGAATACTTCAAGAAATACTAAACTGACTTCCTGCTTCAGCATAGCGTAATCACAAAAACTGATTATAAAATGAAAAAATATATCATCCTCATGGCCGCTGCAGCCATGACACTGCAGGCCAACGCCCAGGGTGGCAACACACGAATGGGCGGCAACGACGGCGACTACCAGTCGCTCGCTGAGAGAATCACCGGACTGGAGAAGAAAAACGACGCATTCAACGTCTATTTCAACTATGCCGCATCGGCAAGGGCTTCTGAACAGGACGGCACCTGGGAAACGGGATTCGCCAACAAGCAGCTCCGACTCGAAATCAAGGGTAACCTTACCGACAAACTGTTCTACCGCCTCCGCCACCGCATGAACAAGTCGAACGCGGCCAAGGGACAGGACAACTTCGCCAAGGCCACCGACATCATGATGGTGGGATACAACTTCTCCGACAAACTCTCCATCATGGGCGGTAAAATGTGCCAGATCTGGGGCGGATTCGAGTTCGATGAGAACCCTATGTACATCTATCAGTACAGTGACATGGTCGACAATATGGACAACTTCATGGCGGGCGTAACCGTGTCGTACAAACCGGTGCCTACACAGGAAATCGCTGTCGAGGTGTCGGATGCCAACAACGGCACCTTCTTCGAGGACCATGGCGACGGAGCAGTGGCCGTGGGAAAAGCACAGCACGTCTCGCCCATGGAGCAGAGCCACAACCCGCTCACCTATATCGTCAACTGGAACGGCAGCTTCTTCAACGATGTACTGCAGACACGATGGTCGTGGGGACTCCAGACGCTCGCTCGACACAAGTATTCGCAGATGCTCGTCTTCGGACAGAAACTTAATCTGCCGTCCTTCCAGTGGTATCTCGACTACATGGGAGCCAACGACGGACTCGACCGACTCGGCATCGCTTCGGGCGATCTCATGAGTGTCTATGCACCGGCTGTGGACAACGGCTACTTCAGCGATGTGCACTACGACTCGTTCATCACAAAGGCCAACTGGCAGTTCGCTCCAAAATGGAACCTCATGCTCAAAGGCACCTACGAGACGGCCAGCGTCAAAAAGATTGAGCAGTTCAAAAACTACCGCAAGTCGATCGGCTACCTCGCATCGCTCGAGTACTATCCCGTCAAGTCGCAGGACTTCCGCGTCTTCCTCGCATACATAGGAAAGAAAGTCGACTTCTCCGACAAGTGCGGACTCAAGGACTACAACACCAACCGCATCGAACTGGGATTCATGTACCGCATCAAGTGCTACTAAACCGCGACACATAATTATAAAATAAACCTTAATTTTTAATAATAAAAAAACATCTACAATGGAAGAGAAAAAATACAGAGTGGAGAGTGACCTCCTGGGTGAACTCAAAGTGCCTGCCGATGCCCTCTACGGCGTACAGACACAGCGTGGTATCAACAACTACCATATCTCACGCAAAAAAATGCGCGACTATCCCGATTATGTCATCGCTATCGCTTATGTCAAACTGGCTGCTGTGCAGACCAACCATACACTGGGTGTGATCAACGATGAGATTGCTGGAGCCATCTCACAGGCTTGCCGCGAAATCATCAACGGACAGTGGCATGAGAACTTCCCCATCGACATGATGCAGGGCGGTGCCGGCACCAGCGTCAATATGAATGCCAATGAGGTTATCGCCAACCGTGCCCTCGAAATCATGGGGCACGAGAAGGGCGACTACCAGTATTGCTACCCCAACGACCACTGCAACTGCGGTCAGTCCACCAACGATGTCTATCCCACCACCATCCGCCTGGCCCTAATCCGTATGAACAAGAGCCTCGTGGCTGCACTCACCGGACTCATCAGCGCACTCCGCTACAAAGGCGAGGAGTTCAAGGATGTCATCAAGATGGGACGCACACAGCTGCAGGACGCCGTGCCTATGACCAGCGGACAGGAGTTCAACGCTTATGCCAACAACCTCGAGGAGGAAATCCTCAACCTCGAGCGCAACGTGAAGCTGCTCCACGAAATCAATATGGGCGGCACCGCCATCGGTACCGGACTCAACGCCGTGCCGGGATTCGCCAAACTCTGCGCCGCCAACCTGAGCAAACTCACTGGCGAGCCCTTCGTAAGCGCTGCCGACCTCGTGGAGGCTACTCCCGACACCGGCGCCTATGTGAGCTACTCGTCGGCACTGAAGCGCCTCGCTGTCAAACTGTCTAAGATCTGCAACGACCTCCGACTCATGGCTTCCGGACCCCGCTGCGGACTCAACGAAATCAACCTGCCCCCGAAAGCTCCTGGATCAAGCATCATGCCGGGCAAGGTGAACCCCGTCATCCCCGAGGTGGTCAACCAGGTCTGCTTCAAGGTTATCGGCAACGATACCACCGTCAGCTTCGCCGCTGAGGCAGGACAGCTGCAGCTCAATGTCATGGAGCCCGTCATCACCGAGGCGCTCATCGAAAGCCTCACCTGGCTCAAGAATGCTATCGATACACTCACCGAAGAGTGCATACTCGGTATCACGGTCAACAAGGAGCGTTGCTACGAGATGGTGAAGAACTCCATCGGCATCGTCACCGCTCTGAACCCCTACATCGGCTACAAAACCAGCACCAAGGTGGCCAAAGAGGCACTTGAGACCAACCGCTCTGTCTACGACATCGTGCTCGAGAAGGGACTCATGACACAGGAAAAACTCGACGAGGCGCTCGATCCCAAAAACATGCTCGTCTCGCACCGCATCATGAAGTAATACCGACCTTTCATAACTAAGTGAAACAAACCGCCGGCCAAAGCGCTCCCTTCGCTTTGGCCGGTTTTTCTGTGCTTTCCGCACTTTCAAATTCGCTTTTTTTGCCATTTAGAACATTTTATGATAAAAAAATGTGGCTGTTTAATTCATTTTTTATACCTTTGCAGCCTAAAAGCATGAACGGAATCAAATTGAAGCACAAATAATGGGACTTCTACAAGATAGATTCAAAAAATATCGCGACCCTCAAATCTATATGGAGAAAGGGGTCTATCCTTATTTCAGGGCTATTTCAGGCAAACAAGGCACAGAAGTGGAGATGGAAGGCCACAAGGTGTTGATGTTTGGTTCAAACGCATATACTGGCCTCACCGGTGACCCAAGAATCATCGAGGCTGCCAAAAAAGCAACTGATAAGTATGGCACAGGATGCGCAGGCTCAAGATTCCTCAACGGTACGCTCGACCTGCATATCCAGTTGGAAAAAGAACTCGCCGAGTTCGAGCACAAAGACGACGCGCTCTGCTTCTCAACTGGCTTCTTCGTCAACTCCGGTGTGCTGGCCGTAGTATGTGGACGCGAGGACTACATCATCTGCGACGAACGCGACCATGCAAGCATCGTCGACGGCAGAAGACTCTCCTTCGCCAAACAGCTCAAATTCCGCCACAACGACATGGCCGACCTCGAACGACAGCTGCAGCGCTGCGAACCCAATGTGGTGAAACTCATCGTCGTCGACGGTGTCTTCTCCATGGAGGGAGACCTCGCCAACCTGCCCGAAATCGTACGGCTCAAACACAAATATGAGAATGTGGCCATCATGGTCGACGAGGCACACGGACTCGGAGTCTTCGGAAAACAGGGTAGGGGAGTGTGCGACCACTTCGGTGTCACCGACGATGTCGACATCATCATGGGCACCTTCAGCAAGAGCCTCGCCAGCATCGGTGGTTTCGTAGCTGCTGACTTCGACACCATCAATTATCTCCGTCACACCTGCCGCACCTATATCTTCAGCGCTTCCAACACGCCCGCTGCAACGGCAGCCGCACAGGAGGCACTGCACATCATCAAGGCAGAGCCCGAGCGCATGGAGAAACTCTGGAAGACCACGCACTATGCACTGCGACGCTTCCGTGAGGAGGGCTTTGAAATCGGCGATACCGAGAGCCCCATCATACCGCTCTATGTTCGTGATGTGGAGAAGACCTTCGTTGTCACAAAGCTCGCCTTCGACAACGGCGTCTTCATCAATCCCGTCATTCCGCCCGCCTGCGCACCGCAGGACACCCTCGTGCGGTTCGCCCTTATGGCCACCCACACTGAGGAGCAGGTGGAGCGCGGCGTACAGGTGCTCAAAAAAGTCTTCGTCGACGAGGGCATCATCAAGGCCTAATCCACAACAATGCCGCCTCCCGGCGGCACCCGTAGCCCGGCCCACCGCCTAAAATCGGTTCACGCCGGAAATCGGTTCACGCCGAAAATCGGCCCACCACCGAAAATCGGTCCACCACCGGAAATCGGCCCACCACCGAAAAATCGGTTCACCGCCGGAAATCGGCCTTCATTTTAGAATAAAGAGGTAGCAACAGCATATTCCTCTCGGGGTGTAGCGCAGCCCGGTAGCGCTCCTGGTTTGGGACCAGGCGGTCGCAGGTTCGAATCCTGTCGCCCCGACTTTTTAGGGCAGTCAAGTGCTTGATAATCAGGTACTTGACTTTTTCTTGACACGAATTTGCACAACATTTGCACAACGCCCCCCTTTTTTGAGGCCAAAAATGCCCCTTTTGAACCCCCTTTTAACACCACTTTACCACTACGAAATATTTTGAACATTTTCGGTAAGCCAAATGAGCAATGCCAAGCTTGCTTGAGCATTGCCATGGCGAGAAAATGTCGGTCTTGACCAACAGTGTTTCTTGCCTCTTGGAAATTTGTTAAATTCAGAACACTCTTAAGGTTGAATTGGTACTTCATTTTGATGTTTAATTTATGTTTTGTTTAAGTTGAATTCAGTATGTTTTATTCTGTTCAGATGCTTGGATGATTGAGTCATCCAAGAGTTTTCAGTTACACTTCCTTTCCCTCCTTGTGGCAGGCGGATTGATAGACCATCCGAAAGCTTTCAGGTTCTCCTTCAGTGCGAAGTCGATGAGGTTGTTGCGCTTGTACTGGCGGGTACCCTCGGCGAATTTCTTCTGCTTTTCCTTTTCCTGAATCACCTGGATCACCTGTATGTA
>CACYUZ010000036.1:0-31053 GCA_902777645.1 uncultured Prevotellaceae bacterium | reverse complement strand
CTATTTGAGCAGCCAGTGCAGCCTGGTAGTATACGCGGATAAGGAGCATGAAATCCTCCATTCCGCCTACTGTGTGCTGCTCATCATTCTTCGTCCTGCCAAACAGTCTGTTCAGTATGCTCATAATTGTATTTTGTTTCTGTGTTCGGTTTATCATTCATTATCCCGCCTACGCTATTCCCGCCACAGTCTTCGTCGCCTCTGTTATCCGGGGTTTGTATCCACATCAGCGGTTGCTGTATTTCGTAGTTGCTTATATTCCAGAGACTGAGGGGACCTGTTATCAGGTTTAATGCAAGAGGCAGCTTTCCAAAGACTCCATTATTGATGAAACTGCCTACGGGACGAAATGCAAGACAGTTGATTTCATGCCCGTTTTTGCTTCGCAGTTTTGCGGAAATCAGTACAGGACCTGCACTGTGGCGTTTTGTCGTGATAAAGGCTATGGCTGTTGCAATTGGCAGTATGGTAACAGAAACTGTTATGCCCACCGCCAGACTGATAATGCGTTTAAGCAGGACGTTCAGCCAGCTCACGTTTACATGGATGTTCAGAATACGCATAAGCCATTCCCTCAGAATGACAATGGCAATGGCGTTTATTCCGGCAAATACACTGAATACAAGTGTCTGCGCCCCTGCAATACATGCCAGGAATATTCCACACGAATTTATGATCATGAGGTCCAAAAAGCATATCAGCAGGGAATAGTTGTTGTTTTGCTTTGTGTCTATATTTTCCATCATGCGACAAAGATACGAAAAAATAATCATAGGACTCTTAATATTAAATAAAGAAATAGCGCGTGCATGCATTTTTGTTTGAATGTATTGCTCATTTCAGGATAAAAGTGTATATTTGTACGCTAAAATTTCATTTGTTAAGCGAATAGTAAATCAAAAACATAGAAATAGATTATGGCAGAATTGAATGAAAATGACTTTCTGAGCACTAATGGAACCGGTGAGGAGGAAAACAAAAGTTTCTTTACCTTTAAGACCTTGTGGACGCTCTTTTACCTGAACTGGTATTGGGTTATATTGTCACTCATGATCTGTATGAGTGTTGCATATGTCTATCTCAAGTATACCGAGCCGACCTACTCGGCCAGTATGAAGATCTTTATCAAGGACAGCCAGGGCACTAGCAAAGGTCGAGGTATGATTGGAAAAAACCTGGACGAGTTCGGTATGATGAGTATGTCCGATGGCTTTGACAATGAATTGGAGATTATCCGCAGTGTCTCGGTTTCTACCCGTGCAGTCAGGCAGCTGAAATTATATGTCACCTATGTAGGAGAGGGACGTATTACTGATCGTGAAATTTACAAGACAAGTCCTATCCTGGTTGATCTTGAGGAGGATCGTCTCAATAATCTCGACAGGCCAATCCGGATGGAGATTACCAGGAAGGGCAATGGTATTCATGTTGAAGGCAGGTTCGACAAGAAGAATCCTGATGCAATAACCTTCACTCAGGATGTACAGAATTTCCCCGCACAGTTGAACAGCCCGTTTGGCAAGCTGATATTCCAGCGTAATCCGGGATTCAAGATGTCGGACAAGAAGTTGTATGTTACAATCTCCAATCCAAAGGATGTGGCACGTGGCTATGCTGCTCGCTTGAATGCAAGTGCTACGTCCAAGACAACCACAGTAGCAATTGTAAGCTTTGTTGATACAAAGAAGGAACGTGCCCTTGATTACCTGAGAGAGTTGGTCGGCTGCTACAATGATGATGCCAACGAGGACAAGAACGAGGTTGCACGCAAGACCGAGGAATTCATAGCCAACCGTATCAATATCATCCGTCATGAGCTGGACAGTACGGAGATGAATATGGAGACTTACAAGCGTAAGAACGAGTTGGTTAATCTTGCCAATGATGCTCCTGCAGCCTTGTCTCAGAGCACCAGTTACCAGAAGGCACAGGTGGATCTCCAGACTCAGATATCACTGATACGTACCTTGATGGACTATATGGACTCGCCTAACAACTATATGCAGATAATACCTGCAAACCTTGGCCTGACGAATGTATCATTGACGCACATGATAGATTCATATAACGAGTGTGTCATGAAACGTCAGCGCTACCTGAAGGCTTCCAGTGAGGACAATCCCACTGTTATCCAGGTTACGCAGCAGGCAGAGGATCTGTGGCCTGTAATCCGCAGTAACATGAACAGTATCTATCGCGATATGCAGATCCAGAAGGGCAGTGCGGACAGTCAGTATGGCTTGTTTGCCGGCCGTGTCAGCAAAACTCCGACCCAGGAGCGCGTTTTGACAAACATCGGTCGCCAGCAGGATTTGAAGGCAGGCCTGTATCTTACTTTGCTGCAAAAGCGTGAAGAGAATTATATCCAGTTGGCAAGTACGGCAACAAAGGCACGTATGATTGACGAGCCTGTATCTGGCGGACGAGTTGCACCAAATTCAAAGGTTATCTGGACAGGTGCATTTGCATTCGGTTTCTTCTTCCCGCTGGCATTGTTCTTCGGCCTCAGTTTCCTGCGTTACCGCATCGAGGGACGAGACGATGTTGAACGCCTCACCAATTTGTCAATTTTGGCGGATATCCCGTTCGCTCATGAACTGGATGAGGAAGAGCGCGCAGTCGTTGTCCGTGAGAATCGCAACAATATGATGGAGGAGTGCTTCCGCGGATTGCGTACCAATCTTAATTTCGTGTTGGAGCCGGGCGAGAAAGTCATTATATGTACTTCATGTATTCCAGGCGAAGGTAAGACTTTCGTGGCAACAAACCTTGCCATGTCGCTGGCATTGCTTGGTAAGAAGGTTATCGTCGTCGGTGTTGATATCCGTAAGCCTCAGTTGATACGACTCTTCGGTCTGAAGGCTGAACAGCGTGGTATAACCAATTTCCTCGTTAATGCGGAGCCTGATTATGATCTGCTGATGGATCAGATCTCACATTCGGGCTTGAACCCGAATCTGGATGTATTGCCTGCAGGTGTCATTCCTCCTAACCCGGCAGAATTGTTAAGCCGTCCGATGCTGCAAAAGGCAGTCGAGTACCTGAAGGGCAAGTATGACTATATCGTACTGGATACTCCGCCTGTAGGTCTGGTATCAGATACATTGAATATGGGCCATTTCGCCAACATGACAATTTTCGTGGTACGTGCCGACTACAGTCCAAAGGGCAATTTCCAGCTGATTAACGATATTGCTAAGAAAAACAGGTTGCCGAAGTGTAACCTTGTCTTGAACGGTATGGACCTGGAGAAACGTAAATACGGCTATTACTACGGCTATGGCAAGTACGGCAACTATGGCAAGTACGGTAAGTACGGCAAGTACGGAAACTATGGCTATGGTTATGGTGTTTACGGAAACTATGGTGTCAGCGACAAAGAAACTACTGCGCTGAATGAGATGTAACAGACATCGCATTTTGTCGGTGCTACTGTTGTGCACCTGCCTATTCTCTCATGCATATGACGGGAAATGGCAGGTGTACCCTTCGTACACCGAGGCTGCTCAGGTTGTGTGTGGCGGTAATAATGTGTATGCCGTCATGACAGGAATGGGTCAGATAGACATTTTCAAGACATGGCAGTCAGAAACTTCCGGTAATCTGGTGCGCTATGATCTGGAGGACAACAGCGTCCGTACATACGACTGTTTGAACGACCTCAATTCCCAGCACATCAGGACTCTCAGTTATAACGATGCTTCGCATAGGCTCTTGCTGCTATACGATGATGATAACATAGACCTGCTTGATGACGATGACGAGGTAGTCAATCTTCCGTTCCTCAAGAACAGTACGCTGGCAGACAAGGAAGTCATTTCAATCTGTCAGTGCGGTACCGAGGCATACCTCTGCACCAACTGGGGATTTATCGATATTGACACTCGCGAAGCTGTTGTACGGGAAACATACAAGGTTAATGCCAAGGTTATTGGGGTTTCTTTGGTTGACGAGATATATTATATAGGTACTGATAAGGGTTTGTATTATGTTGCAAAATCAGATGTCCGGGAAAATGACAAGTGGAAGTTGATTAGGACAGGCCCTGTACAGGATATGGCGGTTTTCGATGGGCGATTGTATGTGTCATCTAATTGGTGGTTGGTATATATTGACCTGTCGGATTCGCAACGGACAATCAGAGACGGTGGAATGCAGATGGTCAGGTTTAGACAGAACCGTAATACCTTGCTGATGGATAATAAGGACGGCTCCTTTGCTATCTTTGTAAAGGGAAGCACCGAACCGGAAAAGTTCTATTTTGCGAATTCCTGGAAGTTCTTTGATGTTTTGGATTCAAGGAACGTATTTGTTGCAAGCGGAATGAACGGTGTCATAAGATACGGATATGACACGGAACAGAGAACTTTTGTCAGTAACCAGGAAAGCCTGTTCACAATCAATTCACCGACCAGGGATACGTTCTACAGTCTGAGCTATGCTGGGGACCGTCTCCTGGTTGCAGGCGGCATCAATACCCAGGAAGCCATATATTTCCCGGAAACGGTGATGATCAAGGAACGTGGGCTTAGCAATGATGGCAGCGATGACAAGTGGATACACTTTGACGAGGTGGGAACTCGTGCTGCATATCCGCATCTGTCACATTACAATGCAGTTAACCTGGTCCAGGATCCTGATGATCCCAACCATTTCTATGCTGCCGTATACCGTAACGGCTTGCAGGAATATCGAATGGACGACGAGGGTAATGTCAAATTCGTGAAATTATACAATTTCGAGAACTCCCCCCTGGAAGTTATTACTGTTGTAAAGGATATACCACAGAAATACGACTATTGTACCTGTGACGCACTGCAATATGACAAGAACGGCAATCTATGGATGGCAAACCAGCAGACAGATACAATTGTAAGGCTGATGCGCCCGGACGGAAAGTGGATAGGACTTTATTATCCCGAGTTTGCACAGGCCTCGAACATATACCAGTATCTGTTCAGTTCAAGCGGTATAAACTTTGCAGTTTCGGGATACAGCGGACCGATAGGCTTCTTTGGATTTGATACCAGAGGGACCCTGAACATTGTGGATGATGACTACCATATGTTGCGCAGTACCATAACCAACCAAAACGGTACGACATATACTCCCAACCAATTCTTCTGCATGACGGAAGACAAGGACGGGGAAATCTGGTGTGGCACAAGTGCAGGTCTGTTCGTTATAACAAATCCAAAGGGTTGGTTCGATGATGATTTCACTTTCCATCAGATTATACGTAACCGTGATGACGGCAGCGGCTATGCTGACTATCTGCTCAACGGAGTGAACATCTCGGGCATCGCCATCGACGGCGGACAAGGAGGCGACGCAGCCAACTATCCCTTCAAACAGCTGGTAAACTGCTTCTCGGGCAACTACCAGACACAGCCGTTCCTTTATCTTGACAACCAAGCCGACGCCCTGCGCCACAACTTCATGATGCGCCCGTATGCCGCTCCATTCTCTACCGACGAGGACGTGAAACCGGCTACCGCCAAAATGTTCGGCTTCCCATCGGCCAACAGCAATGTGGAACAGCTGCAGCTGCAAGCCGAACCTGCAAAGGCTGAAGTACGCGAACCGGAATTTGCAAAAGGTATGAACAGAAGTGTGCAGCAGCGCGTACGCTACAATGTATACCGCTTCAACACCATGGATGCCGCCGATGAGTCGAAATGGGAGAAACTGGCCGACCAGACACAGGCCCTCTCGCTCACCGACAGCAATTGGGGCAGCCTCAACCAGGGCAGCTACTACTATGGCGTAAAAGCTGTGTATACCGGCGAGAAAGAGTCGCAGGCTGTGCTTTCCGACTCTATCGGCAACAAGATGCTCACCAAAGTCACGTTCCGTCTCAACACCAACACTCCTGAGAATGAGGCATTTGGTGCTCATGTCACTCTCATCAACGGTGGCGGACGCCATTACTACCAGGCTACTGCCGGCGACGATGGTGTGGTGACTATCGACAACGTGTGGAAGGCCGACTACGACGTGACCATCACCCTCGACGGCTTTGAGACTCACGCACAGAAATATGTCTTCGCCGGACAGGATGAGTTCAGCTACGACATCACACTCAACGAAATACAGGTGAAGCCATTCAACCTCATCGTGGAGGATGTGGAAGACCGTCCCGACCAGAAAAACTTCATCTGGAACTACGCCAACTACTTCTCCGACAGCTTTGAGGACCATGAGGACTTCGCCGTCAACTCTCCGGGTGTGCTCGGATGGCAGTATATCGATGGCGACGGTGCTGGCACCGGTGGTGTCTATGGCTTCAGCTGGCCGCATCTGGGTGAGCCGATGGCTTACCAGGTGTTCAACCCCAACAGTGATGCCGCCAGAAACACCGACGGCACCAGCATCACCAGCTACTTGTATGGCTTGTCGCCACGCACCGGACAGAAGCTTCTCACCACATGGGCTGCTTACGAGGTGGCCAACGACGACTGGATCATCACTCCGCGCCTGCACTTCCAAAGCGACTTCGTGTTCCGCTTCTGGGCCAAGTGTGTTGACTACCAGTATCTCGAGAATTTCAATGTACTCTACTCCACCACCGACACACAGAAGGAGAGCTTCATACCACTGCTCGAGAACTCCACTGCCTACAGCTACTACCAGAACTACTCGGTGAACGTGCCTAAGGAGGCTAAATATGTGGCCATACAGTGCGTGAGCGACCAGAAACGCGTCTTCTGCATCGACGATATCGAGTACGGTCTGGCCGAGAACATGCCCAGCACCTCTTACTATATGCCTATGCATAGGGCAGCCAAGGCTCCGGCTCTCGACGGCGCTTACGAGGTGTACCTCGACGGCAACAAGGTGACCGACACCGACGAGACAAGTTTCCTCTTCGAAGGTCTCACTCCTGGCAAACACACCGCTGGCGTCATCGCATCCTACACTTCGGGCAAGACCGAAATGAGCACCATCGACTTCGAGGTGGAGGAGGGTGCCGGCATAACATCCACCGGCAATGCACTGCGAATAACTGTTGACGGACAGCGCCTCAGCATAAAGGGCGACTACAACAGTGTGAGCATGGCTACAGCCGATGGCAAGGTAGTGCCGATGAAGCGCATAGCAAACGGCATCTACAGCCTCAACGGACTGACCAAGGGTGCCTACATCATCAGCGTGGCTACCGCCAACGGCATGAAGACAATGAAAGTGGCTGTGAAATAAACACAGCTCTATATATCTCAAATGGCTGCCCTTCGAGGGGCAGCCATTTGGTTTTTATGCTTATCTGTCGTTTGCAGTCATAGTATTAGTGATGTCGCCCACTTTGGCTTGGCTTGGCATTGAAAATACGCCGGCACATAGGAGTAACATTGTTGGCATGTTGATTGCGGTAGATGGAGAAAGTAAGCCATACGACGGTGGCAGTAGCCCAAATGTAATAAACTGGAAAAATAAAGAAGCCAATAAATGTATAGAACGCATACTTGAAGAGGATGCCTACAACACCCATTGACGGGTCGTAGTCGCTACCATAATTGTAGACAGTCACCCTGCTTTTTGTGTGTGGGTGAAGATATGCGCGTACCTTGTCGGAAAAGCGTTTGCAGACTACCAGTCCCACCACCAAGCTTGGAATGACATACGCCACCGTGTAAGGCGAATATCTTTCGACGTAATGCTTTCCTAACCAAAATCCCATGAAGTAAAGGGCGGTCAAAATCACGATGTTCACAATGTGGTTGTTTCTCTTTTTGCGGCTCACAGCCAGGTTGAAAGTTTTCATAAACATTGGGTTTTAATTGTTTTTTTACTGTTTCCTAATTCCATATCGTAAGAACATGAGGGAAGGTAAACTTCGAGAGAACATTTTTTCAAAATAAGTTTTAAAAATATTTGGAGGTGATAATTTTATTACCTTTTTTTTGCAAAAAAGATAGAGACTGTCATCGAGGAAAATGTGGAGAATATTGCCAACCATTGGAACATGTTTTTCAGCAATAATAAGTAAAGGAGACAAAGGAAATGAAAGTAGAAAAGGTATGGCTTACAGATTCAGCCATTTGCATAAAGACGGAAGACGGCCGGGAGGCGCAAGAGCTATTTTCCGACTACCCACGGCTACGCTGTGCTACCCGGGAACAGTTGGAAAGATTTGAGACCGACGGCTACGGCATCCACTGGCCTGGGCCCGACGAGGATTTGAGTTTTGAGTGTTTCTTCAACAAGAAGCCTACAACCCAGCTCTACCAGTTGTTTATGGCTCATCCCGAACTGAATGTGTCAGCCATTGCACGACGGATGGGTATCTCGCAAAGCCTGATGGCGCAATATATCAGCGGCAAGAAAAAAGCCAGCGAGAGGCGTATGGAAATGATTTATGACACCATTAGAGCCGTGGGAAAAGAACTTATGGCTGTATGAAACCATTCAAGATTGTGTCTTAGGATAATATCACCCTGAGGATAGAAATCGCCCCACAGCGCAATTTTTCAGTATGCACTATGGGGTGAAAAAAAAGGACTTCAGCATTTTAGAGCGCTTTAATGAAACTTATTGCATGCAAGCCAAAAAGTTGAGAGAAATCATTTTATAATCTCAAATTGCTCAACTACGAAAACTACTTGTCATCATTGTAATCGATGGGTATGTTTCTGAAGATGAATTCTTGCCCAGATTGGTCTTCTGTAAGTTTCAAATATTCGATTAGCCGTGGTTTTTGACCTATTATTCTCTTATAAATAAAGAATAGAAGAATAGTATTCGTCTCAACGTTATTATGAAGAGATAATACTAAGGATGAATCATAATCAAAACTACAATCTTTGATTAACCTTTCAGCTGCAATACAAAAATTCCTATTGGTATAACCATTATCTTGGCTAAATTCCAAGCGAGACCCTTCTTTGCTGAGAAATTGAATTTCAACACAAAGGTAACCATCGTTCTCGTAATATGCCCTTATAATTTTACAAAAAACATCTCCTTGGGCATCTGATGCTTCTAGCTTGGTTTCTCCATAATTTAATGCTTTTATAAGACATTCGATTTGATTTTCGAAATATGCAACAGAATCCTCTTTGGTTTTCAACTCATTCTGGGCATGGCATAATGAGTAATTTAGTAATAGCGTGAACAGAATTATTATATTTTTCATAATTGTGATAATTTATTCGACTCTTGTTATTTTTATATTTTCGAATTTTATAGGATTGTCGGGATTGTGACCTTCCCTTACACATAGTTCATCGACTAGCTTTGGAGAGGGGTATGTTTTGACGTTATATTCACTTCCTAATTCTATTTCACGCCAATAACCCTTTTCAACATAACAATCTTTAGTGTCAGTGATTTTGTATGTTTTTGTATCATTATTTAGTTTAAATGGACTAGCAATTAGGCCAATACTATTTGCTAAATTTCCAAAGCGTAAAGTAGGACTATCGTTTCGATTTCTAACCCTCAAATAAATTGTTATAATACTACCGTCCAGCACAACTCTTGCCACTTGATATTCAGTTCCATTGGTATCCTTCTTTGTTGTTCCGGCTTTTGCCTGGTCATTTTCATACCTACTTTTTAGGTCATTATACAATGCCTCTATGGAATCCAAGCGATGTTGCTGTCTTAAATCTTCTTGCCGTTTGGTTGTTGATGGTTGGGAGGATGATGTTGTTGGCTTTCTTACCGTTCTCCGTGTCTGAGCTTGTGCCATATCAGGACATATCATCCAGAAAATGGCCATTAAGAAAATGAGTTTTTTCATATACGTTATAAGTTTGTTAACCTGAATATTTCATACTCTGATAATTTGTGCTGATGTGACCATTTCCTGGGAAACCGTGCTGGTCGTTTGTAATGGCTTCGGGGTAAAAAAACGTGTTTTCCACTCCAAAAGAGCCTCCATGCGCTTGCAAATGGCGTTTTTGGACATGCGGCGGCGGCCGCTGTAGACGCAGCGGCACGGCTTCAACCCACAAAGTATCTGTGTCAGGTGGGGTGTCCGTCACTGTAATAATGCAGGCAGTGTCGGAGTTCCTCTATCATGGGATGACGCTTGGCGAAGTCGATGATGACCTTAGTCTTCAGCTTTCTCACAGAAACGGCGTAAAGAAGGAGTTTTTCGCGTACAGTGAGTATGGACGCCTTTTCGAGGCTTGTTCCCCGCAGTGCCCTCTCACGGAGGGAGTGCAACAGCATGTAGGCCGCCGCATGGATGAAAATGCGCAGTCGGTTAGCTTTGAAGGTATGGCATGAGAGGCGGTCGCCGTTCACCCCCTCCTTGAACTGGCGTATGAACAGCTCGTCGCACCCGCGCCCGCAGTAGGTGTTCTCATAGAGGCTCTGCTTGTCGATGTTCCTGATGTTGGTCACGATGAACCTGACGTTGAGTTCGCCTTTCTCGGTGTACTCCGCCTTGACCACAACACGCTGCTGCAGAGTCCACGTGCCAGCCTTGTAGCGGAACTCGCCGTAGGTCCTCACCGGGTGATGGAAAAGCTCATAGTCATGCCTTACCCTCTCAACGTCCTCCTTTGTAACGGGATGGTTTTCAAGGACATTGTTTCTGGCAAGCCCCGTAATGATGAACACGCGGCGGTCGTTCAGGCAGGCCCAGTCCATCAGCTCATGGGAACAGAAGTGGCTGTCGCCGCGCACGGTGATGATAGTATTCGGCCATACCTCGCGCAGGCAGGCGATGAGCCACAGGATCGTGTCTTCGAAACTGACAGCCTTGTTCTTGCGCCCGGGCTTGAGAAGCGGCAGTATCATCCTGCCTGTATAGCCCTCGAACACCATCAGCGGCATGTAACAGTAGCTGTCGTAGTAGGCGTTGAAAAGTGTCAGCTGTTGGTTGCCGTAGGTGTCAACGTAGGTGTCATCGCAATCGAGGATGATATGGCCGGGAGCCTTACCGCCGTAGGAGAGGATAAACATCGTGAGGAACATCTCCTGCACGCGGAGCAGGTCCTCGTCGGTGACCATGTTCTCGAAACGGCACATCGTGGCCGAGGAGCAGAGCTCCTTGTCCAGTGCACCAGTGTCAACGGCCAGCTGCATCATCGGGTCGCGGCGCATGCGGTCGCAGTCGTTCACGTCCTCGTAGCCAAGGCATATCTGGAATATGCGGGTCATGATGATTTCCTCGAGACTGTGGCGCACCAGATAAGGGGTGCGGGTGTCTTTGATGCAGCTGGCAAGCTGGGAGGCCAGCGCAAGGTGCTCCTCCTCCCTCTGAAGCAAAAGCAGGCCGCCATGCGACGACAAGTCCATTGCGTCGGTCGTGGCTTCCAACTTGAAATTATTTACTGAAGGAAAGTAAATTTTTTCCGAAAATTCTTGGTTTTTATCTGTAAAATGACTAATTTTGCCCATGTGAGGTTTTTTTTGATTTAGCACTACAAAAGTAACACTTTTTTCTCTGATTACCAAAGGATTAGTGTTATAAAACCTCACATTTTTCATTTTAGTATGAAATATTCAGGCTAATATAAAGTGTGCCAAGGCACACGAAGAAATTTCTGCGCATTATGATAATTTCTTTCCTTTCGCGCACCGTAGGTGCAATTCACACCCTTTTTTCCCCTTTTTGAGAGACGCTTGCGTCTTTTTATTGCTTTGTTTTTTGTCCACCAGTGCTTCAAAGATTATTTTTTAATCCTTTTTATCCTTTTTATTAAGCAAAGCGTTTTTTTATCTTTATTATTTCTGTTTTATCTCATTTTTGTTTGTCATAGCAATGAGGAATTCTCTGTAATCTTAGTCGCTCTTATTTCTTTCCCTTGAGGGGATTCCAACCTTGGGCCTTGATCTCCATCTCGCTGTCGCCGCGGGTGATGAGGTAGCAGCCCAGCTCGGGCTTCGTGATGTGCCCTATCACACGGATGCCCTCCAGGTCTTTCACCTTCTCATAGTCGCCTATCCGCACGGTGAAGAGCAGCTCGTAGTCCTCGCCGCCGTTCAGCGCGCAGGTGGTCACGTTCAGATTCAGTTCCTCAGCCATCACGGCGGTCTGGTAGTCGATGGGCAGGTGTTTCTCGTAGATGCGGCAACCGCAACCGCTCTGGTGGCAGATGTGCAGCAGCTCGCTGCTCAGACCGTCGCTGATGTCCATCATCGCCGTGGGGCGGATGCCGTTCTCACGCAGCAGCTGGATGATGTCGCCGCGGGCCTCGCTCTGCAACTGGCGCTGCAGCAGATATTCCTTCCCGGCAAAGTCGGGCTCAAACTGCACCAACTGATCCAACTGCTCGCCATGACCCTTGCGGCGGGCCTCGGCCACCTGCTGATAGTAGACGGACTTCTCGCGCTCCAGCAGCTGCAGGCCCAGATAGGCGGCACCGAGGTCACCGCTCACACACACCAGGTCGGTGTCCTTGGCGCCGTTGCGGTACACGATGTCGTCCTTTGCTGCCTCACCGATGCAGGTGATGCTGATGGCCAGTCCGGTGAGCGAGGTAGTGGTGTCGCCGCCCACTATGTCCACGCCCCATTTGTCGCAGGCCATGCGCAGACCCTCGTAGAAGTCGTCCAGGTCTTCCACCTTGAAACGCTTGCTCAGCGCTATGCTCACCAGCATCTGACGGGGGGTGCCGTTCATGGCGAAGATATCGCTGATGTTCACCATGGCCGACTTATAGCCCAGGTGCTTCATGTCGTAGTAGGTCAGGTCGAAGTGGATGCCTTCCATCAGCATGTCGGTCGTGATGAGCACCTCGCGGTCGGGGTAGTGCATCACGGCGCAGTCGTCGCCCGCGGCCTTGATGGTCGATTCATTGTGCCGCGGCAAGTCTTTCGTGAGTCGGCCTATCAAACCAAACTCTCCCAATTCTGCTATTTCCATATTTTATTTTTATGCTAAATTAATCTTTTATCTTAAATCTTCTTATCTGTCCATTCAACGTCATTTCCTCATTCCCCCATCTTAATTTTTCATTTTTAATCTTTAATGTTTAATGTTTAATCTTTCCCTCACCTCTTCGTCGAAGTTTTCCCCCTGCCCGAAGAGGATGCGGATGCGGATGGGAAGTGTGTATCCGTGTTCCCGCAGGGTGGGGGGCAGCAGACCGGTTCCTTCCAGCCGGGCGGCGTCTTTCTCCGTCGTCACCAGCAGTCGGGGCTCAGCCAGCGTGCCGAAGGCGTCTGCCACCCGCTCCATGTCGGAAGCAGTAAAAGTGTGGTGGTCGGCAAACTGCATCATGCGCACCTCACTGGCGTGGACATTGAGGGTGTTTTCCAGGGGGGTGGGGTTGGCTATTCCGCTCAGCAGCAGCACATGATGCTGGTTCAGCGCCTCCAAAGGTAGAGCTGGACCGCCGGTCAGGGACTCAAGCGGGGCGTAGTCGATGCACGAGAAGTACAAGTGCTGGCGCGTCTCGAGGGCGAGTTCGCTGGCGATGGCCTGGCGCTCCGCCTCGCTCATCGTGGGCGGACATTTGGTCACCACCACGATGTCGGCGCGGCGCTTGCCGCTGCGGGGCTCGCGAAGCCTGCCGGCGGGCAGCACCAGGTCGCGGCTGAACAGGCGGTGGTAGTCGGTGAGCAAAATGCTCAGACCGGCTTTCACGTAGCGGTGCTGATAGGCATCGTCGAGCAGTATCACACCGGTCCGGGGCTCCTGTTGCAGCAGCTGCTCGATGCCGTGACGCCGGTCGGCATCCACGGCCACCGTGATGTCGCCAAACTTGCGGTGCATCTGCAGGGGTTCATCGCCGATGGTGGCGGCGGTGCTATGGGCATCGGCCAGCACAAAGCCTTTCGTCTGCCGGCGGTAGCCGCGGCTCAGCACCGCCACGTGGGTCTCGCTGCGCAGCAACCGCACCAGGTGCTCCACATGGGGGGTCTTGCCGGTGCCGCCCACGGTCAGGTTGCCCACCGTGATTACGGGCACGTCAAACTGCCGTTCCTCCAGTACACCCCAGTCGAACAGCTGGTTCCGCCCTCTTGTCACCAGGCTGTAGAGCCAGCTCAGCGGCAGGAGGGCGGGATAGGTCTTCACATCACCGGATGCCATGGGCATTGCGGAGCTGCGGGGGTTAGTGAATGTTGGGATAGAAGGGCAGACGGGCCTGAATGGCCTGGCGGTGCGAAAGGTCGCGGAGCAGCATCACGGGCTGGTAGAGCTCGCCAAGCTGCAGACGGAGCTGCTCGTCCAGATAGTTGCCTTTCTGTGCGGCAGTGCTGGCCATCAGCTGCTCGAAGAAGTCGGGCTGGCCGGGATAGCTCACCGTGTGGTATTTCTCGAGCTTGGCAAGCTTGGCGGCCTTGGCAACGGCTTTCTCCATACCGCCCAACTCATCGACCAACTTGATGCCGAGGGCGTCCTGACCCAGCCATACATGGCCCTGGGCCACTTTCTCCACTTCCTCTACGGGCAACTTGCGGCCGTCGGCCACACGCTTGCGGAACAGGTCGTAGCCGCGCTGGATGTAGGTGTTCAGATAACCCATCTCCTCGTCGTTGAACGGACGGGCACGGGTGCCGAAACCGCTGTTGCGGTTGGTCTTCACCTCGTCAAACTTCACACCGAGCTTGTCGGTAAGCAGACCGCTCACGTCGGGGAACATGCCGAAGATGCCGATGCTGCCGGTCAGCGTGGTGGGCTCGGCAACAATCCACTGACTGTTGCAGCTGATGTAGTAACCGCCGCTGGCGGCCAGACCGCCCATCGACACCACCACGGGCTTCTTCTGCTTCAGCAGCTCTATGGCGTGCCATATCTGCTCCGAGGCGTAGGCACTGCCGCCGGGGCTGTTCACACGCAGCACCACAGCTTTCACATCGTCGTTGTCGGCCAACTGGGCCAGGTCGCGGCACACATCCTTCGCCACTATCTGCTGCTCGCCGCCGGGCATCATGCCGCTCACTTCGTCCACAATCTCGCCCACGGCGTAGTAGACGGCTATCTCGTCGCCCTCGCTATGGCCGCGCTTCACATTGCCCATATCGGCTATGCTCAACTGGTGGATGGCGTCGTCTTCGTCTATCTTCAGCATCTTGCGCACTTCTTCCTTCACCTGCTCGCTGTACATCGTGCCGTCTATCAGCTTCAGCTTCTTGTATTCTTCAGTCGTAGAGAAGGTAATCAGTCGGTCGGCATAGGCGTTCAGACTGTCCACACTTATCTTGCGGCTCTCGCTCACGTCCTTCACCATGTTCTGCCAGATGCCGGTTATGTAGGCGGTCACCTGCTCGCGGTTGGCGTCGCTCATCTTGTCGGCGGTGTACATCTCGGGGGCACTCTTGTAGGCGCCCACCTTGGCCAACTGCATCTTCACACCGAATTTGGCCATCGCGTCTTTCAGGAAGATGGGCTGCGAGGCCATACCGTGCCAGTCTATCATGCCCTGGGGGTTCACATACACCTTGTCGGCCACGGAGCACACATAGTAGCTGCCCTGGGTGTACTGGTCGCCGTAGGCGATAATCCACTTGCCGCTCTTACGGAAGTCGGCCAGCGCCCTGCGGAGGGTGGTCAGCGAGGCGGGACTGTCGTTCATGAACATGCCGGCCTCTATGTAGATGCCTTTGATGTCGTCGTTCTCCTTGGCCTTGGCGATGGCGTCGAGCACCTGGTCCAGACCGATGTTTTCGCTGTTGTCACCTTGCAGCAGAGCAAGTGGATTCGTGCTCTCGGCACGCTCGTTCAGCGTGGCGTTCAGGTTTAGCACCATCACGCTGTTCTTCTCCACACTCTGGGTGCTGCTGCCGGAGGCTACCATGCCCACCAGACTCATGGCGAAGAGAATGCCCATGATGACCATAAACAGGATGATACCGGCCACCGTGGCAAATGTCATTTTGAAAAATTGTTTCATAGGGCGTTGTATGATTATTGGTTTGATTCGGGTAATGCTTACAAACTGCAAATCTACAATATTTTTTTCATTTCACCGCCTTTTGTAGCGGTGAAATGAAAAAATATAGATAAAAATCATTACCTCTCTCCTTTCAGAAATAAGACGAAATAAAAGATATGTCCGTTTAACTTCCTTTTAACTTCCTTTTAACTTCCCTTCTTTTATGCATTCTTCTTGTAGCTCCGCACGGCCAGAACGGCCATGAGCAGGGCAATGCCGCCCAGCGCCGCCACCTGGCGGGCGATGCTGCTGAAACCGCCGCCGCGGATGAAGATGGTGCGGATGGCGTCGATGAAGTAGTGCATGGGGTTCACATAGGTGGTGGTGTAGGCCCAGGTGGGCATCGAACGTGTGGGGGTGAACAGACCGCTCAGCAGCATCAGTATCACCACGAAAAACCACATCACGAAGATGGCTTGCTGCATCGTGTCGCTGAAGTTGCTCACCAGCAGACCGAAACTGCTGAAGAAGAGGGCCAGCAGCAGGGCCAGCACATAGACCAGCCAGAGCGGTCCCTGGCAGGTGATGCCGTAGACGGCCCATGAGAGCAACAGGCACACGGTGATGATGAACAGGGCTATCACCCAGTAGGGGATGAGCTTGGCCAGGATAAAGGCCCATTTCGACACGGGGGTCACATTGATCTGCTCTATCGTGCCGGCTTCCTTCTCGCCCACGATGTTCAGAGCGGGCAGAAAACCGCACATCAGCATCAGCACAATGGCCAGCAGGGCAGGTATCATAAACACCTTGTAGCTCTGGTGCTTGTTGTAGAGGTTCAGCGTGCTCACCTGCTGCTGAAGGGCGCTCAGGTCGGCACGCGCCGTGGCGGTCACTATCTGTGTCAGATACGAGGCGCCAATGGAACCCTTCGTGCCGTTCACGGCATTGGCGGCTATGAGCACCTGCGGCATGCCGCCGTTGGCGGTCTGCTTGCCGTAGCCGCGGGGTATCACCACGGCGATGTCGGCCTCCGACCGCTCTATCTCCTCGAGGGCGTCGGCGTAGGTGGCTTTCTGACCGTTGAAGTGGAAGTAGCCGGAGGCTTCTATGCGGTGCACCAGCCGCTGCGACAGGGCCGAGCGGTCGTTGTCCACAACGTCTACCTTCACGTTCTTCACTTCCTGGTTCATCACCCAGGGCAGCACGCACATCACCACGATGGGGAACACGAGGATGAGGCGGGGCAGAAAGGCGTTGCGCCGTATCTGGATAATCTCTTTCTCTATAAGGTATCTCAGTGTCATCTTATTCCAGGCGTTTTTTGAAGGTGGCAAGGGCTACACCCAGCAGCAGCGCGGTCATGGCCGTGAGAATGGCCACCTCGCGCAGCACACCGCCTATGCCCACACCCATAATCATGAGCTTGCGCATGGCCTGTATGTAGTAGCGGGGGGGTATCACGGCAGATATCCACTGCAGGATGGTGGGCATCGACTCGATGGGGAAGAGCATGCCGCTCAGCATCACCACGGGCATCAGTAGCACCATGGCAGAGAGGAGAAGGGCCACGAGCTGGGTCTGGGCCACACTCGAGATGAGCAGACCCAGCGAGAGGGCCAGCAGTATGTATATCACGCTCACCAGCAGTATCCACACCAGCGAGCCGGCCACGGGCACCATGAGCACAAAGCGTGCCATGAGCAGTATCACCACCAGTATCGCGAAGGCGAGCGCCAGATAGGGAATGGCCTTGGCCACGATGATGAGAAGGGGGCGGACGGGCGACACCAGTAGCACTTCCATCGTGCCGCGCTCTTTCTCGCGAACGATAGAGATGCTGGTCATCATGGCGCATATGAGCATGAGCAGCATGCCCATGATGGCGGGTACAAAGTTGTAGGCCGACTTCATCTGGGGGTTGTAAAGCATCTTGCTGTTCACGGCACTGCTGCCCGAGGGGGCGTTCAGCAGGGTCTGCGTGGCGTAGGCGGTCCACTGCTGGGCCATGTTGGGGTCGCTCCCGTCTACGATAAACTGCACACCGCTGTGCTTGGTGGCAAAGTCGGGACCGAACACGATGGCCAGATCGGCGCGCTGGCCGCGGATGGCACGCTCGGCCTCGGCGGGGGTGGCCGCGGCGCCGGTCACCACGAAGTATTCCGAGGCGGCCAGACGGTCGATGGCGCGCTGCGTCTGGTGGTCGGCCGAACTGGTCACCACCACGAGGCGCACGTTGCGCACATCGTTGGTGATGGCGTAGCCGAACAGCAGCATCAGCACCACGGGCATGCCGAACAGAATGAGCATCGTGCGCTTGTCGCGCACTATGTGCTTGGCTTCCTTGATTACAAAACTTACAAACTCTTTCATGTCGCTAATCGCTTGAACGGGTGGCCTGGCGGGCCAGATAGGTGAACACATGGTCCATGTCGGGCTGGGCAAACTGCTCCTTCAGCGCCGCCGGGGTGCCCATGGCCTTGATCTTGCCGTCTACCATGATGGAGATGCGGTCGCAGTATTCGGCCTCGTCCATGTAGTGGGTGGTCACGAACACGGTGATGCCGCGCTCCGCGGCTGCGTAGATGAGCTGCCAGAACTGGCGGCGCATGGCGGGGTCCACACCGCCGGTGGGCTCGTCCAGAAACACGATGTCGGGCTCGTGGAAGATGCTGACGGAAAAAGCGAGCTTCTGCTTCCATCCCAAGGGCAGACTCTTCACCAGATCGTCGCGGTGGGCACTGAAGTCGAGCTCCTCGAGCACGCGCTTGGTCTTCTTGGCTATCTCGCCGCGCTCCATGCCGTAGATGCCGCCGAAGAGGCGGATGTTCTCGGCCACCGTGAGGTCTTCGTAGAGCGAGAAACGCTGACTCATATAGCCTATGTGGCGCTTTATCTGCTCGTGCTCGGTGCGTATGTCGTAGCCGGCCACACGGCCGGTGCCGCTCGTGGGCTGGTTCAAACCGGTGAGCATGTGCATGGCAGTGGTCTTGCCGGCACCGTTGGCGCCCAGGAAACCGAATATCTCGCCACGGCGAACGGTAAAACTGATGTCGTCGACGGCATGGAAACTGCCGAAGGCTTTCACCAGATGCTCCACTTCTATCACATTCTCGCTCTGAGCGGTCACCGCGCTGCCGTGGCTGATGCCGGGGGGATTGAAGATGGAGGCAAACTGGGTCAGAATGGCGTCGGGCGTACCGATGCCGCGCACCTGGCCCTTGTCCAGAAAGGCCACACGGTCGCAACGGCGTACCTCGTCGAGATAGGGCGTCGAGGCGATGATGGTGATGCCGCGCTCGCGGAGCTGGCCCAGCATGTCCCAGAATTCTTTGCGCGACACGGGGTCTACACCGGTGGTGGGCTCGTCGAGCACCAAAACGCTGGGCTGGTGAACAAGGGCGCACGAGAGGGCGAGCTTCTGCTTCATGCCGCCTGAGAGGGCGCCGGCACGGCGGTCGCCGAAACGCTCTATCTGGCTGTAGATGGCCTTGATGGTGTCGTAGCCGTCGGCCACGGTGGTACCGAAGAGGGTGGCGAAGAAGTCGAGGTTTTCCCTGACGGTGAGGTCCTGGTAGAGCGAGAACTTGCCGGGCATATAGCCCACACGGCGACGTATCGGCTCCATCTGGGTTACCACGTCGTAGCCGTCCACACGGGCCTGGCCGGCATCGGCCAGGAGCAGGGTGCACAGTATGCGCATCAGCGTGGTCTTGCCGGCACCGTCGGGACCTATCAGGCCGAACACCTCGCCGGGCTCCACGTCGAAGCTCACACCGTCGAGGGCTTTCACCTTGCCGTACGATTTCGACACGCCGCTCACTTCTATCGCTTTCATCTTGTGCTGCTTTTCGGCGTTACTCAAAACTTACTGTCCCGTACATGCCCATCTTGATGTGGCCGTCGTTCTTCACACGCACTTTCACGGCATATACCAGGTCGGCGCGCTCGTCGTCGGTCACAATGGTCTTCGGGGTGAACTCCGACTGGCTGGATATCCAGGTCACCACGCCGTCGTAGGTCTGGCTGCGGTCGCCGCCGTAGTCGGCCGTCACTTTCACAGCCTGGCCTACCTTCACCTTCTCCAGCTGGGCGCTGGTGACATAGGCGCGGAGCGTCATCTCCCGCACATCGGCCATCTTGAAGAGGGGCTTGCCGGTGCTCACAAACTCGCCCTGCTCTGCGTATTTCTCCAGCACGGTGCCGGTGATGGGGGCCTTCACTAAGGTGTTGGCTATCTGGTCGTCGAGCTGGGCCTGCTGAACCGTCAGACTGGCCTGCTGGGCGTCGATGCCGTCCATCTGGGCGCCGATGCCGCTGCTCTGCTGAGCCAGACTGGCGTTGTTGCTCTTTATCTGCTCGCGGGCGGCGGCCAACTGCTTCTCGAGCACTTTTATCTGGTAGTTGATGTCGTCGAGCTGCTTGCGGGGCACGGCACCGTCGTTCACCAGCTCGGTGAACCGCTGACGCTCGCGCTGGGCATTGGCTATCTGCTGGCGGATGGTGGCCACCTGCATCTCCAGGTCGAGCTGCTTGCTGTTGGTGGCCTGACGCGAGGCGGCCAACTGGCGCTTGTTGGCGTCGAGCTGACTGCGGGTGGTGGCCAGCTGGTCTTTCTTCAGCTGCAGGGGGTAGCTGTCTATGTGGCCCACTTCCTTGCCTTGCTCTATCTCCTGGCCTTCGCTGATGGCGAACACCTGTAGCTCGCCGGAGCTTTTGGCCGAGACGGTCACCTCGGTGGCCTCGAAGGTGCCGGTGGCCTCGTTGTGGTTGTTCTTGTCGCCGCAGGCGGTCAGCAGCAGGGCGGCGAGGGGCAGTATCATTCTTTTCATTGTCATGGTGCTTATAGGGGGGATGTGGTTACGGGTTGATGGTGTATTTCTGGTCGTACAGCTCCTTCAGGAGGTTGATCTCGTGCACGCGCTGCTGTACCTTGGCGGCGTTCTCGTTGTTGATTTCTTTCACCAGGTCGTTCACGGCGATGATGCCGTGCTGTAGCTTCGACTCAGCGGCCTTGCGCACCTTGGTGCGGAGGGCGATAATCTCGGCGTCGTCGGCCATCAGGGCGTTGTAGCGCCTGATGTTCTCGTTCTGCTGCAGCTGCTCCAGGCGGTTGTTGAAGAGAAACACCTCGCGGCCGTTCTCGGCCTGGTCGCGCAGCAGCTGTATCTTGGCCTTGTCGTTGTGGCGGGTGTAGAGGGCGCCGATGTTCCAGGTGAGCCGGGCGCCTATCATGCCGTTCCACGACCAGTCGTGGCGCATCATGTCTTCAAACATGTTGTAGCCGGGATAGCCGTAGAATCCGCTGGCAAACACGCTGAGCTTGGGCAGCAGGGCGGCGTTCAACTGCCGCTCGCGGGCGTCGGCCAGACGCAGCTGGCTGTCGGCCAGGCGCAGCTCGGGGCGGTGGCTCTCGGCGGTGTTGTCCAGAGCGTCGTGGGGGGCGGGCTTCACGGGGGCTTCCACTGCTATGCCGCAGAAGGTGCTGAGCATTCGCTGCAGGGTGGAGCGCTCGGCTTGCAGGTTGGTGAGCTGCTGCGTGGTGTTCAGACGCTCGGCCTTCACATTGTTGTAGTCGCTCTCCGAGGCGGTGCCGCCTTTGTACATCGAGGCCAACTTGCGCTCGTTGGTGCTCAGCAGCTGTTCCAGGTCTTGGGCCAGCTTTATCTGCTCGTCTATCAGCAGCAGACCGAAGTACATCTCGTTCACACGTTTGCGCACGGCGTAGAGATTCACCTCGTTTTGGGCGGCCTGCACGTTGCCTTCCTGGCGGGCCACTTCCTGCTGACTGCTGATGGCGCCGCCGTCGAAGAGGGTCTGGCTCACGTCTATGCCCACACGGTATTGGTCTTTCTTCAGCCCTTTCACGTCGAGGCCGCTTTGCTTCAGCATGCCTTGCATGGCGTCGGGCCAGGCGGTCACGTCGCTCTGCCAGGTGGCCTGGGCGGTGGCCTGCAACTGGGGCAGCCAGCCTTTGACCAGATTGCTCACCGTGAGCTGGGTGGTCTTCTCTATCAGGTCGTACTGCCTGATAAGGGGGTAGTTCTGCTCGGCGGCCTGCTGGCATTGCTCCAGGGTCTGGGCGCCGGCGGGCAGCAGCGTGCCGAGCAGCAGCAGGCTCAGGAGGCAGCGCCGCTGCTTGTTTCTCACCTTGTTTTTATAGATGGCTCTCATAGGGTGGATGGGGTGTTTTTTTTGTTGTTGGGTCTCATTTTGGTTTCTGTTTGCAAAATTAGTGGGTTTTTCCCGACTCGTCGCTATCCAAAATGAAGAAAGAATGTTCTTTTCGTACGATTATATGCATTTTTTAGTTCAAAATACCAATATTTTATTATCTTTGCGTCGGAAAAAGATGAAAAAATGCCCCAACCACAGACTTTCACACTCGCTGAGCTCAAGCAGCTCCTCAACGGACAGAATGAACACTTGGCCAACAATTATATCTCACAAAACCTGGTGGTGGCGCGCCATGTGGCGCCGCAGGTGGTGTCCGACCGACTGGCCGAGGGACCGTTCCTCATGCCGGAAATGAGGGTGCTGGTGGTCAAGAGCGGAGGCTCTGACGTGGTGCTCAACTTGCAGCCGCGTCACCTGGAGAAGGGCATGCTGCTCTTTTTGGCGGAGAATAGCGTGGTGGAGTTCCAGCACATCATGCCGGAGACAAGCGGCTTCGGACTCTCGCTGAGCCACGACTTGTTCAGCCTGGCGCTGGGCAACCATGTACCGAAGGCGTTCGACGGACGGCTGCGCGATTTCCTCCTGAGCCTGGAACCGCACGAGGTCGATGTGCTCGACCGTATCCACCAACTCCTCTACGATGTCACGTCAGGACCTGATCACAGCGCGCAGGTCACACTGCACCTCATCGGCAGTTTTCTGTGCCAGGTGGATCATCTATGGAGCCGCTCCGAACAGGTGAGCCGCGAGGGGCAGTCGCGCGAGCAGCGCCTCTTCGCCGATTTCATCCAGTTGGTCAACGCGCATGTGGCGGCCGAGCACAATATCGAGTTCTATGCCGACCGGCTTTTCCTTTCGCCCCGCTACATGAGCACGGTGGTGAAGAAGGTGAGCGGCCGCTCGGCCAAGGAGTGGATAGACGATGCGCTCGTGGCGCGCATAAAGGTGGCGCTGCGCTATACCGACCGGCAGGCGGCGCAGATAAGCGACGATTTTGGCTTTCCCAACACGTCGTTCTTCAGCAAGTTCTTCAAGCGCCTCACAGGGCTCACACCGCTACAGTATCGCCAGTCGTAGGTCAGAACTGTACCTTTTTCGCTTTCCCGTTGTATTTCACGGTCTTGCTCTCACCGCCCGGCAGCGACACGCTGAAGGTGCGCTTCCTGGGCATGCCTTCGTAGCTGCCCTGGCGCTGCCCGATGTGCAGGGTGCGGCGGGCGTCGTCCCAGTGCAGACGGATGCGGCTGCACTGCCCCTGTTCGTAGCGGGTGGTGGTGCCGTCGTCTTCATAGAGGGTGAAGGTGGCGTCCTGTCCGGGGTAGACGCGCAGCTCCATGGGCTGCCCGGTCTCCTCGGCGGTATATTGCTTATCGCTGCTCAGGGGCAGGATGGAGCCGCCTTTCACATACACGGGTATACGGTCCACGCCCACAGCGCGCGTCACGTCGTGCCCGCCGCTGTGGTGGCTGCCGTCGTAGAGGTCATACCACCCGGCGGCATGGCGGGGCAGATAGGTGGTCCAGCTGCGCACGCCGGGCTCGGTGACGGGACTCACCAGCAGGGCGTCGCCCAGCAGGTATTCTTGCTTCTGCTCCAGGGCGCGGGGGTCGTCGACGAAGTCGAACACCAAGGGCCGCATCAGGGTCGAGCCTTCAAAGGTCACCTTGGCGGCATGGCTGTAGAGATAGGGCAGCAGCCGGTAGCGCAGCCGCAGGTTGTCGGCGATGATGCGCTGTGCCTCGGCGCCGTAGCGCCAGGGCTCGGTGTCGCTCATGTAACCGTGCACGCGCATCAGCGGCAGGAAGACGGAGGTCTCTATCCACCGCAGCATGCGCTCTATGTAGGCGGGGTCGGTGTATTGGTTGGAGGGACGGAAGAAACCGCCTGCGTCGTAGGTCCACCAGGGCACACCGGCGGCTTGCATGCCCAGACCGGCGGTTATCTGCCGCCGCAGCGTCTCCCAGTCGTTGCCCACGTCGCCTGACCACAGGGCGGTGCCGTAGCGCTGTATGCCGGCAAAGCCGCAGCGGGTCAGTATCATGGGACGCTGACCGGGGACGTCTCGCCTCAGGCCTTCATACACGGTCTTGTTCACCAGCAGCGGATACACGTTGCGCACCTGCTCGCCGCTCCACAGCCCGTGGTTCACACGCCGACCCACCAGGTCGTCGTTCTCGGGCTCGGTGGCGTCCTGCCACCACGCATCGATGCCTAAGGGCACGAGCCGTCGGCTGAACTGCTGCCAGTAGGCGGAGGCGGCAGCGGGCGAGAAGAAGTCTATCCAGTCGGTGCCGGGTATGTAGTGGCCGTCACGAACCATCTGCTTGCCCACTTCCGACTGCTTGTCTATCTTCGACCATACGCTCACCATCAGGCGCAGGTGCATGCGGTGCAGACTGTCGGTCATCTGCTTGGGGTCGGGATAGTGCTCCTCGTCGAAACGCATCGAGTTCCAGCCGTACTTGCCCCAGTATTGCCAGTCCTGCACCATCACGTCGGCGGGCAACCGCTCCTCGCGGAACCGCCGTGCCGTCTGCAGCAGCTCGTCCTGCGAGTGGAAGCGCTCGCGGCAGTGTATGTAGCCTAAGGCCCACAGAGGGGGTAGGGGAGCGGCGCCGGTCAACTGCCGGTAGGTGGCGATAATCTCGTCGGCGCTGCCGGTGAACACGGTGTAGTCTACGGCGTCGGCCACGGGCGAACGCAGCACGGTCTCATCGCCCACGGGCTGGTAGTAGACGGTGGGGCGGTCGTTGGCGGTCAACTCGGCGCTCAGGATGTGGCGGCCGGCCTCCAGGTGCACAATGGCCGAGGCGGTGGGGGGCAGCCACAGGTTCTGAAGGTCTATCACGGGTTTGCCGTCTATGCTCAGGTGGTGGCGGCGGGCCATCGTTTGTCCCACATCGAGCAGCAGCGAGTAGTCACCTGCCGTGGCGATGTCCACCTGGGCGGTGTAGACGTTGCGCTCGCGCACCTCGCGCTTGCCGCCCTCGGTCGAGGTCACCTCCACTTCTTCCTTCTCACCGGCTTCCTCTTGTCGGGTCAGCGCCACACTGCTGGAGGCGGGGTTCAGCTCGGTCAGTCCGTAGTTGTTCCACAGAAGCCCGTAGCCTTTGCTCGAGAGCAGCATGGGAATGGATATCTGGGTGTTCACCTGCGTCAGCCGCCGCTGAAGACCCCGCAGGTTGACATAGCCGTCTTGAAACTGCCCCAGGCCGTAGAGGTGCTCGTCGGTGGACGAGGCAAGGGTGAGCTGTGCGGTGCCTCCGGCCAACTCGTGGCGTGTGGCGCGCAGCACCACACGGCCGTCGCGGTCGGCCACTTCCACCGTCTCAGTCTTGGGGTACACCTTCACGCGGATGTCGTTGCCGCTCGTCTCCTCATGGCGCACGTAGAGCCAATCGGGCAGACTGTCGTGGACCTCGGCGCCTTCTTTGTATTGTATGCGCACGGCGTTGTGGGCCACTTGGCGCACGATAATCCGACCCTTGCCGAAAGGCTCTTCCACAGCCTGGACGGCCAAACGGCTCACCAGGAGCAACAGGAGTAGGATGCTGGTTCTTTTCATGTCTTTTTAGTTGGTTCTATCAATTCTGTCGATGCGATTACCGTTTCAATGTATGCCGATACGATTCTGGGTCCATTACGTTTTTTTGCCCCTGATAATGGTGGTCCCGTCGCATTGCAGCACCTCGGCGCCTTCCAGATGGGCCATCACTTCCTCCTCGTCCACGATACGGGCGTTCAGCGCCGACGAGTTGGGGTACCGGTTGAAGAAGATGTCGTTGCTCATGAACAGCTGTATGTAGGCCACCGTAGGCTGTTTCTTCATCTGGTTGTAGTAGTACACAATGCGCTGGATGATGCGGGGCAGCACCTTGACGGCGAACCGCCCGTCGCACAGTTGCAGCACCGCCACCACATGGTAGCGCGGTCTCTTGTCTTGCAGGGCTTCCCGCTCCGCCGCCGTCGTCTTGTAGCTGATGGTCAGGTGGCGTCCGAACCGCTCGTTGATGCTCTTCATGATGTGTTGGAACATCGGACCGTGTGTGGAGGCGTCCTCCAGGTTCTTGTAGGCGATGAAGTAGTGTATCATCTCATGGATGATGGTGTCTTCCACTTCCTGTTCGGGCAAGTCGAGGCGCGTGTTCATCCGGAGCGAGAAGTCGTAGTAGGCGGTCTTCCCGTTCGGCAGTTTCCGTTTCTTGTAACAGAATTTCCCCAAGAACGTCTTCGCGTCGCTCAGGTAAATAGGTATCTCCGGCAGTTCACCCCCGAACATCAGCCGGTTGAACTCCTCAAACTTCCGTTTCGTATAAGGTATATCTACTATCATGTCAAATCAATTTAATCCATCCTCCTCCGCGGATTTGCAATCCGCTCCCCCGCTGCAAGGAGATTATATTACCCCTTGCATCCGCCTGCGCACAAAAAACTTTCCGCGCATTACGATAATTTCTTTCAAAGAATAACCTTCAATGACCAATTACGTAAATTACGATAATTTCTGTTAGTCCTCAATTTCCACGCGGAGCGTGCCGTCCTTACAGTGTGCCTTTAGGCGCACTGTCTCAAAGATTCTGTTTGATTTTGAACCGATTTTGAGAGATTTCTGCCCGTGGGGGCACTCCTGTTCAGAGCGACTCATTTCAGTGCATCAGCCGGGTCACCATGCTGCAGCACCACATTCCCCTTGAACTCAGCACCGCCATTCTGCCGCAAGTAATAATTACCGACCAAATTCCCTTCTCTGTTCAGCACGAACACACCGTCGAAGGCAGGTTTACGTGTATCCACTTCACCTTCGTCGGTCATATCCTCCTCAAGATCCTCCCTCACGATTATTTCACCATCGAACACCGACAGCCAGACATCATACTCCGTGCTGCCGTAGATACCGCAGTCGGTGGCTGTCAAGCCCTCCTCCTCGCTGCGGGAGATGTTGAAGGTGATGGCCGGCTCCTTCTTGTCGAAGTTCACCCACACACCCATCACTTTCTCCTCCAGCTCCAGGTCGGTGCAGCAGTTATATTCCACAAAGTCTTTGCCGGTCCACTTCAGGAAGTGCCAAATGGGCATTTCTTCACCCTTGTTGTCCACCTCGCCCACGCGCATCACACCGGCCGCACTCGGCATCCTGTAGGTCAAAGTGGTGTTCGGCAGCATAGGCTGATATCGAGTCAGCGCATTCTCCACAGGTTTCATCACCTCGGTTTTGGGGTCGTAGTCGTAGCAGCACAGGGCTTGATGGGCGGCCAAGTCGCGACGGTCGGTCTGCGTCGTCAACACGTTCAGGGCAAAGAGCAGATGCCCGTTGTCGCATTTCCATACCCCGGCGCCCATGCAGTCGTCGTCGCTGTCACCAGCACCCAGCTCGGCAAAGCCGTTCTCGCGGTCCACGGTGATGGCGGCGCCAATGTCGGTGTTTACGCTCTCCGTAAAGTTAGGGTCGCTGGCCTCCGCCAACAGGTTATTCACAGCCTGCGTGCTCCACACTTTGCTGAAGGCTTGCAGCAGCGTCACCACGTCGGGTGCCTCGCCGCCGCCCTTCACGGCGATGGCCTTCTCGCTCCATTTTTCCGCCAACTGTTGTGGCGTCACGTTTTGGGCCGCACCTTCTGCGACGGCTACTTCGGCGCTCTCACCACCGGTTGTCTCACTCGATTTCTGTTTGCAGCTTGTCGTCAATGTCAGCAGGCACAGCAGCGTGATGAATAAATTCTTCATATCTAAGGTCTTGATTAAATTCTAAGAGTGGTCCCATCTTGAAACCGCCTTTGTTTTGCAAAGATAATTTTTTATATTGCAAATATACCATTTTATCTTGAAAAAACATTGCCTCATCCCCCTTTTTTTGTACAACCTCCCCGCCCCCCATGGTCCGTCAGACAACCCCCCGCCCCTCCATCCGCCATTCACACCCCGCCCATGCAGGAATGAGGTAATCAAACTCCCCGCCCCTTGCAGGGGAGGGAGCAGGGGTGGGGTCTCTGCCAATGCCACTTCAGCAGTATCCCATCGCATGCCTTTAGGCGTACTGCCAAACTAATTTCGGCGCGCAGCGCGATTAATTTTTGAACTTAATTTTTTATTAATTTCCGCCCGAAGGGCGCCGCCCTCATCAGTATGCCTTTAGGCGTACTGCCCAAAGATTCTGTTTGATTTTGAATCGATTCTGTAAGATTTCTGCCCGAAGGGCACTTCAAAAAAAGTGCGCCGACCGGCGCACCCGTATTAATTTTTGAATAATTTTTAAACCTAATTTTTGAACTTTTTCGTTAAGCCAAATGAGCAATGTCAAGCTTGCTTGAGCATTGCCATGGCGAGAAAAAGTAGAATGAAATTCAATAATTTCTAGCTCGAAGAGCAATCCCCTCTCAGTATGCCTTTAGGCGTACTGCCAGACCAGATTTCCGCCCGAGCGTGCCGTCTCCCATTCATCACACCGTTTGGAGATCTTCCTTGTGGAATACCTGGAGAATCGGAGCATCGAGCGCAATCTCTATGGACACCAATGTGTCTATTGTGAAATTATGAGTCCCACGCATCCATTTACTGATTTCGGGTTCGCTCTTGCCTAACAATTCAGCCAAGTCTTTCTGCCTAAGACCTTTCTCCTCCAACACTTGATGAATTCTGTCTACTATCTGGAAGGACAGGTCTACTGATCTTCTTGTCTCGGGATTGACGTGCTTTCGCCGTTCCTCTAATATCCTACTCCTTTTCATATCTTGTGAAATTTAAATCACCAACTATTTCTTTGTCAACCAATATGACACCGACTCCATCGCCATATCTTCCTTCAGGTCGGAAATACCTTTCTAAAGCACCTCTTTCTGCGATTCTATCCAGCCATGAGATAATGACATCTATGTCTTCATCGTATTCGCAGCCAACGGGGAATTTTTCGAAAAAATCCTCAAACTCCGACAATTCTGAATCAGAAAGATGGATGCTGTAGAAATTCACCTTGTCATATTCTTCTATGAGTTCAATATTGTAATATTGCATTGTTCTTAACTTATAAGTTATTTTCGGCAAAAGTAAATAAAGTTTTTAATATACGCAAGAAATTAACTTAAAAATTAAGCGGTAATAGGCAATTTATAGGCTGCACCTCAGCAATTCAAGCAAGCTTGATTGCCTTCGGTTTGCACTGTCTTTTCACGCGCAGCGTGCCCCCTCAATATGCCGACCGGCGCACCCCTATAAATTTTTGATTAATTTTTGTTCTTAATTTTTGATTAATTTCTCGCTCGCAGAGCGATTCCAATATCCAGTATGCCTTTAGGCGTACTGCCCACCAGATTTTCGTCCGTGGGCGCAGCACACCAAGACATCAATTTCCCAAATCACCGAACAGAATCATCCCAAATCACCGAACAAAACCTCACCAAATCACCGAAAAGTCAAATTATTGTTTATGACCCCTACCAAAGAAAAGACGGTGTCTACGTCATCCCCATCGGCTGCCTGAAGGATTAAACCCTCTAATCATCCTACGATTTCCACCTTCCACCCAAGATTCAACCTATTGCTGATGCGGTCGAGCATCTTCTTTTTGTCTGCCGTACTGCTATGCGTCAGAACATAAAGACCCGGCTCCACTTCACGTTGTGCTCCACCATACTTTTTATCTTTGGTTGTGGAAACAATGTTGATCCGGCAGAATCTTAGGTCGAGCTGACGCACTCGGAGCAACCCTGCTTCTACGATGGCCGATGTGAATGTGGTGGCGGCATCATGCTCTTGCAGTATCGAACCATCTCTGCGATAGATGCAAAGTCCGGTGCGCGGTGCTATCTGCCCTTTCTTTGTGCTGCGGTGACCGCCGTCTTTGTGTTCCACCTGCGGATCGATTTCCAACCGTTTCGCCTTCAGCAACTCTGTGATATTTGTCTTTCTCGACAGAGCTACCCTAATAGGCTCTCCCGGTTTGTATTCCACCACCAGCACTAGTTCGCGCTGTATTTGCGAGAGCCTGGGCTCCAAATCCTTGCTCAGTGTGGGAAGCACTTCCGTCTTTATAAGGAGCTCCTCCAGTTCATCCACTTTCTCCAGCATCTCCTCGGTGAGAGGAAGCCCCACCTTCTCAAGTCCTTTTATACTGTTGTATAATGTTTCAAGTTTAGACATGATAACGTTGCTTTTACACGGTAAGATTTGTTTTTTTACAAAATTAGAGAATAATTAGTAAATAAACAAATTTCAATGAAAAAATTATGATTTACGGTTATATCAGAGTAAGTAGCGACAAACAGACTGTCGAGAACCAGCGTTTCGAAATCAACAACTTCTGTGAAAAGCAGAATCTCGTCATCAACGACTGGATTGAAGAAACTATCAGCGGCACCAAAAACTACACCAAGCGCCAGCTGGGCCTCTTGTTGAAGAAAGTTCACAAAGACGACATCATCATTTGCAGTGAGTTGTCCCGCCTAGGCAGAAACCTCTTCATGATTATGGAAATCCTAAACATTTGCATGACGAAGGAGTGCCGTGTATGGACCATCAAGGACAATTACCGCCTTGGCGATGACATCCAGAGCAAGGTCCTCGCCTTCGCTTTCGGCCTCTCCGCCGAGATAGAACGCAATCTCATCAGCCAAAGGACAAAAGAGGCTTTGGCGAGGAAAAAGGCTGAGGGGGTGAGATTGGGACGGCCAAAAGGACGAAAAAGCAATCCTGATAAATATAAACTTTATGGAAAAGAAATCTTAATCAAAGAGTTGCTAAAAAATGGAACTTCACAACGTAAGATTGCCAAAATATGCAAGGTTGACAGGAACACTCTAACTCGTTTTATAAAGCGAATAAAATTGGCGGAAGAGTAATGAGCGATTTCGTGCAGCAGCAGAACTCAATTTGTGATTTTGCCACTTCTGATAGTTGGGTTATTTTGTCGCCCATAGAGCAGAGTATCAAGCGTAAGATAGAGGCTGTGGGAACACCGTTGAAAGATTGGGACATCCAAATAAACTATGGAATAAAGACAGGCTTCAATGATGCCTTTATCATTTCAACGGAGAAGCGCAATGAAATCCTTGCCAATTGTAAGGACGCAGATGAACGTAAGAGAACGGAGGAACTTATTCGACCGATT
>CACYUZ010000035.1:0-37219 GCA_902777645.1 uncultured Prevotellaceae bacterium | reverse complement strand
TAACGCACCGCAAAGGTACAAACTTTTAGGGACCGGTCAGGGATGATAGGTCCCTTTTTTAATCCCTCTTATACAGACACACTTCTTGGGACAGTATCACGAATGGTCAAGGTCAGCCTGTTCAATACTACACTAATGCTATCAATATTATGTGTTACTACATTATGAAAAAAGCAGCATCTCATGACCTTACAAAAAATGGCATAAAAGTTTTTTTTGAGACAACAGCTCAAAACAGAAAACTCTCCTACTTACAAGATTCGTTTTGTGAAATTGATAAATGTGCGGAAATTCTTTACAATTATTCAAAAGAGATGGGTTTTATTCCACAAGATTGCAGTTTTGATGACTTCCTAAAGGAACATGGTTACACCTACAATCTATAGTGAGGTTGTGATGCAATGAAATTTGCCTACGATAAGCATTTTCCTTATAGCCCATCATCTTATCAGTCTCTTTCATATCTTTGCATCAATGGTTGGATTAAATGGATGAAAGCATAACAACAAACGGATTAAAAAGACAAAGATATGACGGATGATTTAGAAAGACTTGACAACATGATGGCTGTGGGAGGAAGGCTGGACGTAAGAGGCAGCGGTCCTGCAGCATGGGGCAGGAACAATGAGCTTGCATTGGGTGGAAACATCTACAGCGGCACTGAGCCTCATTCCCAGCAGATGAATCAGGGGTATATCTATGACGTTCCTCCGCAGCTGTATGCCATGGATGAGGTGAATGTGAGGGTATTATCTCACCTTTCCCGACAATCAGGGCAGAGAGACTGTCGTGGATTACGACCCCTATACTAAGGATTCTGACAATTATAAATGAGTCGTGCAGCACCATTCCGGCTTTTTTTATTATATTTGTGCCATGAAATAACTAAAGACCTTTTGCCATGAACGAGAAATTTCCCTACGGTTACGATGTGAATGCCTATATCGACAAGGCATTGGAGCGGATGAAAGAGCTCTATCCCTGGGCGAAGAAAGAAATGTTCAGGAAAGAGTGGTCCTACGCCATCGAACAGGAAAACGGGGCCTATCATTATGTGACCTATTTCGACTGGAAAGACGGTCAGATAGACCGTGAAGTGTTGAACTGCGATGCCGAGAAGTTCATCCAAACCGTCATCGGCCACCACCACAGCTGGATTGAAGATGAGAATCCCGTGACGGAGAACTTCAAAGTGGAGGCATCACGTAGATGCAGCGGCGACTGGGGACTGGAAATATATCAGATTCGGAAACATCAATTAGGAGGCTTTTCGACCTATGTACAGGCCGGCAACCGCTCAGCCGGCGCATCCAGAACATTCTTCATTCCGCCCGCCTTTTTCAAACTTCCATGGGAGGATTTCTTGGACAAGTATCTTGAGTTGGTTCCACCCGGTCCCTTCTACGTGGACCGAGACGACCTCGAGAAAGCTGAAGGGCTTAAGGAGTTCCTTGGCTTCGCCGAATAGCGATATGACTGACAACTGATAAAGAACAACTATCTACAAAGAATATCATCTTATGAAGAAAACCATCTTTTTAATGCTGTCTTTCCTTGCCGTTATCTCCGCACAGGCACAGACCATTCGATTGGGCCAAAAGTTCTGGGACGGTGAAAGCCTTTACACCGTGAAGGAAATAAGAATGGGGAAATACGTCTATATGACCACCTCTCAAGACAATGAGCTGACTCTGGAGAAAGTGAAGGAGGGTGAATATAAAATCATCCCCAGCCGCCAGGCTGATGATTGTCCCTTCGGTGCGGAGTTCGGCTGGAAGGTGCAGCACATTCGTCAGGAGGGCGAGAATTTCCTGGCCATCCACAAACCCAACGGCGACGTGATGTGGACGATGGCACTCACTACCAACAATGAGAAGCAATGTGAGGAAATGCAGGAGATGATGGGACAGGAGGAACCTTGGAACGCCGTCAACGGTATTTTGCTCAATCGTGCCTACCTGCAGAGTCATGTCGCTACCAAGAGTGAGCTGCGACTGCTGCGCAACAAGATTCTCGCCTATCATGGATACCGTTTCCAATCGAAAGACTTGCAGGACTACTTCGGCAAGGTCAGCTGGTACAAGCCTGGCAAAGACAACAATGCCATCAAGCTGAACATCATCGAGAAGACCAACCTTCAACTCATAAAGAGCGAGGAAGCTGCAAGACCTGACGACCCGACAGACGAGTCGCTGTCCGACGGTGTGGAGGCAGCCCCTCATGAAGACTGGACCGAAGAAGCTGTAGCCGGTCAGATAAGGAAGTATTTTGATGCAGTCAACGAGACTTTCGCAGAAGGTTCGAACCAGAATCCCTTTGATCTGGACAAGAGGTTCTATTCCACCTATTGGAATGAAGTCTATGATGCCGTGAACGACAAAGAAAGCAACGTGACATCGGTCGAGGAGCGTCTCTTCGTCGACGACCTACATTGGACAGCCGGCATGGAGACTCCCCTGGAGGCGAGAGACATCAAGGTGGAACTGCTGACAGGCACTACGGCCGAAGCCACCCTAACGCTTGTCGACGTAGGGCACGGCTCCAGACAGAAGGTCATTCTCTCGCTCGATTATGAACGGGGCATCTGGCGCATCAGCAACTGGCTCGAGAAAAGCCACGACCCCTCTGGAAGCATATTGGTTAAAATGGAAAAATATATTGGTCTATAAACAGCTATGAAGAAGTATCTATCAATCATGCTGTTGCTTTGCGCCGCCACTGTGGTCGCGTGCAACGGCAAACAGAAAGAGGTGCCAACTGGCACGACCGACACCATGACGGTGAAGGCAGTCGATATCGAAGAGGAAGAAAAGGAACAGTACAATTTCGAAGCCATCGCCAATGCCATCGAGGGCTGCACCTATCTGTATAGGTTTGAGAATGGCGTAGCCTTCATGACAAAGAACGACAAACGGATTTACATCGACATGCAGGGACACCAGGTGGCGGAACCCGAGGAGAAGGTGGACCCCGACGCACTGAGCGTGAAATACGAAGACGGGAAGTACGGCTTTGTAAATGGCGAGGGCAAACTCGTGATTCCCTATCAGTATCATTTCGCCCTTGATTTCAGCGACGGCATGGCCTTGGTGTGCAACGAGAACCTTCAGATAGGCTATATCAACACGAAGGGCGAGCTGGTAATTCCCTACCAGTATGACAATCCCGCCGAACGCAACGGCAATGATTTCCATGAAGGACTCTGCGCCGTGATGGTCGACGGCGAGCACGAGTGGTTCAGCTATATCGACAAGACGGGCAAGCAGGCCTTTCCCGGCATCTTCAGCCAGGAAGGCGATTTCAGCGAGGGGCTGGCAGCCGTCAGAACCACCGGCGAGAACTATCAAAGCGGCTATATCGACCACACAGGCAAGATGGTGATTACACTGCCTGAAGGATGGTGGGGCCGCAAATTCCATGACGGCGTAGCCCAAATCCAGAAGGCCGACTCCTGCTTTATCATCGACAAGACAGGCAAAAGGCTCTTCCAGGTGAACAGCGACATTCTCTATACAGGCGACGACATCACCTACTCGGAAGGCCTTGCCGTGGTAATCGGTAAAGGAAAATACAATATGAAATGGGGCTTCATGGACAAGACAGGCCGCATTACTTTCTGTCTACGCGATGAGTAACGGCTCTTCCGGGGCGCGGTGGCCGGTGCTTTCAAGGAAAAATAAGTTAATATTCATCAAAAAAACGAATTAATCTTGGGAATTGGGATTGGATTAGGTAATTTTGCTTTACATTCATCGCCATGGAGAAGAACATCGTATAGAAGAACCTAACAGCCAATGCAATACAAGATAACACCGCCCGCCGTCATCGACACCACGGTGGCACTGCCCGCCTCGAAGAGCATCAGCAACCGCGCCCTTATCATCCACGCACTCACCGGGGGCGACATCATGCCCGACAATCTGTCCGACTGCGACGACACCGAGGTGATAGTGCGGGCCTTCAAGGAGAAGCCAGAAGTGGTAGACCTGCAAGGCGCCGGCACGGCCATGCGCTTCATGACAGCCTATCTCTCCACCATACCCGGCGAACACATCCTCACCGGCACGGAACGCATGAAGCACCGCCCCATCGGCATACTCTGCGATGCCCTGCGCACGCTGGGTGCTCAAATCAGCTATACCGACCACGAGGGCTTTCCGCCCCTTCGCATCACCGGTCAGCCACTGGAGGGCGGACGCCTGGAAATGCCGAGCAACGTGAGTTCACAATACATCTCCGCCCTGCTCATGATAGGCCCCATGCTGCAGCGCGGACTGGAACTGAAACTCTCCGGCAGCATCATCTCACGGCCCTATATTGACCTGACACTCTGCACAATGCGCGACTTCGGCGCCGAGGTGGAGTGGACCGGCCCCGACACCATCAAGGTGACTCCCAAACCCTATACACCACGGCCCTACCTGATAGAAAACGACTGGAGCGCCGCCTCCTACTGGTATGAGATGCTGACACTGAACGGCAACAGCGACTCGAGAATAAAGTTGGAGGGACTGACCGACGGGTCAAGACAGGGCGACTCGATGGTGCGCTATCTCTTCAGCGTGCTGGGCGTGAAAACCAGTTTCGAGAACAAGGAGATGGGAGTGCCCACCAACGTGAACCTGCGCTACCGCCGGCGGGCCCTGCCCCGCATGGAGTTCGACTTCATCAACCAGCCCGACTTGGCTCAGACCTTCGTGGTGACCTGTGTGCTGAGCGGCATCCCCTTCCACTTCAAGGGCCTGGGCACCCTGCGCATCAAAGAGACCGACCGCATAGAAGCGCTCAAGACGGAGATGCGCAAACTGGGCTTCGTGCTCCACGACCACGAGGGGAGCGAACTGCTCTGGGAGGGCGACCGCTGCGAACCCGCCTATCTGCCCGTGATAGAGACCTACGAAGACCACCGCATGGCCATGGCCTTTGCCGGCGCCGCCTACCAATTCCCGCAAATGCGCATCAACCATCCTGAGGTGGTGAGCAAGTCGTATCCCCGCTTCTGGGACGACCTGCGCAAGGCCGGCTTCAAAATAGATACCATCGTATGACGCTGCTCATCATAGCCCTCGCCGCCTTAGGACTGGTGGCCGCCTTGCTCGGCCTGCTCTCCCGCCACGAGGAGCCCATACAGACCGGCACCGACTGCAACACCTGCCAGGGCGACAACGACAAATGCGAGATGGAATGCCGACTGGAAGCCGCCGTGAAAGAGGTGGAATACTACGACGACGAGGAACTGGACGCCTACAAGGGACGACGCTCCGACAGCTACAGCGACAGCGAGGCAGAAGCCTTCGCCGATGTGCTCTACACCATGCGGCCCCAGGAGGTGAAAGGATGGGCCCGCAGCCTCTCACTGCGCGGCATAGAGGTGCCCGACCAACTCAAGGACGAGCTGCTCATGCTGATGAGCGACCCCGGATAACTGCCGCCCCACCCCACTCTTGCTTTTTTTACCGCCCTCACGTACAATAAAAAGGGCAAGTTTGGGTTAATGTAATAAATGAGCATCAGAAAGAGACACATCACCTTCGTGCTGTGGGGACTCGTCGCAGTCCTCACAGTAGCTTGTTCTGCCCAAAAGAACACGGCCAAGAGCCGGTGGTGGCACTCCTTCAACTCACGCTACAACGCCTACTACAACGGTGCGCAAGCCTACATAAGCGGCTCGCTCGACAAGGAAAACGGCAACAAGGACAACTATACCGAAATTATACCCCTCTACCCCGTGGGCAACAAGGGCAGCCGCACACTGGGGTCGGGCAACTTCGACAAAGCCATCGAGAAGAGCCAGAAAATCATCAAGCTGCACAGCATAAAGAAGAAACCCGAGTGGACCAAGAACCGGCGCAAGACGGCCAAAGACATAGAATGGCTGAACAGGAAGGAATACAACCCCTTCATGTGGAAAGCCTGGATGCTGATGGGACGCTCCCAATTCCACAAAGGCGCCTTCGACGAAGCCGCCGCCACCTTCAACTACATGAGCCGGCTCTACCAGACGCAGCCCGCCATCTACGGCAAGGCACGCGCCTGGCTGGCCAAGTGCTACATAGAGCAGGAATGGCTCTACGACGCCGAAGACGTGATGCGCAACATGGAGCGCGACTCCATCGACTGGCACGCGCGCAAAGAGTGGGACTACACCTACGCCGACTACTATATCCACACCCATGAGTACGAGAAGGCCCTCCCCTACCTGCGCAAGGTAATCAAGCACGAGATGCGCCGCAAGCAGCGGGCCCGCGAATGGTTTCTCATGGGGCAGCTTCTGGCCGAGTTGGGGCGGAAAGACGAGGCCTACAAAGCCTACCGCAAGGTGCTCAAGCAGAACCCTCCCTACGAGCTGGCCTTCAACGCCCGTATCGCCATGACCGAGGTGACCGCGCAGGGCAACGGCAAGAAGATGATATCACGCCTGAAGCGCATGGCCGCCAGCGACAACAATAAGGAGTATCTGGACCAGGTGTATTACGCCATGGGCAATATCTACATGGCGCAAAACGACACCGCCCACGCCATCGGCGCCTATGAGAAAGGACACGAGAAAGCCACCCGCAACGGAGTGGAACACGGCGTGCTGCTGCTCCGTCTGGGCGATATCTACTGGGAGCAGGAGAAATTCAGCGACGCCCAGCGCTGCTATGGCGCCGCCGTGGGCATGCTCGACAAAGAACGCAAAGACTACGAGCAGCTCTCCAACCGCTCAAAGATTCTCGACGGTCTGGTACCCTATACCGACGCCATCCACCTGCAAGACTCGCTGCTGGCCCTCTCCACCATGAGCGAGGCCGACCGCAACGCAGCCATCGACCGGGTGATCGAGGCGCTGAAGAAGAAGGAGAAAGAGGAGAAAAAGGCACAGCAGGAGGCCGAGGCCGAGAAGGTGATGGCACAGAACAGCGCCGTGGGCAGCCGCAACAACAGCACCCAAAGGCCCAACACCCCGCAAATGACCAACCAGCAAGACGGACTGTGGTACTTCTACAACCAGATGGCCGTGAACCAAGGCAAGCAGACCTTCCAGAAACAATGGGGCAAGCGCGAGAACGCCGACAACTGGCAACGCGTGAACCAGACGGTGGTAGGAGGCATCGGCGAAAACGGCAGTGAAGACGAGCTGCCCAACGACTCCACCTCTTACGAAGAGGAACCGGCCGACTCGGTGGGGAGCGAACAGGACAGTCTGCAGAACGACCCGCACAACCGCGAATACTACCTGGCGCAGATACCCTTCACCGAAGAGCAGAAAACCGCCTGCCACGATGTAATCAAAGACGGCCTCTACCACTCGGGTGTCATCTTCAAGGACCAGCTCGACAACCTGCGACTCAGCGAGAAACAGTTCGACCGGCTCACCACGGAATATCCCGACTATGAGGGAATGGCCAATGTGTACTACCACCTGTTCCTGCTCTACTCGCGGAAGGGCGACACACAGCGGGCCGAGGAATATGTGCGCCTGCTGCAGGAGCAATATCCCGACAACGAGTGGACCACCATCCTGACCGACCCCAACTTCATAGAGAACTCACGCCTCGGCGTGCACATGGAAGACTCGCTCTATGCCGCCACCTACGAGGCCTTCAAAGCCAACCGAGGCCAGGAAGTGGACGCCAACGTGGTCATCTCCGACACACGATTCCCACTGGGCGCCAACCGCGACAAATTCGTCTTCATAGGCGGACTGAGCAAACTGAACAACGGCGATGTGGAGGGATGCCTGACAGCCATGAACACCGTAGTGGAGAAATATCCCAACAGCCGCATCAGCGAGATGGCCGGCATGATTGTGAACGGTGTGAAAGCGGGCAAGAGCATACACGGAGGAAAATTCGACCTCGACGATGTGTGGAGCCGGCGAACCGCCGTGTTCAGCGACAGCGACTCGATAGCGGCCCGCAAACTGAGCGACGAGCGCAACACCGAGTTCCTCTTCGTCATCGCCTACTCGCCCGACTCGGTGAACGAGAACCAACTGCTCTACCAGATGGCACGGTTCAACTTCACCAGCTTCATCGTGCGCAACTTCGACATCACCATCGAAGGAGAGGAAGGCGTGCGGCTGATGCAGATTTCCGGCCTGCGAAACTTCGACGAGGCCCACCAGTATGCACAGCAGGCATTTGCCAACCAGGCCATCATGCAGCTCACCAAGAAAGCACGCATCCTGCTTATCAGCCGGCCCAACCTGCAACTGCTCGGCAAGCAGTTCAGCTTCAGCGACTACGAGACGTTCTATACCAAGCATTTCGCACCGCTCAAGGTGACAGACGAGAACCTGCTCGACGAACCCACCGAGATAGGCTATGAGAAAGAGCCCGACCTGCAGCCGAGGCGCAACGACACCGACCAGGACGACGGCGGATTCAGCGACGACGAGCCGACAACACCCGCCAATGAAGTCGAGACTGGTTTCGACATCGACGAGCCGGCGGCACCACAGCAGGAAGAGCCCGGCGGGTTCGACATCGACGAGCCGGAAAGCGAGCCCACCGGTACGGATGTGGACGAGGGCGCCGTGATAGACGACACCGAAGAGGAAACACCTGCCCCGCGGCAGCCCGTGACCGAAGAACCCGCCCCGCAGCCCAATGCCACACCACAGCCGCAGCCTGCCCCCACCACGCCCGCCACCGAAGATGACGGCGGATTTGACCTGGAAGGCGACGATGACGGAGGTTTCGACATCGACGACGGCGGTTTCGACCTGGAAGACGACACCAACGGCTTCAACCTCGAGGACGACGATGACAGCGGAAGCAGCGTGGAAGATGACGGCGGTGCCGTGATAGAAGACGACGCCCCTGCCGCCGACCCGAAAAAACCTGTCGACGACAGCAACGACATCGACGACGAGTATTTCGACCTGGATGGTTTCTGACATTCCCACCAAGCACAACTGATTAAAGCACCATTATGAGCAACGGACTATTGTTATGGGTTGACGACGAGATAGAAGTGCTGAGAGCACAGATTCTGTTTCTCGAAAAGAAAGGATATGAGGTGGTGACGGTGAGCAACGGCACCGACGCCATAGAGCAGTGCCGGCAGCAAACCTTCGACCTCATCATGCTCGATGAGATGATGCCGGGCATCTCAGGACTGGAAACCCTGCAGGTAATCAAGGAAATCAGTCCGTCGACCCCCGTGGTGATGGTGACCAAGAGCGAGGAGGAGAACATCATGGACCAGGCCATCGGCTCAAAGATAGCCGACTACCTGATAAAGCCCGTGAACCCCAACCAGATACTGCTGACCCTGAAGAAGAACATACACCGCCGCGAAATCGTGAACGAGGTGACACAGGCCGGCTACCAGCAGAACTTCCAGCAGATATCCATGCAGATAGACGACAGCCGCAACTACAACGACTGGATAGAGGTATACAAGAAACTGGTGCGGTGGGAACTGGAGCTGAGCGGCACATCGACCAACATGAACGACATGCTGCTCATGCAGAAAGAAGAGGCCAACAAGGGATTCGCCAAATTCATCAAGAACAACTATCTCGACTGGGTGGCGCCCGCACGGCCACAAACGGCCAGCCGCTTCCAGCCCCGCACACCTGTGCAGAAAACCACAGACCGCCCGCTCATGAGCCCGGATGTGTTCAAGAGCAAGGTGTTTCCGCTGCTCGACAAGGGCGAACGGGTGTTCCTGCTCGTAATCGACAATTTCCGCTACGACCAGTGGCGTATGCTGGCACAGGAGATAGGCGACATCTTCGACATCGACGAAGACATGTACTACAGCATTCTGCCCACCGCCACCCAATATGCCCGCAACGCCATCTTCAGCGGACTGATGCCCATACAAATAGCCGACATGTTCCCCCATCTGTGGGTGGACGAGGACGAGGAGGAAGGCAAGAACCTGAACGAGGGACCGCTCATACAGACCCAACTGGAGCGCTACCGCCGTCACGACACCTTCTCCTACCACAAAATCAACGACTCGGCAGGAGCCGACAGCTTCATGCAGCAGTTCCGCCAACTGGACCGCTATGACCTGAACGTGGTGGTGTTCAACTTCATCGACATGCTCTCACATGCCCGCACGGAGTCGAAAATGGTACGCGAGCTGGCTAACAACGAGTCGGCCTACCGCAGCATCACGGTAAGTTGGTTCCGCCACTCGGTGATATCGGAACTCTTGCGCGCCCTCGCGCAGACCGACTACAAGGTAATCATCACCACCGACCACGGCAGCATACGCGCCTCGCGCCCGGTGAAGATTATCGGCGACCGCAACACCAACACCAACCTGCGCTACAAACTGGGCAAGAACCTGAGCTACAACTCGAAGGAAGTGTTCGTCATCAAGGAGCCCAAAAAGGCACAGCTGCCCTCTCCCAACCTGAGCACCTCGTACGTGTTTGCCACGGGCGAAGACTTCTTCGCCTATCCCAACAACTACAACTACTACGTGTCGTACTACAAAGACACGTTCCAGCACGGCGGCATCTCGATGGAAGAAATGCTCATACCGCTGGTGACGCTGACCCCGCGCAAGCGCGGCTGACCCCAAGATAAAAGTAAAACCAACCCAAACGATGGAAATAAGAATAGACACCCTGGCCGACACCCGCCAGGCCGCCCGCGAGTTTATATCGCACATGGACCAGAGCACCATCTTCGCCTTCTACGGCAAGATGGGAGCCGGCAAGACCACCTTTATCAAAGCCATTTGCGAGGAGCTGGGCGTGGAAGACGTCATCACGTCGCCCACCTTCGCCATTGTCAACGAATACCGCTCCGCCACCACCTGCGAACTGATTTACCACTTCGACTTCTACCGCATCAAGAATCTCGACGAGGTGTACGACATGGGCTACGAAGACTATTTCTACTGCGGCGCGCTCTGCTTCATAGAGTGGCCCGAACTGATAGAGAGTCTGCTGCCTGAAGACGCCGTGCGTGTGCACATCACCGAAGATGAAAGTACACACGCACGTATCGTAAGCTGGGAGGAGCCCAAGGCATAGGCTCGTCCCGGCTGTCAGTAGTCAGCCATTAAAGCATAGCGTCGATTTTCTCTTTGTAGTCGGCCTTGATGTGGGCACCCACCAGGCGGTCTACGAGTTCGCCGTTCTTGAAGAAGAGAACGGTGGGAATGTTGCGCACGCCATACTCGATGGCGATGTCGTCATTGTCTTCCACATCGCATTTGCCCACCACGATACGGCCCTCATACTCACCGGCCAGTTCCTCGATGACGGGAGCTATCTTGCGGCAAGGTCCGCACCATGTGGCCCAGAAATCCACTACCAGAGGAAGACTGCCGTTTTTCAACTGCTCAAAGTTCTCGTTTGTGATTGTTACTTCCATGATTTTCTCTTTTTTATTGGGTTATTGAAATTGATGTCTGTCATTACGAATGACAGCCGCAAAAAGTATGCCAACGGGGTCAGTTGATGACATAGTCCATATTCTCGGTGTTCTCCACCAGATAGAGCAGGTCTTTTGACACGTCGACGCCCTTGAGTTTGCTGCGCAGTGTCACGGTTTCATTGCTGTCGGCATCCTTTATCTGGAGGAAGAGCTGTGTCTTGCCGGGATTCTGCTCCACGAGTGTGGACAGTTCTTCCACAATGGCAGTATCGAGCACCTCACTGCTCATGCGGATGGTAATCTTCTCAATGCGCTGGTCCTTGACCGTCTGCATGTACTGCACCTCGCTGATGCGCAGGTCGTAGACATTGCTGTCGCGGAAACGGGGCTGGCACTTCCCCTTCACATAGACCGTGCATCCCTCGGTGAACATGCCGCGCCAGCGCCCCCATTCCTCGCCGAAGAGGGCCAGTTCGCCGGGGCCGTCGAAATCTTCTATGGTCACTATGCCGAAGGGCATGCCGCGCTTGTTGAACCGCTCTTTCACGGCCGTGACGATGCCGCCGAACACCACATCCTCTTTCTTGGCCAGTTCGTCCTTGTCGTCGAGTTCGGTGCAGCGGGTGTTGCAAAGAAACTTGAGCACGAGCGAGAACTCGTCGAGGGGATGTGCCGAGAGATAGATGCCCACGAGGTCGCGTTCCTTGTTCAGCTTTTCGATATTGCTCCAGCTCTCCGCCTCGGGAATGGCGGGGGTGGTCACCTCCACCTGATCGAGTCCGAACAGCGAGTGGGCTGCCTGCTGCTGCTCAAACTGGTAGTGCTGACCGAACCTGACGAGCACGTCGAGGAAGACCTCGCCTTTGGGCGTAAGCGCCATGTAGCGCTCGCGCGGGATGCCGAAGCTGTCGAATCCGCCGCTGAGCACCAGACTTTCGAGTGCCTTGCGGTTCACATTGCTCAGATTGACGCGCTCCACCACTTCGAACACATCCTTGAAGGGCCCGTTTTTCTCGCGTTCCATGAGAATGGCGTCGGCCGCCGAGGCACCCATGCCCTTGATGGCGGCCAGTCCGAAGCGTATCTCACCATGCTGGTTCACACTGAACTTTCGGCGGCTCTCATTGACATCGGGTCCGAGGGTGGAGATGCCCATCGATCGGCACTCATCCATCAGTTTGGTGATTTCGGTGATATTGTCGAGGTTGCGGCTCATCACGGCGGCCATGTACTCGGCCGGGTAATGGGCCTTGAGATAGGCTGTCTGGTACGATACCCATGAGTAGCAGGTGGCGTGGCTCTTGTTGAAGGCATAGGAGGCGAATTTCTTCCAGTCTTCCCATATCTTGTTGAGCACCTCCTTCTTGTGTCCGTTTTCCTGTCCGCCTTTGTAGAAAAGTTCCTCCAGCTCGTTCATCTTCTGTATCTGCTTCTTACCCATGGCCTTGCGCAGCGTGTCGCTCTGGCCGCGGGTGAAGTTGGCCAGCTGTCGGCTCAGGAGCATCACCTGCTCCTGATACACGGTGATGCCGTAGGTATCCTTGAGATACTTCTCCATGCAGGGAATGTCGTACTTTATCTTCGAGGGGTCCTGCTTTCGCGAGATGAATTCGGGTATATAGTCCATAGGTCCCGGCCGATAGAGGGCATTCATAGCGATAAGGTCCTCGAAGATGGTGGGTTTGAGCTGGCGGAGATACTTCTGCATGCCGGGCGACTCAAACTGGAAGGTGCCGATGGTACGTCCCTCCTGGTAGAGTTTGTAGGTGAGGGGGTCGTCGATGGGCAGTTTCTCCACATCGATGGTCTTGCCGGTGGAGATGCGTATGTTCTCGACCGCCTCTTTCAGGATGGAGAGGGTCTTGAGTCCGAGGAAGTCCATCTTGATGAGTCCGGTTTCCTCAATCACATGTCCGTCGTATTGTGTGCAGAGCAGCTTGTGTCCCGGGTCGGTCTTGTCCTCGGCGGTGGACACAGGCACCCAGTCGCTGATATCGTCGCGGCAGATGATGGTGCCGCAGGCGTGGATGCCCGTATTGCGCACGGTGCCCTCGAGCATCTTGGCATACTTGATGGTGTTGCGCAGCTTCGGGTCGTCCGACACCTCGGCCTGCCGCAGTTCGGCCACCGTCTTGATGGCGTTCTCCAGGTTCATCTTCAGACCCTCTGGCAGCCGGTCGGGAATGGCCTTGCAGAGCCGGTTGGATATCTCGAGGGGCAGTCGCTCCACCCGCGCCACATCCTTGATGGAGTTTTTGGTGGCCATGGTGCCGTAGGTGATGATATGCGCCACCTTCTCGTGTCCGTACTTGTCTTCCACCCACTCGAGCACCTTTCCGCGGCCGTCGTCGTCGAAGTCGGTATCGATATCCGGCAGTGAGATACGGTCGGGGTTGAGGAATCGCTCAAACAGGAGGTCATACTTGATGGGGTCTATCTGGGTGATGCCCAGGCAGTAGGCTACCACGGAGCCGGCGGCCGAGCCACGGCCCGGTCCCACCATCACGTCGAGCTCGTCGCGTGCCGAATTGATGAAGTCCTGCACAATGAGGAAGTAGCCGGGGAATCCCATGGTCTTCATGACGTGGAGTTCGAACTTCACGCGCTCGCTCACCTCCTCGGGTATGGGGTCGCCGTAGAGGCGCTTGGCGCCCTCGTAGGCCAGTTTGGCCAGGTAGTCGGCCTCGAATTTGATGCGGTACACCTTGTCGATGCCGCCCAGTTTCTGTATTTTCTTCTCGCCCTCCTCGCGCGACATGATCTCGTTGCCGTTCTCGTCGCGGGTGAATTCCTGGAAGAGGTCCTCGTCGGAATATTTCCGGCGCACATCCTCCTCGGTGCCGAAGTCGGCGGGTATGGGGAAGAAGGGCATGATGGGCGCATGGTCTATGCTGTAGGTCTCCACCTTGTCGAGCACCTCGCAGGTATTGTCGAGGGCCTCGGGCACATCGGCGAACACCTGGTTCATCTCCTCGCGTGTCTTGAACCACTCCTGCTTGGAGTAGAGCATGCGGGTGGGGTCGTCGAGGTCTTTGCCTGTGGCCAGGCAGAGCAGGTGGTCGTGGGCCTCGGCATTGTCCTGGTCAACGAAGTGAGAGTCGTTGGTGCACACCAGCTTGATGCCGTATTCCTTGGCCAGTTCCATGAGCACCTTGTTGGCTTTCTGCTGCAGGGGGAAGGTCTCGCGGTTGGCGCGTATGTTGGGGTCGGTCACCTCATGGCGCTGCAGTTCGAGATAGTAGTCGTCGCCAAACACGTTTTTGTACCATTCTATGGCCTCCCGGGCCCCGGCTATGTCGCCCTTTAGTATCTTGTCGGGCACCTCGCCGGCTATGCAGGCGGAGCACACGATGAGGTCTTCATGATAGCGGAGCAGGTCTTCACGGTCGGTACGCGGACGCATGTAGAAGCCGTCCACCCATGCCCTCGACACCAGTTTGATGAGGTTTTTATAGCCGTGGTAGTTTTTGGCGAGCACGATGAGGTGCCATCCGCCCTGGTCGTGCTTGTTCTTGTCGCGGTCGGCCTTGGTGCGCCGTGCCACATACATCTCGCATCCGAAGATGGGTTTGAAGGGTTCCTTGCCCTCTTCTTTGAGTTTCTTGTTTTTCTTGTTGCAGTAGTTGAACAGCTCTTTCACTCCCATCATGTTGCCATGATCGGTGATGGCCATTCCCCTCATACCGTTGCCGATGGCCTTGTCGACCAGACGCTCTATGCTGGCCTGTCCGTCGAGCAGCGAATAGTAAGTGTGTACATGCAGGTGTACGAAGTCTCTCATAATGTGCTAAGTAGGTGCGGATATTGGGAATCTTTGTGAAAAAAGAGATGTCAAAGTTATGACATTCTTCCGATATAACCAAAAGATGTCGGAAAAATTTGTTTAAAAAACAAAAAATCATTACCTTTGCCGACAATTTGAATGAATTGAGAGATATGGGTAAGAAGATGAGGAAACTCAAGAAGCAGCGGTTGCACAGTGAGGGCACCGACACGCTTCTTTTCGGCCTTTTCATTATAGTTGCCATCGCCGTCCTGTTGTGGCGGTGTTTCGACACCAAGATACCGTTTTGGTGCTTTGTTTCGGTGATGGGAGTGGTATACGGCATACTGCTCAATTTCTTCCGTTGCCCGATTCGCTATTTTGACGAAGACTATATAGAGAAAATCGTGGTGGCCCCCGCCGACGGCAAGGTGGTGGTGGTGGAAGAAGTGCAGGAAGACCAGTATTTCCACGAGCCACGCCTCATGATATCCATTTTCATGAGCCTTTTCAACGTGCACGCCAACTGGTTTCCCGTCGACGGGCGTGTGAAAAGCGTGCACCACCAGAACGGCAACTACCACAAGGCATGGCTTCCGAAGGCCAGCGAGGAGAATGAGCACGCCGACGTGCTCATTGAGACCACCGACGGCCATACGGTGCTGGTGCGGCAGATAGCAGGCGCCATGGCCCGCCGCATCGTGACCTACGCCAAAGAGGGCGAGGAGTGCTACATCGACGAGCACCTGGGCTTCATCAAGTTCGGCTCGCGCGTGGATGTCTACCTGCCTGCCGACAGCCGTCCTTGCGTTCGCGTGGGGCAGTCGACCACCGGCGACCAGACGGTGATAGCCCGTATGCGATAAAGGTTTTCCGGACATAGAATCCGTATCACTGACATGTCAAAAACTATTACAAGACACATTCCCAACACCATAACCTGCTGCAACCTCTTTTCGGGTTGCGTGGCCACCTGCATGGCCTTTTCGGGTGAACCCGGCAAGGCCCTTCTTTTCATCATTCTCGGTGCCGTGTTCGACTTTTTCGACGGCATGACGGCACGTCTGCTGCATGTTTCCTCGCCCATCGGCAAGGAGCTCGACTCGCTGGCCGACGATGTGACCTTCGGCGTGGCCCCCGCCACAATGGTCTACTCGCTGCTCTACACGCTGAGCTATCCTGCATGGCTGGAGGGCCTGCGCGGCGTGCTGCCCTATGTGGCTTTTGTGATGGCCGCCTTTGCCGCCCTCCGTCTGGCCAAGTTCAACCTCGACGAGCGGCAGACCACCTCGTTCATCGGTCTTCCCACCCCTGCCAACGCCCTTTTCTGGGGTTCGCTCATTGTGGGGGCAGGCGACCGTCTGCAGCAGGTGTCCTGGTCGTGGGCGGTGGTGCTGGTGCTGATAGCCCTGAGCTGCTGGATTATGGTGAGCGAGGTGCCCATGTTTGCCCTGAAGTTCAAGCAATGGGGCTGGCGGGGCAATGAGGTGCGCTATGTGTTTCTGCTCTCCTGTGTGCCGCTGCTTCTCGTCTTCGGCATTTCGGCCTTCGCCATTATCATTGTGTGGTATGTGGTGCTGTCTATCATTGTGAGAAACAAGAACGTATGATATTGCTCAAAGGCATTTTCTTCATTTTCCTCATCGGCCTCCTTTTTGTGGCCGCCCTTGTGCTGTCGGTGGTACTGAAGGTGTACCGCCTGCACCGCGAGCTGAAGAAGCAGGGCGGGCAGACCTGGGAGCAGCCCTCACAGCAAAAGCAAGAAAGAGGCGGGACCACCACGGTGACAGACCGTCGCGACCCCGCCCGGGCCAGCCGGAAGATATTCTCCGACGATGAGGGAGAATACATCGACTATGAAGAGGAATAACCGTCTCAGCTGTGCACGAAAGTGCCGATAGGCTCTCCCTCGATTACTTTTTTCAGATTGCCCACCACATCCATGTTGAACACATAGATGGGCAGATGGTTGTCGTTGCACATCACCACGGCCGAGAGATCCATCACCTTGAGGCCGCGGTTGAGCACCTCCTGATAGGTGATGTCGTCGAACTTGGTGGCGGTGGGGTCTTTCTCGGGGTCGGCGGTGTAGATGCCGTCCACACGGGTGCCCTTGAGCATCACATCGGCCTCAATCTCCACACCGCGCAGCGAGGAGCCGGTGTCGGTGGTGAAATAGGGTGATCCGGTGCCGGCCGAGAAGATGCACACCATGCCCTGCTCCATGGCCTCAATGGCTTTCCACTTGGAGTAGAACTCGCCGATGGGCTCCATGCGTATGGCGGTGAGCACCTTGTTCTTCACCCCCTCGGCGGTAAGGGCCGAACTGAGAGCGAGCGAGTTGATCACCGTGGCGAGCATGCCCATCTGGTCGCCTTTCACACGGTCGAAGCCCTTGGAGGCGCCGCTGAGGCCGCGGAAGATGTTGCCGCCGCCTATCACAATGCCTATCTGCACGCCCATGTCGTGGATTTCCTTTATCTGGCGGGCATAGTCGCCGAGCCGTTCCGGGTCGATGCCGTACCCCTGTTTGCCCTGCAGACTCTCGCCGCTGAGCTTGAGCAGTATTCTCTTGAATCTTGTCATAATGTTATTGGGTTTGGTTTTTTCACGTTGTATGGTGCAAAAATAAGAAAAAAAATCGATATTACAGCACGAAGGCCACTTCTTTGAAAGCATAGGAGCGGAGGCGGCCCTCCGTGTCGCAGAGCAGCAGATGGCCGTCGGTGGCCACCTGCCGGATAGCGGCCGAGAAACAGCCTTCGGCATCACGGTAGGGGTGGAAGCCCTCGCGCCTGTAGAGCCGCTCATGATACAGGCCTACAATCTCTTCCCTCTCGCCCCGCATCACTTGCCCGAGCCGGCGGGCCAGGCACTCCACCACCCTGTCGGCCACCTCGCCGACGGGAATTTCCCTTCCTGTCACCATACGCAGCGACACCGGATTGGGGGCATCGCTGAGGAAGATGGTCTGGTTCACATCCACGCCGATACCGAAGATGCACCGCTGCAGCACTCCTTGCGCCACGGAAGTTTCGATGAGCGTGCCGCTCATCTTCAGGTCGTTCCAGTAGATGTCATTAGGCCACTTGAGGGAGATGCCGTCGGTATAAGTCGAGAGCGCCTCGCCCACCGCCAGCGCTCCGGCCATGGAGAGGAGGAACTGCTCGCGCACCGGCACCGCGACAGGTCTGACCGCCACGCTCATGAGCAGGTTGGCGCCGGGCTCGCTTTCCCAGGTGTTGGTGCCCTGACCGCGGCCCGCCGTCTGGTAGTCGGTACTCACCACCGTCATATCCTCCACACCGGGAGGCAGCGCGCGGAGATAACTGTTGGTTGAATCGGTCTGCTGTAGATGTATGCGTCGGATGTTCATAGCGGTCGGTCATTGATTAGGCACTTAAAAGAGAGGCACGGGGAAAGCATCCTTGATGTGGCGCACCTCATAGGGCGGCTGTGTGCCGGTGACGGTGACGATGTCGAACCGTATCTCACACGCGATATTGTAGCGCCGCACATAAGCCTGGGCGGCAATGGTGAGATTGCGCACCTTCTGCCAGTTGACCGCCTCCTCGGGCTGTGCGAAGACTGTGTCGCGGCGGCTCTTCACCTCTACGATGGCCAGCACCTGGGCCTCCTCGTCGAGGGCCACGATATCGAGGTCGCGGTGCCCCATGCGCCAGTTGCGGTGCAGTATATGGTAGCCCTGCCGCTCCAGATACTCGGCGGCAATCTGCTCGCCCTGTCGTCCCAAATCATTGTGTGTGGCCATAGAAATATCTTATTTGGCAACAAAAATACAGTAAAAAAAGGAGTCGGCCAATAAAAATGTAGTAAATTTGCAGACGGAGCCGCTGTTTCATCAAAGCAGCGGCACCTATCCAACCCACTGTAAGATGACAGAGACCAACCCACAAGCAGAGACCGACGTGGCCATGATGCGCAAGGCACTGGAGGAGGCCCGTCAGGCGCTGGCCGCCGGCGAGGTGCCCATCGGGGCCGTTATCACCTGCCGTGGCCGCGTGATAGCGCGCGGGCACAACCTGACCGAGACGCTGAACGATGTGACCGCCCACGCCGAGATGCAGGCCATCACCTCAGGTGCCAACCTGCTGGGCGGCAAGTATCTCACCGACTGCACCATCTACGTGACGGTAGAGCCCTGCGTGATGTGCGCGGGTGCCCTGGGCTGGGCGCAAGTGCGACGGGTGGTGTACGGTGCTCCTGACGAAAAGCGCGGATTCAGCCGTTTCGCTCCCCGGGCGCTGCACCCCAAATGCACCGTCACGGCGGGCGTGCTGGAAGACGAATGCCGCCAACTGATGCAGGACTTTTTCCGCAAAAGACGGTAAAGAGGTGCCACCCCACCCCTAAAACATGCAATTCTGAGGGAAAAACTTCAGTTATTCGGTTTTTTTGCATTACCTTTGCACGATTCCTACAAAAAAGACAAAACACACTAAAAAAAGAACGCCACAACCCAACATGACACAGCGACTCATAATGGTGATAGCCGGTACCTATTGGCAGATACCCATACTGAAGAAAATACGGCAAATGGGGCACCGCTCACTGGTGGTGAACCTCTATGAGGACTCACCCGCCTTCGCCTATGCCGACTACCACGAGGTAGGTGACATACTGGACAAAGAGAACTGCCTGGCCATCGCCAAGAAATATGCAGTCGACGCCGTGCTGTCGGAAGAGTGCGACATCGCCATGCCCACCGTGGCCTATATAGCCGAGCAGTTGCATCTGCCCGCGCTGAGCCGCGACATGGCCGAACTCTACACCAACAAATACCGGATGCGCACCTTCGGCGAGGAGCACCACCTGGCCACCCCGCGCTACCGCATGTGCCACAGCGTGGACGAAGTGCGTCAGTTTGCCGCCCAGCTGGGAAAGCCCGTCATCATCAAGCCCCTTGACGCCAACAGCAGCCGCGGCGTGTTTGTGGTAGACAAAGACACCCCGCAACTGGAGACACTCTTCGATGAAGCCCTCTCCTACTCAAAGATAGAAAAGGCCGTGCTCGCCGAGCAGTATATCAACGGCACGGAATTCACCGTCGACGGCATTGTGCTGCCCGACGGCCACCACTCGCTGGCCATCTCGGAGAAAAAGCATTATGCCCACAACAGGAACATCGCCTATGAGCTGTTCTTCTCGCACTACAACGAGCGCTTCGACTATGACCTGCTGCGGGCCACCAACGACCGCTTCGTGAATCTCTCCGGACTCACAGCCGGCTGTCTGACCCATGCCGAGTACAAATACGAAGACGGCGTGTTCTACCTCATCGAGATAGCCGCACGCGGAGGCGGCAACCTGATATCGAGCCACATCGTGCCCATCATGTCGGGGGTGGACAACTACCGCTGCCTCCTGAACACCTGCACAGGCGCTGCCGACGACACCGCGGTGCCCACCGAGGGTATCAACCGCGAACGCTGCGCCGTGCTCTACTTCTTCGACACGCCGGGCCGGGGTGGCGTGGTGAGCCGCATAGAGGGCGAGGACTTCCTGAAGAGCTCGGACAACGTGATAGCCTACAAGCTGAACTTCGCTGTAGGCGACCGGATAGAGAAGGCTGCCAACGACTCCAAGCGCATCGGTTTCTACGTGGCCTACGCCGAGAGCCGCGACCGTCTGCTTTCGCTCATGGAAACCATCAACCAAAAAATCAAGATAAGCTATGAAGAAGAAAATCATTGACTACATCCGCCGCAACAGGGTATGCACGACGGAGGTGGCCGACTGTCTGGGCAAGACAGGCGTGCTGGAGAACGTGATGCCCATCAACCGCGGGCATTTCAAGGTGGGCAATGTGAAATGGGTGTACGCCGACCATGAGTCGAACTGGAACGTGCACAAAATGATTATCGACACCCAGGAGGGCGACATCGTGTTCATCGACGCCATCGACTGCAAGGGGCGCGCCATCATCGGCGAGCTCGTATCGAAATACATTCTGCTCTACCGGCAGGCCAACGCCATCATCAGCAATGCCAAATTCCGCGACGCCGCTGCGCTGATACGCGAGAACTACCCCATCTGGAGCACCGGATTCACCCCCGTGGGCTGTTTCAACAAAGAGCCCAAGGAGCCTGTCGACCCCGCCTGGCTGGCCCTGCACAGAGCCATGTACGACGGTGCCATCGCCGTGTGCGACGACTGCGGCGTGGTCATCATCCCGAAGGAGTGCCACACCGAGGAGTTCTACCAGAAGCTGGTAGCCATCGAGGAGCAGGAAGACACTTGGTTCGACCGTCTGGACCACTACAAGGACAACACCTTCGACATTGTATGTCTGAAGACCTATCTGAAAGAACCAAGAAGATAATTCGTCCGCATAACGGCGAAATAACAGAAAAAAGCGGGATGCGCTCTGTCAGGGTGCATCCCGCTTTTTCCTGTACCGGCATTACTGCCGTAGATAGCGGGCAAAGGCCGATGTGCTCACATCGTTGACCGTGCCAAGGGCGAACTCCACCGTCTCGAAATCATAATTCCTGACCAGCTCTACAAAAGCCTTGGCCACCACCTCGATGGGATTCTTGAAGGCGCCGCAGCCCCAGGCTCCCAGTATCACCACCTCATTGCCCTGCATGGCCGCCACATCGAGTATTTTCTTGATGCGCTGGCGTATCAGTTGCTCATAATTACCAGGCAGTGTGTCATCGCGCCTAAACTGCGGAGCCGCGCAGGTGATGACATTCACCTTGTACCACTCGTCTTCGGACATCATTTGGGGATAGACGGGATCCGTACGCTCATCGGTCTTGAACACCACCACATCGGGTGTATAGATAAGGTCGTCATTGCCCAGATAGTCTATCTCATGCTCTCTATACTGCTCCTGGTGCTTCATGTAAAAAGGCTCGCGCATGGCCTGCAGACAAGGCAGCAAGGTGGAGCACCGACAGAGCGACTCCTCCTGTGCCCCGGCACTGAAGGGAGCGCCGCCAATGGAGTGATTGTTGGCATAGTTGAGCACAGCCACCTTCTTACCGTCGTATCCGGCAGCCGCCTCAAAGCTGCGCTTGCCCGAGACAACGTATTGCGTGTGGACTGCGGCAGGAAGGGGCTGGTCGATATTGTCCTCTTCCTCCACCATAAACTGGTTGGCGACAGAATGTTCGACAGCCCTCCGAAGCTCGGGTATCGTCTCATAGCACCACTTCGTGTCGACCATCACATCATAATTGATTTTTCTGTAGTTCACTGCCATAATTCTTCAATCAGCTTAATAAATGATAATCTAATAACCTAACACTATATATTGCCAATTATTACATACAAGGTAAATATCGCATTCCATTATTTGTAAATAATTAACACTTTCACAGCAGAATTCCCGAACAGGATACAGGAATGACAGGCGAAACGGAGACAGCGGCCCTATCTTTGCCGCATGACAACGAACACAAAAGAATGGATACAGTATGCCACTGCTGTGATGATGGTGGGCAGCGGCGTCGTGATGGCCTTTCTCTCCTTCTTCCTGGGTCACTACGACATAGCCGAGGGAGTGCTCTGGTATGTGGCCCAGGCCCTGACCTATGCCGGCGGTATCTTCGGAGCCACCCTCTACTTCAAGACCAAATGGGGCGAATTCAAGAGTCAGGCCAAGGACTACATCGACCAACGGCTGAAAGAAGACAAGCAACCGACAGAAGAGACCACCGACACAGACGACAAGGAATCATGAAACAGAGAGACATCCGCTACATCTTCGTGCACTGCACGGCCACGCCCCAGCATTGCACAGCCGAACAGATAGCGCACAGCTTCAAGGCACGGGGCTGGCGGCACCCCGGCTATCACTACCTCGTGGCACCCAACGGTCAACTGCACACCCTGCTCGACGAACAGGAAGTGGCCAACGGGGTGAAAGGCTACAACGCCGTGTCCATACACATCGCCTATATTGGTGGCATCGCCCCCGACGGCACCGCTGTAGACAACCGCACCGAGAAGCAGAAAACCACCCTCGCACAGTGCATAGCCAGACTGCGGCAGCGTTACCCCGCAGCCCAAGTGCTGGGGCACCGCGACATCTCGCCCGACCGGAACCACAACGGCCGTATAGATACCTGGGAACGCATCAAGGAATGTCCTTGCTTCGACGCCATCGATGAATATAGCGGGGTATCATAGCCTCAACAAGAAAAAAAGCATAAAATCTTGCCACTGTGGCAAGATTTTATGCTTTTTTCACTAATGTCTCTTAAGCTGTTCACGTTGTACGTATACTCTATATAGCTGTCGCTGACCGTGTGCAGACTCTTTTTGTAGTACACTGAAATTTTACTCCTTGCAGGATGTCCTCCCGCCAAAGGCGGTGATGTTTTTTTTACCATCACCCCTCGTCTGCAAGTGCATGACTATTCCGTCAGTGCAGGGTTTTGGAAGCCATGCGATCATACGCTTTCTGCAGGAAATAGGAAAACACCGTGATGGTAGGCACCACGACGAGAACAGCGAGCCATATAGGCATCACCGCATTGCGGATGTTGTGCAGTGAGCCGACGTTCAACGCCAGGACGGAGTTTTTGATACGTTTCACCTCACATACTTCCTGCCGTCACGGATATAGACGCCATGATGAGACGTTCCCTTTATTCGATGTCCCTGCAAATCGTAAACGGCGGATGGGCGGGGCACCGAATCCTGACGTAGTGTTGGGACGCTGACAGTGAATCCCGCCCATTCCTTACGGGTCCAGAACCAGTCGCATATGCGCTCAACGTTCTCTCCGACCGTGCGGTACCCGATTCCCCATCGCGCGCTGTCGTATCTGCGGGAGCGGTCGATGCCCTTGGCCGTCTCTGTCTCCAGAAACTCCCCGGCCCAGTCCGCCATCGCGTCGAACAGCCACCCCCTGACATCCTCCAGCCGCATGTAGTACATCCTCGTGAACTGCCCTTCAGGCCCCTCTCCCCAGAACCACGGGAAGAGCATCGTGTCGTGCATGCGCGACCAATCCCCGTCCATCATCATCACCGTGTCGAAGTCCCAGGGCGGTCCGAGCCTGACCTTGCTGACCCTGGTGTCATCATGTTTCGTGAGGAACGTGTTGCTGCCCATGGAGTCCCACGTGCCGAGGATGTCATGGGCGAGGATCCACTCCACGAACGACTCCACGTCGATGAGGCCGCTGTAGGTGCCGTCCATAATTGACTCCTCCACGTCGGACATCACCCCGCTGATGTACTCCACCTGCTCCTCCGTCACGTCCTCGCTGTCCGGGTGCTTGAAGGTGTAACGCCTGAAGGGCGACCCCCGGGTGAGCGTGGTCTCGAACCACACGTCCTCGTTCCACCAGTAGGGATCAAGCTCTATGATGTACCCGGTGTCCTTGTCCACGTCAATGCGGCAGGACGGGTTTCGGCTCACGCTCTCCGAGAGGAAGTAGAGCCCACGGTAGTCTCCGTTGAACAAGAGGTTGACATACTCGCCTGACGGGACATACTCCATGCACAGCATGCCGCAGACCTGCCTGGCTACGGCGTTGGAGAGCGAGTACGGATCTTCATAGATTAGCACCCAGTCTTTGTCGGCGTACCGCTCGTCCCCGCGCCTGAGCATGTCGCCCTTTCGCTGGAGCTTGATCTTGAACGGGTGCTTGACTGACCACGCGCTTGAGTTGCCCCTGACCCGTATGGTCATGCCGGCGCTGCCGCTGGCATACTCGCCGCTGTCGAACAGCGTGTCACCACGAAGGATTACCATTACACGGCCGGGTACCTTGGTGACGTTGGTGATGCCCTTGCCTGCGCTGCCCTCCGGTGGGTAAGCGAGGTCGAAGGTGGGCTCCTCGCCGTCCACCGTCGTCACCACCACCAGTGGGAGGCCTGTGGACATGAGGGTGTCGAGCGGAACAGAGTGGCTCGGCTGTCTTTGGCAAGACGACGGCTCTTGTGCGTGTGAGGGAAGTGCCGAAAAGGGCCGCAGCACGAGGAAAAAAAACGCAATAAGGCAGTGGGACGGCCGGATGGCCGTCTTGGAAAAGGTTCTCATAAGCAGGGGAAATTACGTTACTTTACGTGAATCTTGGCAGTCCGTATACCGTCAGAAGAGCTAATGCGCACAGCATACACACCCCTCTTCCAGCCGGAGGCGTCGATGGTGAAGAGACCGTCGTCAGACCGTGAGGTCAGCACCATGCGGCCCGTGGAGACATCGCTCACCATCATCGTCATTTCCCTGTCCACTTTATTGGTGAAGTCTCTGGTTACAGTCGTGCCATCTCCGACCTTGACACTGAACACATTGCCACCCATACTTCTCACATACAAGGGATTATTATCCAACGGACTGTCGCCGAGCGACAGGCTCAGGACATAAGGCACGTAATCATGGCGCGTCACGCAGATCGTGAAGTTTTGGCAGACATTCTGGAACGTGTGGCTCGTTTCATCCTTGCACGCCTGAAGGTAGGTGAGGCCATAGTCCGAAGAACTCGTCACGGAAATAGTACAACGGTCGACTCCGCCAGTGCTGACCGTGAGGCTGGAGCCGTTGATGCCGAGTGTCACGCCAGTAAAAGTCGATGGGTTTGTCGTGTAGATGGGCATCTCGGGGTCACCAAGGGGATTGATGCAGAACTGGAGCCAGCGGTTGGGGGTGATCTCCGTTTCGGAGTCGTCGGCCAGCATGCGCTTCGCTTCCGCAGCAACGGCCCCGAAATTGCGGTTGTACCGGGGTATTCCTCTGAACAAGTTACGGAAGAACAGCGCGTCATACAGCAAGGATCCAGTAATGCGGCCGTCACCGTTGCCGAAACCGTGCCTGGAGCTGGCGAAGCACGCCACCGCGCCCCCGTCAGCGTTACGGAGGAAAGCCTCCCCGAGGCTGGGCTCGGAGTCGAAGGCGTTCGTATGGCTCGCGCAGGTCAGTATGATGGAACTGTTGGAGTTGGTCTGTGAATATGCGTCAGAGGTGGTGTAGACACCGGGAACTCCCCATGATGTTGCGTTGCCGTTGGAGTATCCGTGCACCAGGTGGTAGCCCTTGTTAAGTTCCGTAGTCAGGTTGGCCGCGGTCAGGAAGTACGTGCTTCCACCCACGAGCTGGCTCATGTCCTTGTACAGATAGTACTTGTTGCCGCCCCACCAAGGCTGAATGTACTCATCATAGACTTTCTCGAGGTAATATCTTGAGTCATCGTCACTCCAGCTGTTGCCCCAGGTGCCTGAAAGTCCGAAAGCCCGCTTGCCATAGTTGAGAAGCCTGCACAGGTAGTTCGTTTGTTGGGGCTCCTTCTCATAGCTGATGAGTTTGTTGGTGTAATCGAGAATTTGCTGCCCGGTGCGGACGGGAAGACGGGTGACATATACCTGTGGTTTCATGTCGATGCCGTCATCCACCTCGCCACAGTAGCCGTTGTTGTTGCCGTCCCAGTTGTAGTCGCCGTTAAAGCAGGCATAGTAAAGGTCACATGGAGTCATGGTCATATAGGAGGAGTATGACGTGCGGACATACTTAGCCGGCACCACGCTCTCGTCACCGCCGAGCAGAACGAAACGGGTGCCGATGGCGTGGTAGGCCTCTATGCAGCGCTTGATCTTTTCCTGTGGAGTCGAGCCCTGGTAGTTGGCGTAGATGGACTCCAAACGGACGACAGCCACACGTAGTCCCTTCGTGGATTTCCAACGGCGCAGATATTCGAAATTGCTAATGATGGACTCCTTCGAGATAATCAGGTAGTCTATCCCGCCAGTGGATAAGGAAGGACTTGCTGTGCCGGGATAATAGGCGCTCGCGTCCCCGGGGTTGACGAACCAAGTGGGAAGGTCGATATCTGTGTCATCGGCCATGGCGGGTGACCCGCCAGACGGCACCTGGTAGTTGGACATACTGACGCTTACCTGTGACGAGAAGTACAGCTTATGGGACTGGATGTCGTAGGAGAACGGGGAGATCAGGAAATAAGCGTAGTAGTACCTGCCGATGCGGCGGATGCCATTGTAATGCAAATGGCCGGGGCCGGAGACCGTGGATGCCTGTGTCTGGCATGGAACCGAGTCTATGGCGTGGGACAGGGCATTGGCGGCGACTGTCACCCCCGTCATGATGAGCGAGTCGCTGAAGGACACCTGATAGGAGAAGTCCGTGCAACCCTCGGGAAGGAGAACCCTCATGGGATAATAGGGAAGCGCCGGTGACTGCGGGCCACCGATCTCGCGCTCGTCAGTCTTTGCTGAAAGTACGGACAGCAATCCGCCGGATGTGCTGAGAGAGTAGTCTCCCACGCTGAATGAAAGGGAATAGGTTGTCTGAGCTTTAACAGCAAAGGCCATTGAAATTGAGACACTGAGTAATAACAGTCTTCTAATCATATTATTGTGTATTAGTAAATTACAAAGCTCAAAGCAAATGATTATACATTTAATGTATGGCAAAGAACAGTCTCACCATGGAAAGAGTCAAAAAGTGTTGTAATAGAGAATACATAAATCAAATTCTAGAAAGACTTGAAATTATAATTCAAACAATGTAATCTATGAAACAAGTCTTTACAATTCAATATACCCTAAATAATAGAAATCGTCTGTCTCAAGACGCAACTCAAAGTCACCCAAAAGATTTGCAGGCAAATCGACCTGGGTTGTTGTAGGATATATTACAGTAGTGAATACAAGTTCACCATTGTTATCATATAGCATTAACGTCACCTCTTCGTCCACATTCGAAAAGAAGAGGGAATGGCTTTGAATGGAAACTGATGGGTCTGGGGATTTGGGAGTGTTGACAGACTGATTGTGCTTGTTGACCATGTACAAAACTAGTGATACCTCTAATGGATTTTCTTCACTGTTCACTTTTGTATACCCACTTGTTGCCAGTAGGCATAAAAGCAAGATAATAAAAATTTTTGCCCTCATAGTTATTTTGTTTTTAGTTGATGATGGCAAAAATAAAATTTTGCTGGATTAGTTCAAAACAAAATTGAGAATAAAAGTTCACAAGAGTTCACAAGACATCATAATCTCTTGATTATATGGATATTATGCAATGTAAAAATTTCATGGTTATAGTATCCGACTACTGCTATTGATTATCTGAATTTTTCAAAGCAACGGAATTTCGAACAAGAACTCATCGAATTCGTTGGCCTTCCCATTCCTGCCCGTCAGTTTCGCCAACAGGCGCTTTCGCATGTTGGATACGTTGGATTTGTTAAAGCCCATCAGCACGGAGATGCCTTTGGGAGATATCCCGGCGAATACCAACTGGCAAAGCCTGTATTCATTGGCGGTCAGTTGCCATGTTTCCTGAAGAGTCGCAGGAAAATTAGGGTGTTTTTCATGAAAGAGCTGGTCGAGCTTGTCCCAATCCTCAGCTGAAGGCGAATGGACAGGATGTGACACGATATATTCAAGTTTCCGAACGATTTCTGATTTCCTTATACTCTTCACGATTTCATCTTTCGTCTTGTTGATGAAAAACTTGTCATACTTCTTGTTCTTTTCTGTCAAAAGCCTGATTTCCTCATCCTTTGCCATGATTGATTCCAATGTCAGGCGTCGGGATTCTTCAAGCTTCTCTTTGAGTTGGAGAATATGGCCTTTCATCTCCTCAATATTGCTTTGCTGCATGATACTTTCGTGTGAAAGGGTGTTAATGGTCACATCCTTGCTTCTGACGAGTTCCGACATTTCTGCCTTCAATTGACGCAGTCGCTTGAGATCATCACGATATTCCCTGAACTGTATCTCCCTTTTCTTTCTCTTATTCTGATAAATGGCAAGTGCGGTAGCAGCAATGATGATGAAGCAGAAGATGATGAACACGATAAACTTGCCTCTTTTCTCATTTGAAAGCATCAACCGTTGTTCATTTTCCAAATGTCTCGAATAATTGTAACGCGATTGCAACCGCTGAATGTTGTCTTTGTAGTTCTCTTGATATAAGGAATCGTTCGTGCTTTCACTCAGCATGGCATATTTCACCAATGAATCCTTGGGGCCTGTGGTAAGATATTTTTTCCTCAAACCCAAGTAGGCGGCGTGGGTGTCGTTCATGTCTTGAGCCCTGTGCAGAAGTTTTCTAAACATACATTCTGCCGAGTCAGGGCGTCCTGCACCAAGATAAAATAGGCCTTTGCTGTAATAATAAATCTCCCGACCTTTTTCTATTTCATGATTGTCATCAAAATAACCTGAATGGCTTTCATAATATTTTACAATTCGAGAAGCCTCTTCAAGATTCCCCTTTTCCACCTCGTATTCGATCAATAGCGACTGTATCTGGGAGGCCAAATCATGTCTTCCTTCATTCTCAAACAACTGGGCTGCTTCACGAATCGCTATAGCCGCAGAATCTTTTGAATCCGTCAGTTCATATACTTCCGATAGCTTGGCATAAGCGATTATTGATGTGATGGTATCTCCTGCGTGCAATGCACAAATACGCGAGAGCCTCAATGCCTCTTTCATCTCCATCGGCATGTATGATGAGTAGTATTCGTCTGCTAATTGCAGGTATATTCTCGTGAGATTCCACCAATCGCAATCGAAAGAAGTTGTATCGGCACAGGCGACAGCCTCCTGGTAACACCTCATGGCTTCCGGCGCTTCTCCCATATCACTTTTGGCCCTGCCTAAAAGATAATGGGCAATCATCCTTTCGTTGGGTGTGCCACGGTGGTCATAATAGTTGGTGAGCACTATCTGGAGGCTGTCAGAACGGAAGACAGTGTCGCATTTGTTTTGTGCCATGAGGCGAAGGAGTTGCCATCGGCGGATATTGCTTCGTGAAAAGTCATGGGAAGATTGCTCCAAAGAGTCGAGGATGAAAAGGGCGGAGTCAGGGTGGTCGTTGATTATACGCTGTGCCCTGTCAAGCACAGCATGCTCCTTCCCATCACCCACACAGGCAGCGAGTATCATCGTCGTGACAACAATGTATAACAGGTTCCGCATATTTGTCAAATAATAATTTTAGTTTATAGTATGATGTAACTTGTGAATGCTATTCAACACTTTGAAATCGATATAGTTGATAGCTAAAGTCATCCTATAGTGATTGCGCAGTGAAAGTAATAAGTTATTGTATTATTATTGCAAAAGTATGGAATTAATCTGAAACTGCCAAATGTTGTCAGCAAGAAGCTTGATTGGAAACAAGACATTGCTTGGGCAGCATGTGTCTCAGTGCGCATGACCAATCATCATAGTCATCATACTTTAAACGCCATAACTCATTTCAGAGAATGTATTTAGAGACCTCTAAACCACCATGAACAACGAAAACTAATCGAACTTAAATCATTGTATTACAGCTACTTTTAGATTTTAACACTTCAGGAGTCGTTTTTGGTTGCTTCGGAAATTCCCTATAAATTTGCAACGTATTTCTACCGCAGGGAATTTACGAGGCTTTATTTTTGCCACATCGTGGACATAGTTGACAAGGGATGACTAAGGGTTGAGTTGACAGATTTCTGACCCGCTTTTGAGAAAAGCAACATCGTGGCGAAAGTTGACTAAGGATGTCGAGAGTTTACTTGTGATTACTTGCGGAGAGGTACAACAAAAGAAATGTTGAACCAACAAATATCGCAAGTATGCCAAAGACCAGAAAATGCGCTTATTGTGGTAAGGTCTTCACCACGAACAGCGGAATGCAGAAGTATTGCTCCGAGGAATGTGCTGAGCAAGCAAAGGAAACCAAGAAAAAGAGACAACGGGATTTCCTTCGGGCTGTTGAGCCAGTGTCGGAACTCCAGCAGCAGGAGTATTTGATTTTTTCCAAAGCAGCCATCCTTTTAGGCTGTACCCGTCAGTATGTCTATAAGCTTGTTGAACAAGGGAAGTTGCCAGCCTCACGGCTGAGCAGTCGAATGGCCCTTGTCCGAAAGAGTGACATTGAGAAGATGTTTGCGGCTAATCCTTATAACCGTGTCCTGCCATGTACTAAGCCAAAGATGTCTGTTTCCAAGAAAATAAAGAGTCCTGCAAAGGACAAGGCAAAGGAGGAACGTGCAACCGATGAAGTTCTTGAATACTACTCTGGCGAGGAGGTAAAGCAGATTTATAAGGTAAAGCAGTCATGGCTTTATGCATCTGCTAAGCGTCATCAGATTCCCATGTGCCGTATCGCAGGACGGAACTATTACAGCAAGAAACACATTGATGCAGTATTCGGCACTACCATAGACACTGATGCCATCGTCGATTGGCTGTCACCACAGGAAGTGGCAGACCGTTACGGTATTAACCTAACGGCAGTCCGTTCCTATGCCCATCGTCACAAGATCCCAAGTAAGCGAGAATATGGGCAGACCTACTATTCCCAAAGCCACTTTGATGAGCTCCGTCGTACTGACCTCTTATCAAGCGAGAACTATTATACAGTTGAGCAAGTGCAGCAGCTCTATGGACTGACCAAAGCCAACATCTGCCACATCGTCAAGGTGAAGCACATTGAGAAAACAAAAGTAGGACGGCTTAACCTCCTGCTCCGTTCCGATGTGGAAAGAGTGATGGAGGAACGGAAAACGAGTGGAATGATGGCTGTTGGATTCTGAATTTCTACCATACTGACAGATTATTCAGTGATTATTAGGAATAATCGGAATCAGCATGTCATCATTGAGTTCCTTTGCACCCGTGAGGAAACACCTCACCATGATTATTAACATATAAAAGAAATAGTATGAGTAACATCTGCAAGACCGTGACCCTCCGCACACGGAAAATCAAAGGCGGGGAACAGCTTTCCTTCTATCTTGACTACTATCCCGGCTATCGGGACGAGTCCACCATGAAGGTCATGCGCCATGAATCGCTCGGCATCTACATCTATGCCAAGCCGAAGTCTCAACGAGAGAAAGACTACAACGACCGTATGCGTGAGAAGGCTGAGGCCCTCCGCTGCCGTCGCTATGAGTCCATAGTCAATGAGAGGTACGACTTCTTTGATCGAGATAAGATGAAGGGCGACTTCCTTGCCTACTTCAAGCAGAAGGCAGACAAGAAGAACTGCAAGTGGCAGCACGTCTATAAGCACTTTGCCCGTTTCTGCAACAACAAGTGCCGCTTCGATGAAATCAACGTTGACCTGTGCAACAAGTTCCGTGAGTACCTGATGACTGCACCTCAGACCATCCACACGGAACATAAACTTCACATCAATAGTGTAGCTGGCTACTGGTCAACCTTCCGTGCCGTACTTCATACTGCCTATAGGGAGCACAAGATTATGGAGAATCCCAACGGGTTCCTGGAGCGCATCGATACCATCCCGACAGAGAAAGAACACCTGTCCAAGGATGAACTTGTCAGGTTGGCTAATACTCCATGCCAATATCCCGTCTTAAAGACCGCATTTCTCTTTGCCTGTCTGACTGGACTTCGCAAGAGCGATATTAAGCAGCTCACTAGGGAGAACATACAGCCATACGGTGACGGAGGAATGTATGTCACTCTGAGAATGCAGAAGACCAAGGAACTGGTGAACAATCCCATCAGTGACGAGGCTCTGGAACTGGTTGGTAAGCGGGGAACAGGCACCATCTTCGTCGGCTTTGCAGACAAGATGACACAGACACCTTTGAAGAACTGGCTGAAAGCCGCTGGTATTACCAAGAAAATCTCGTTCCACTGCAGTCGTCACACTTTCGGTTCGCTTCAGGTGGATGCAGGTACGAGTGTCTATACCGTTCAGCACATGTTGGGACACAAGAACGTTTCGACCACACAGATATATGCGAACATGGCAGACGAAAGCAAACGAGAGAGTGTCAACCGTATTACGTTGAAGCCAAAGATAACTCCGCAATTGAAAGTCGTATGACAGTAACATCTGCATACTGTTCAGATGGACACTTTATTATCTTTGGGGAGGGGCATTGCTTCTCCCTTTTTCTTTCCCTTTCGTCATGTTCATCAATATTTTATAGTATGATTATTGGTTCTTTTTTCATACTCGATAGGACCAATTTCTAAACTAATGTAAAAACGGAGTGGATTTTTTGGAAGATTTTGAGCTGTCGGGAATAATCGGAGTAACTTTGCAAAGTAAATCGGTCTGCCAGATGCCGGTAGATACTGACAATTCCGACAAGTACAAATCAATAAAATAAAAGGAACTCGAAAGATGAACAACGTAAAATGCAAGACAGAAAACATGAGGCTGTGTCAAAAGTAACAGACACGGCCTCTTTTTTGTTTTTTATGAAACAAAGCCCCGACTTTCCCAAGCCAGGGCTTTGTCATGTCCCAGATTTTTTGTATCTTTCCTCTATAAACGGGAAACAAATTGCCCCGCAGCAGTAACTAAATACGCATAATCTGCAGATATAGATGCATGACCATCCCAATCACGGCATCGCATTGACACCATGTTGATACTGTTGGTACTTTCCTCTTCGAGCTCGAAGCTATAGTCTGGCTTTCATCGCCGCCCATGTTGTCGGTTAATTTGTACACGGGGTTCCGCTTCGGCTTTCAAGTCTGACGGATGTCCACCACAAAGATAATAGCCTTTCCATGAGCGGTATATCGCTAATCACCCGTTGTTGGCGGGTGCGTTGCAATCTGGGTTGAAATCGACGTATTCGGTCGCGTCGTGCAGCACATGCCACACAGCGATGAGCAACTTGCGTGCCACCGCCACGAGCACCTTCATCTTGTTCTTCTTGCGCACCACGGTCTGGTGGTAGGAGAAACGGCAGAAGAAGCAGTCCTTTGTGCGGCTTGCTCCCCATGCGCACTCGATGATGGTCTTTCGGAGGAACACATTGCCGTGGGTTATCCTGCGCGACTTGTACTTCCCGTTGGATACGTCGTTGCGTGGCTTCAGCCCGCTCCATGATGCAAGGTGCGCCGCAGTCTGGAATTTGGTCATGTCGACTCCGATCTCTGCGATCAATGATGTGGCGGCGCGCTCCTTGATGCCGGGTATGGTCATCAGCCTCCTGAGTTCGTTGGGATAGTAAGTCCTGCATGTCTGCAGCATCTTGTCAAGGCATTCCCGCTTGTGCGTCTCGGCCAGCGTGATATCCTCCCTCAGCTGGCGCATCGTGTCCTTCTCGGCGTCTGACACCACGCCCGCCAGTGACGCGAGGATGGTTTCCCGTCCGTGCCTGTTCACGATGCGCCCGTGCACTTTCTTGATGAGTTCCTCCACATCGGTGATGCCCTCGCAGAGCATGTCCACAACTTCCTTGTAGCTCTTCGTGTCAGTGTTAGACACATAGTTGCTCAGCCGGATGTTGCACCGCTGCATGATGCCGTCGAGCTTCGAGAGCTTGCGCACTATCTCCGCGTCGAGGTCGAAGAAGCGCCGGTCATACTGACGCAGCTGCTGGATGCGCTCCGGCGGAACGAAGCTGCCGCGCACCAGGTCCTTCATCGTGCACTCCGCTATCCACTGGGCATCCTTCACGTCGCTCTTGCGGCCGGGCAGCTGCCTGATGAAGTAAGGGTTGACCAGCTTCAGGCGGAAGTGGGGCTCCAGCACACGCCAGATGGGTATCCAATACATGGCCGTGCTCTCCATCGTCACCTCGGTCACACCATGAGACTGCATCAAGCGACGCATGTCACGCAGTTGAAACGTTAAAGCTCCGAAAACTCTCTCAATAATCTCGCCATCGCTGCACAAAATACAAAGATAAACCGTATCTTTGTGCACGTCAAGGCCACATACTGCTCTCATAAGCCTATCATTTTGAGGGTTAACAAACAAGTTGACTAACTCACCTCAAATATACAAAATAATTGTGACTTAGAGCACGGAAGATTAGGATTGAGCGTATGTGCGCCTTGATTCTTTGAGCAAAAGGTACAATTCGGGGCAATTTGTTTACATTTTTATCTCGACTGGCTTATAATTCCCAAATTTTATCTAAATTTGTGCCGTAATTATAATCATATACGCAAATGAGAATCGTCATTCATAACTTCGGTCCCATCAAGGAAGCAGACATCGAAACCAAACGATACACCGTGTTCATTGGACAGACATCAACGGGAAAGAGCGTTGCTGCAAAGCTTATCAGTATTGCAAACGCCCCAGATTTTCTAATGTTAACTAATGCAGATTATGATGGTTTCATTAAGTTGTTGACCAAATATAATATTGATTTCATATTTAATGATAATACTGAAATTACAATAATTAGAGAACAGGCTTCTTGGATTATTCGAAAGAATAGTTTTAAGATGCAAGGGCAGTTAGACAATTTTTGGAGTAAGATGAATGGGGATGATGACTTTGACATTAAGGCACAAAGGACTGCTGAGTCATTTCTAAATAAGGAAGACTTAAATGACGTTTCAGAGTCTCAGCTTAAAATGCTGTATCTGCTTACGACCCGTATGGTTATAAAAAATATGAGTCCTGTTTATATCCCAGCAGAACGTATTCTTATATCACTTTTCACAAATAATATATTCTCATTGTTGCAGATAGATTCGTCAATTCCCGAAAGCATAAAAAGATTTGGAAGTCTTTATGAGGATGCAAAGAGTAAGACAAAGCAATTTGATATTGACTTCATGAACATACGTGTTAAGTTTTCGAAGGAAAAGGACACCATACATTTAGAAGGTGATGACGTGGACATTGATTTCTCACAGGCATCAAGTGGTATGCAATCTGTCATTCCAATGTGGTCTGTGTTCTGCAACGTATTGAATGATTATGAACGTACCATCGTTGTTGAAGAACCAGAATTGAATCTTTTTCCCACATTGCAGGTTGCCTTGATATGCAACATGGCTGAGAGAATCAATGCTTCAAAGGCGAATCTTGTCCTGACCTCGCACAGCCCCTACATCCTCTCCGTCTTCGACAATCTCATCTACGCCAAGGACGTATTCGACCATGCTGACGACGAGCGCAAGGAGAAGGTCGCCGCCCTCGTCAATCCTGAAGCCATGATTAGCTACGATGACATCGCCGCCTACAGCTTTGATGACCAAGGCATCGTGACCTTCATCAACGACCCCGAGACGCACAGCACGGGAGCATACGCTCTCGATGCCGCATCCAACGAGACTGCTAACGTGTTCAACGAACTGCTTGCCATAGACAATGAGCTGTAAGTGTTTCGATCAAAAGCCACAGTGCCGCCCCTCGGATGATTTTATCATCCGTCTCGAAGCATCGAAGTGCAGTTGCACTTCGCGCTTTACCGTACAGGAGCGCAAGAGCAAGTTCGCCGTCCTGAGCCGCGACACTTCCGTCATCGACAAGTACAAGATTGACGGCCACTTCGACAACGATGCCACCCACGACAAGTGCGACTATCTCTTCCGCTATCACCCCATCAATCCTGAGAAGAACATCTGTCTGTTCGTCGAACTGAAAGGTGTTGACATCGACCATGCCGTCAAGCAAATTGGTGACACCATCAACCGTTTCTCCCATGACGGTTACTTCCACGATAAGCCCAACCTCAACATCATCGGTGCCATTGTCTCCACTGGCTATCCTGCCAACGATGCCACATATCGCCGCCGCGTCATGGAAGTCACCAAGCGTTTTCAGCAATATCATCTTCGCATCGAAAATAAGAAATATGAAATGCGGTATGTGCCTGAAACTGGTAGATGTTTAGGGAAAGGGGAGAAATAAATTTTGTTTTTACTCCTTCACATTCTACTGTATCCGGTGTTTTGTGAAACGGATGATCTCTATGATGATATCCAATATATGGCGCAGGTCTTATCGTCCGTGTCAATATCGTAGAGGAGATGGAAGAAAATCTTTCTTTGGTACTTAAATCTTAAAAAGATTTCATACCTTTGCCAACAAATTCGACGACGATGGAACAGAAATTCAATAATAACCGCTTGGATTTGCAGATACTTCGGGAGTTCTGCGAGCGAGAGGGTGAAAAGATTGCTTACCGCAAGGGTGACCAACTGGAACGCGAGGGTGACCCTGCACGGTGGTTTGCCTTCGTCACTGAAGGATGTTTCAAATATGTAAATATGGCATGAGTGATGACAAGGCGCACATTACGTGGTTCTCGTTTGAGGGTGAATTTGTGTGCGACTACCCTACATTTCTCTATGACCGTCCGTCACAGGCTACAATTGAAGCTATGGTGCCTAGCCGCGTACTGAGGGTTACGGGTCAGCAACTGGAACAATTCTTCAAT
>CACYUZ010000034.1:0-33146 GCA_902777645.1 uncultured Prevotellaceae bacterium | reverse complement strand
GTGTTGATGGTGCGCCAGACTATGTCCGACGTGCGTTCCTCGCCGCCGGCAGTGTAGACGGTCTGCGCTCCTATGCGTTCCCATGTGTCGATGTCTTCCTGCAAGAGTGCGACATAGTAGAGTCCGTATTGTTTTTCGAAGAATATGAAGTATCCTCCGTCGTCGTAGGTTGCCGGTATCTGGTAGAGGTCGCCCGTGTCCATGCCGAAGTATTCAAAGTAGTAGTCTTTGGCATCGAAGAGCAGTGGTTTTGTCTGCGTTCCCCATCCGGCATACAGCTGATATTTCAGGTATGACTTGCGCAGTGGCTGTCCGTCGGCATCTTCTGGCCGGGCGGCTCGCTGAGCTTTTCCGATGAAACATCGGTGCAGTTTTATCCGCTGACGAATGCGGAGATCGCCGCCTATGCCGCCTCGGAGGAGCCCTATGACAAGGCCGGTGCATACGGCATTCAGGGGCAGGGCGCGCTGCTGGTCGCCCTGGGCGAGCAGACGGTCTATGAGGATGGCCATGACATACTGGTGGGTGTGGGCCATGTACAGCACGTCGGGGTCTATGTAGAGGCCCTTGCGGTTCAGATTGCCGTAGCGGAAACGGTGCATCACATTGTCGTACAGCCGCTCTACGTCTACCCGCCGGCTGCCGGCCGTGGGTACAATGCGGTAGGCGAGTCCCTCGAGCACGTAGTGGTCGCGCAGATAGGGGACCTCGCTCGGACCCAGACTGATAGAGGCGTAGAGCGGGCGCTGCCAGTTGCCGTGCGAGAGCATCTCCAGCACCATCAGGTCGCTCTTTGTCAGGCCGCGGAGGCCTTTCAGTGAGAGGTGCATTGTGTCGGAACCGCTCGTCACGGTCACGGTGTCGGTGGGCAGCACGCAGCGGGCTGCGTCGCCGCTCAGCACCCAGTGTCTCAACAGGTTTCTCAGTTCGAAGGGCTGGTCGCCCAACTGCTCCCTCGCTTCTTCGGGATGGTCGCGGTAGTAGGCCTCTACATCGGCTTTCAGTTCGGGGCGTATCTCCACATAGTCGTGGGTACCTTCCTGATAGTCGGCCGGGTGCCAGTCGATGGGCAGGGCGGGCGAGTCGTAGGCGGGACGCCGCATCTGGTCGATGTACCAGTCGGTGTTGGCATACGAGAGATTGCAGTCGCGGGCGTCGGTGCGTACGCCTTCCACGTCTTGGTTGTACCACAGGGGGAACGTGTCGTTGTCACCGTTGGTCAGAATGATGGGATGGCTGCCGCGCTCCATGCTTTCCAGATAGTTGTGGCCGAAGTCGCGGCAGGCATAGCGACCGGAGCGGTCGTGGTCGTCCCAGGTCTGGCTGACCATCTGCAGGGCGATGGCGGTGCCTATGAGGCCGGCCGCGATGGTGCTGGGCAGACGGCGGTGGGTGAGCCGCTTGAGCAGGGCGGCGAGTCCGCATACGCCCATGCCGACCCAAATGGCGAAGGCGTAGAACGAGCCGGCATACACGTAGTCGCGCTCACGGGGTGGCTGCGGCGGCTGGTTCAGGTAGAGGGCGATGGCCAGCCCCGTCATCACGAAGAGCAGACCCACCACGGCGCATTGGCGCTTGCCGCGTGCTCCTTGCCGCCATTGCCACACCATGCCCAAGAGACCGAGCAGCAGCGGCAGACCGTAGTACACGTTGCGTCCCTTGTTGGTCAGCAGGTCGCTGGGCAGTTGACCGGTATCGCTGTCGGTGAGCAGGTCGTCCAGGGGCTTCAGACCGGTTATCCATTGGCCGTGCTCCACCTCGCCCTGACTTTGCAGGTTGTTCTCGCGGCCCACGAAGTTCCAGAGGAAATAACGCCAGTACATGAAATGCAGCTGATACGAAAGCAGGAAGCGCAGATTCTCCCGCTGCGTGGGCAGGTTGCCTTGCTTCTCCACACCGCCCATCCAGGCTTCGTAGGCTTGTGTGTGGGGGCGCGAGTACATGCGTGGCAGCCACATGTTGTCTTTGAATACAAAGCGGCTGCGCCGACCTGTCTGCACATACCGTGTGCCGGTGCTGTCGGTGCGCAGACGGTAGATGGGAGCGCCTTCTTTCTGCTTGGCCACATAGTAGTCGCCTTGGGGCTCGTAGTCCACCTCACTGCTGTAGGCGGGGCCGTAGAGCAGGGGATGGTCGCCGTATTGCTCGCGGCTCAGATAGCTGCCCAGCGAAAACACGTTGTCGGGACTGTTCTCGTCCATGGGGGGATGGGCGGCCGAACGGAGCAGAATGACGGCATAGCAGCTGAATCCTACCAGCAGCATCGCCGTGCTGAGAAAACCGGTCCTGGCGGCGCGTCTCTTCGCACGGTAGGCACCCAACGCGAGCAGCACAAGCAGCGTCAGATAGGTGATGGACAGTCCGGTGTGGACGGGCAGACCCAGCACATTGGTGAAGAGCAGTTCGGCCCAGCCGCCTGCCTTTGTCACACCGGGCACTATCACATAGAGAATGGCCAGCAGCACGAGCATTCCGGCGGCGAGGGCTGCCGCACTGCCGCGCCAGTTGGGCTGGCGGCTCTTTCGGTAGTATACCACGAGGGCCATGGCGGGCAGACAGAGCAGACAGAGTAGGTGGACGCCTATCGACAGACCGATGATATAGGCAATGAGGATAATCCAACGGTCGCTGTCGGGACGGTCGGCTTCTTCTTCCCATTTCAGAATGAGCCAGAACACCAGGGCGGTGAGAAAACTGGAGTAGGCGTATACCTCGCTTTCCACAGCGGAAAACCAGAAGGGGTCGCTGAACGTGTAGACGAGGGCGCCCGCCACGCCGCTGGCCTCTGTCTGTATCACCTGGGTCTGGGTATAGGGGGCTCCGCTCAGGGTAAGGCGGCGCACCAGTCGGGTGATGGTCCAGAAGAGAAACAAGATGCAGCCGGCGCTGAGCAATGCGGAGAGGAGGTTGGTGTAGAAGGCCACTTCCGATGGGTCACCGGCCAGTTGACTGAACAGGTTGGCCGTGAGCATGTAGAAGGGGGCGCCAGGCGGATGTCCTATCTCCAACTTATAGCCGCTGGCGATGAATTCGGGACAGTCCCACAGACTGGCCGAGGGCTCTACTGTGAGACAATAGGTCACGGCGGCAATGGCAAATACGAGCCAGCCGCACAGGGTGTCGATTCGGGAAAATGTTTTCTGTTGTATCATGCTGCTTTGCATTTTTGCTGCAAAAGTAGCATGGGGGCGGCAACGGAGACGAAAAAAATACCTTACATTTGCCTTACATTTGTCTTACATCCTGATTGTCAGTATTTTGCTTGCCTGTCGTGAGCTGATATTCGCGGCCGCGCTTGTTCACAATGTCATAGTCCGACTGACGCTTCAGGGTGGTTTTCAGCCTGCTGATGAAGGTGTAGAGGGTGTTCTCGGGGTGGTCTTTCTTGGGCCAAAGAGCGGCACAGATGGCATCTTTCGTCAGTGTGTGGTCGGGGGCTGCGGCAAAAAGGGCCATCAGCTGCTCCTGCATGGGAGTCAAGGCCAGGGTGGGAGAGGGGGCTGCGCCTGTGGATGTCGAAGCGGGAAGGACCGCGCTGACCGCCGTCGCTGCTTGTTGCCTCTTCTTCCACAGCATGCCCCACAGCAGCAGGCAGAAGGCAATGCCTGTCAGGGGCAGCCGCTGGTCGGAGTGCGACAGGATGGAGCATACTGAAGGGTTGGCGTAGGCCTTGAAAGCGACAACGGCTGGATGGCTGTCGCTGCCCGCTGTCTTCCAAAGCAGGGTGTCGCTGCTCACGGTGGCCTCTTCGCGGAAGGCTTCCTGCGCGTCGCGTTCCACCAGGCACAGGGAGATGTGCGAGGTGGCCTTGAGCAGGTCGATGGTGAGCCCTTCGCTGAAATGGGCTTCGGCATAGGCCAGTGTCACCACGCGGTGACGGTCCAGGGTGGGCAGGGCATCGGCCAGCAGATGCTGTTCCGATTGTTGCAGCACATAGTGGCGAAGGGCGTGGGTGAGGTCTTGCCGCATGGCTTCTTTGGAGCTGTTGTATTCCTCCACGCCAAGGATGATGCTTGTCAGCATCAGGGCAAGGGGCAGTAGCATCAGGGCGCGCATTCCGCTCATGGCTATAATGGTTTTGGGGCAGTGGGTCGTCTTCATGATGGTATCGGACTTGCTTTTTTGCACGGTCTTAATGCAAATGTAACCATTTCCTTCCGTAAACCGCTTCACCCATCGCCTTTTTTAAACTTACTTCATACTTTTTTACATTCAATCCACCCCTAAGGTATTGTCTACACTCCTACCTCCTACACTCCTAAAATAGATGCCTTTTTTTGAACATAAACTCATTTTTTGGACATTTAATAGCGGATATTCCAAATATAATGATTATTTTCGCAGTTAAATTCCCGTATTATCGGTTGTTGAATTATGAGTACGTCAAGACAAACAAAAATACGCAGTATCGTGGTGCTGGTGGTGGCTGCTTTGCTCATCGAACTCACCACAGCTGTGCAGTATTGGGTCACCAGAAGGGGCATCGCACAGCAAATCACCGAGATGGCCCAGCGCGATTTCAATGCCACCAGCAATACGGCCGAGCTGAAAGCCAAGGTGGAAACCACCGTCCAGCATTTGCTCCCTGAAGTGGAACGCCTCACCAATGCGGGGAATATCGATTCGGTTTGCGTGGTGGTGAAGCAGTGCCTGCAGGAAAGCAAGGAAATTGTAGGAGTTGACTTCTGCTTGAAGGGACAGGGCGAGGAAAAACCGCATGGCATCTATATCTTCAAAGATGAAGACATAAACCAGATAACACACCGGACCATCGATTTCGACTTCACAAAGCGCTCTTGGTATCAGAAAGGTATCGGAAGTGATGCCTTCTGGAGCGAACCCTACAAAAGCCATTACCGTATCAGTTGGATGTGCACCTTCGCAAGAGCTGTTCGCAATGCGGAGGGTAGTGTGGTGGGGGTGATAGGTGCCGATGTGCCCATGAGCGAAATATCGGCCCTCGCTACAGGCATTTACAATGACCAGCAACAGTCGCTCTTCTATATCATACTCATACATGTCTTCGGACTGGGGGTCCTGGCATTTATCATCCAAAGGGCCATCTCCAGCGAAAGCCATCTCCATGAGGTGGAAGCCGAGAAGGAAAGCATAAAAAACGAACTCACCATAGCAAGAGACATTCAGCTGGCCATGGTGCCCAAAATGTTTCCGGCTTTCCCGGAACGGAGCGATGTGGATGTCTATGCCTCGCTCACACCGGCAAAAGAGGTGGGAGGCGACTTGTACGACTTCCTCATACGCGATGAGAAACTCTTCTTCTGTGTGGGAGATGTCAGTGGAAAGGGGGTGCCCTCCGCACTCGTCATGGCTATGGCCTGCTCCGTGTTCCGTATGCTCTGCGCCAGAGAGGCGGCGCCCGACCGTATCGTAACGGCCATGAACGATACCATGGCGGCCGACAATGAGTACAATATGTTTATTACACTCTTCGTGGGAGTGCTCGACCTGCCTACCGGCCGACTCAGATACTGCAATGCGGGACATCCGGCGCCGCTCATCAATGGGGTGCCCCTCGAGGCCAACGAAAACCTGGCCGTGGGGGTTTTCCCGGGGGGCAAGTTTAAAATGCGCGAGAGGAAAATCCTGTATGGCGACACCATCTTCCTCTTCACCGATGGACTCAACGAGGCCATGAACCAGGAACAGCAGCTCTTCGGAAAAGAAAGAATGACGGACATCTGTCTGCAGCATGCTGCCGAGGCCAAGGAAAACCCGCAGAAGGCTTCACCGCAATCGCTTATCAATACCATGTTCGAAGCGGTCAATTCGTATGTGGGAGAGGTGGTGCAGAGCGATGACCTCACGCTCATGGCCATCCGATATAGCCGGCAGCAGCTCGATGCCCGACTGCACTGCGACATTACCCTCGAATGTAATATCGACGAGGTGCCGAAACTGGCCGACTTCGTCGACTCGGTTTGCTTCGCACTGAATTTGTCGCCTTCGCTCACCATGCAGATGAACCTCGCCATCGAGGAGGCCGTGGTCAATGTCATCAACTATGCGTATCCCGCCGGATCGCCAGGAAAAGTGAACGTGGAGGCAACGGCCAATGACCAGAAACTCAAATTCGTTATCACCGACACGGGAAAACCTTTCGACCCCACTACACGGGGCGAGGTGGACACTTCACTGCCGGTGGAGGAACGCAACATTGGCGGTCTCGGCATACATCTTATACGCAAATACATGGACAGCATCAACTATGAGCGGGAAGATGGAAAGAATATCCTCACACTGCGCAAACAGTAGGATGGCAGTACCAATAGTTGAATTAATATTGATGTTAACAAATTATATTCTTTGCTGAATTATGAAAACTACTTTTTCCGAACAGGACAACAATTTCGTGATGGCTTTCGAGGGACGCCTCGATACAAGCGCCTCCACACAGACTGCACGCGAAGTGAAGGTGCTCAACGATTGTTCCGGGCATGATATCATTCTCGACTGCACACTGCTCGAGTACATCTCGTCGAGCGGACTGCGTATCTTCCTCGGGGTGCTCAAAAACGCAAAGGCTCAGGGAAGCAAGGTCTTCATCAAAGGATTGAACGATGACCTCAAAAGGGTCTTCGACGAAATCGGATTCACCAATATCTTCCAGTTCATATAATGGCTGCCTTCTTAGGTAGTACACACCTAAATGTCCTGATACCATGACCCGGGAAGAAAACATAAAACAGTTGCAAAATGAGAATGAGGCGCTGAAAAAAGAGGTGGAGCACCTCAAAAACGAAATCATACGCCTCGTGAACCGTAACCTCGCCCTCTCCGAACGTCTCGAGGAGGATATCGAACTGAGAAGAAGAACGGAGGTGGCGGTGGATATTCTCAACGGAAATATTGAGCGGCAACGAAATGCCGACCTGCAGGACGATGCCCAACTCATGGCGCTCATCGAACTGAAGGTGGAGGCCGAAAGACCGCATCTTAAACCTGACTTCAATGCGGCGGCGCTCGCAAGGCTGCTCGGCGTGAGCCAGGAAAGGCTCAACCGACTCTTCCGCCATCAGACCATTCACCGCACGCCCGAGGCGTATATCGACAACCTGCGGGTGCTCGGTGCGTTGCGCATGCTCCGCGAAAAACCGCAGTGGAGCATAGCGGCCATCGCCGAAGAGTCGGGCATAGGCAATGTGCGTACCCTGCAGCGGAGAGTGCAGGAGGTGGTGGGCATGACACCGGCTGAATACCGCCGATTGCTCACACGTGATATGTAAATAATCTGAACATGAAAAAAATTCTGTCTTTTCTCTGCATGGCACTGCTGCCCGTGACAGTCGATGCGCAAAACCTGAGAGAGGGTTTCCTCACACCGCCACAGGAGGCAAGACCCCGGGTGTGGTGGCACTGGATGGACGGCAATATATCCCGCGAGGGGATAAAAAAGGACATCGAGTGGATGAACCGCGCCGGAATAGGGGGATTCCATTGTTTCGAGGCTGCACTGGGCACAGAACCGATTGTGCCCGAAAGGGTGGTCTATATGTCGCCGCAGTGGAAAGACTGTTTCCAATATGCCATGCACCTGGCCGATTCGCTCGGCATGGAAACGGCCATCGCCAGTTGCCCGGGATGGAGCAACACGGGCGGACCGTGGGTCAAGCCGGAAAAGGCCATGAAACGCTTGGTGTGGACGGAGACAAGAATAAAAGGAGGGCGTAATGTAAGCCTCACTGTCGAAAAGCCGAAGTGGCAGCAGTGGTACAGCGATGTCTGCGTGCTGGCCGTCAGAGTCAATACAAATGACCTTTCCATGGCCGACATGGGGGCAAAATCCTCTGCGGGGGGCACCGACCAACAGCCTTTCTACCTGATTGAGCTCAACAAGGCGTACACTGTCAAGGCGCTCCGCATCGCCGATGGCTTCTACCGCAGCATCTGGGCGGCACAACCGGCACCCGTGGTGAAACATCTTGAGGCCAGTATCGATGGGGTGGAGTATAGGCGTGTCTGCGACCTCCCTCACGGCAGCATCTATAATCTCACGGTCAATATCCCGCCCACCACGGCGCGTTTCTTCCGGGTGGTCTACGACAAGAAACCGTCCCAGACACCAGAGGTGGAACTCTTCACCATACCTAAAATCAATCATGCCGAGGAAAAGGCGGGATTCGCCACGCCTTCCGATATGATGGACTATAAAACCGTGGCCGAACAGGAGGAGGCGGTGCCGCAGACTGATGTGGTGGATATAACAGCGTGCATGGATACGGCTGGACTGCTCAAGTGGAAGGCGCCCAAGGGCAATTGGCGCATATTGCGCTATGGCTATACGCTCACCGGAAAGACCAACCACCCGGCACCGAGAGAGGCCACTGGTCTCGAGGTCTCAAAAATTGACCGCGAGGCTTTCACTGATTTCCTCGAACATTATATCCAGCTGTACAGCGGGGCGACAGGCGGACGGCTGCCGCAGTACTTGCTCATCGACAGCTATGAGGCGGGCCACGAGACGTGGATGCCGCGCATGATGCAGGAGTTTGAGGCCAGAAGGGGCTACAGCCTCCTGCCGTGGATGCCGGTGCTCACGGGCGTTGTGGTGGGCAGCGCGGAGCAGAGCGAGGAGTTCCTCTTCGACTGGCGCACCACCATCGGCGAACTCATCGAGGAGTGTATGTATCAGAACGCAGCGCAGATAGCGGCTCGGCATGGCATGAAGACGTATTTTGAGTCGCACGAGAATGGCCGTCTGTACCTCGTCGACGGTATGGCGGCCAAAAGCAAGGCGGATATTCCCATGGCGGCCATGTGGGTGGTCGAGAAGGAACAGAAAACGGACAACTCTTCCTCCCTCATGGGCATGAGCGACATCCGCGAGTCGGCCTCCGTGGCGCATCTCTACGGAAAAAAATATGTGGCTTGTGAGTCGATGACGGTCAATGGCTATGCCAACGGGGCTTATTGCTTCTATCCGGGCAATCTGAAACATACGGCCGACCTCGAAATGGCGAGCGGCGTGAACCGATTCGTCATCCATGAGTGTGCGCACCAGCCGGTCGACGACAAGGTGCCGGGACTCGGACTGCTCTTCTTCGGACAGTGGTTCAACCGCCATGAGACGTGGGCCGAGCAGGCAAGGGCCTGGACCGACTACCTGGCGCGCTCGTGCTTCATGCTCCAACAGGGGCACAATGTGGCCGATGTGCTCTACTATTATGGCGAGGACGATGTGGTCACCAGCCTCTTCGCGCACAAACATCCTGATGTGCCGGCTTCCTACAATTATGATTATGTCAACAAGGAGGCGCTCCTAAGCCTCGTCGATTTCGACGGCGAGTTTATCACCGCTCCTTCCGGTGCCCGCTACAGGGCGCTCGTCATCGACAGCCGTTGTGTCCATTTCGCCCCTGCCGTGCAGCAGAAGCTGGAGGCGCTGCGCTCCAAGGGGGCTGTCGTGGTCGACCTGAGCAGGCAGTCCATGGACGACGCGTTGCGCAATGTCGCTCCCGATTTCAGGGCCGACAATATGAATGGTCTGAAATTCGTGCACCGCACCACACCCGAGGCCGAAATCTATTGGGTGTGCAACACGGGGCCGCAGGCAAAAAAGGTGAAGGCATTCTTCCGTGTCTGTGGGCGTGTTCCGTCGCTCTGGCATCCGGAGACGGGCACCGTCGAAAAGCTTACCTATGTGGTGAGCGACGGTGTCACCGTCGTCGACCTGCCGCTGGTGGAAAACGATGCGGTGTTCGTGGTCTTCGAGTCGGCACCGGTGGTGCCCGAAAGGGAAGTGGCACCGGAACTGCAATTGGTAAACAGCCGGCAGATTGTGTCGCCGTGGACCGTCCGCTTCGACGAGCGGTGGGGTGGGCCGGCGCAGACGGTGTTCCCGCAGCTCATCTCCTATACGGAGTCGTCCGACCCGGGCATCAAATACTATGCCGGTACGGCGGTCTACACCAATGCGTTCAAACTCGCTAAAAAAGACCTGAAAAACGCTTCGGTAGTAATCAACCTGGGTCTGGTGGGCTGCATAGCCGAAGTGGTGGTCAACGGCATCCCGATGGGCACGCTTTGGAAGTCGCCTTACCGTGTGGATATCACCCGGGCGCTGAAAAAAGGAATCAACCAATTGGAGATTCGGGTGGTGAACAACTGGGCCAACCGTCTCATCGGCGATGAACAGCCCGACTGCAAACAGCGGTTTACTTATACATCCACCAAATTCTACAAGGCCGACTCGCCTTTGCTGCCTGCCGGACTTATCGGACCGGTACACCTGAATTTCTATCGGCTCTCATATTGATAATAATCCAAATTTATAAAAAACTTTACATGAAAAGATTTACACTTATTTCTATTCTGCTCTGCATGGTCTTAATGGCCATGGCACAGGGTAAACTCACTCCTGGGGCAAAAATCTCAATCGAGCAGAAAAAGGCGGCGTGGCAGCGAAAAGCGGCTCGCGCCAAGGCTGAAGGGGCTGCCGTGGTCCCGCAACAGACAATCCGTCTCGTGGTAAAGGTCGAGAGCGACAATGCCGCCGAAACGTACCGACAAATCAAGGAGACCGGTGCGGTGGTCTGCTCCAAAATCGGACAGCAGGTGGTCATACAGATTCCCGTCGACAAGGTGCAGGCTTTGGAGCACATCGAGGGCATCGTGCGTATCGACAAGTGCCATAAGGGCAAAAAAATGACCGATATAGGGCGTGATGCTACAGGCGTGTCCATGCTCAACGGATCTACGGCGCTGCCCGATATGGACTATACGGGCAAAGGGGTCACGCTCCTCATCTTCGATGCGGGATTCGATTTCCAACATCCGGCCTTCAAGGATGCAGAGGGACGCTCGCGCATCAAGTGTGTCTATATCATCGGCGATGATGGCGGACGGCCATTCACCATCAATGATCCGGAAGTGGGCGAAATCACCTTGCCCGGCTCTGTCTACGACACGCCCGAACTGATTGCGCAACTCACCACGGACGACGATGAGGAGTATCATGGTTCGCATACCCTGGGCATCGCGGCCGGCTCGCTGTCGCCGCAGGGCTTCGGAGGCATGGCACCCGATGCCGATATCGTGATTGTCACGTATGTCGAAAACGAGCAACTCGAGGAGGAATTCGAAGAGGGAAATGATTTCTTCGAATTGGTGCTGGGCTTTGCCGATGCCTATGCCAAGCAGTCCGAACAGCCGGTGGTCTTGAGCATTAGTGCGGGATCGCACGACGGTCCGCACGACGGAACAGGAACCATTCCAGAGGCGCTCACCGATCTGTCTGAAAGTCTGGTGCCGGTACTCTCTGTGGGCAATGAGGGGGGATATCCGCTCCATATCTACCGCAAATTCACGGCCGAGGAACCTTCCTTCAACACGCTCTTCATGGGCATGATGCCGGATGAAAGCGGCGAGCACGAAATGGCGGTCGAAGGCAATGCAACCGGCTACAGCCGGAACGGGGGCGAGGTCAGCGTCCAGGTCAATATTAAAAAGGTGGGAATGTTCAACCGCGTCTCCACCGTATGGTCGTCGCAGAAATTCACGGCCACTCCGGGATGCGATGTCATGGCCTACGTCGCTCAGAGCGATGAAGACGAAGAACTGGCGCAGTATTTCGACGGTATCATTGCTGTCGGTGCTTTCGAGAATGATTACGGACGCCTGGGCTTCCAAGTTGCTGTCGAAGGGGGTATCGACGACGACTATGTCTTCGAACTCTCTGTGTCGGGCGCCGAGGGCACCGAGGTGGATGTCTGGGACAATGTCTATGGCTTCGGCGGTGCCGATTATTTCAAAATCAAGGGCGAGGTCGACGGCGACAGCGAATTGTCTTGCAGCGACTGGACTTCTTCTGAGGGGGTAATCAGTGTGGGTGCTTACTGCACCAACAACATCAACCGCCTCTACAATGGACAGACCGAGGATACCACATGGGGCTATACTATCGTTTCCAAACTCGATGATTACGCAGCCTTCTCCAGCTATGGCACTTCTTTCAACGGCGTGCAGCAGCCGGTGGTCTCCGCACCGGGATGGAACATCGTGTCGTCTTGGAACCATTATGCCATCGATGAGGATGAGACCATCGCCGAGTCCATGCAGTGGCAGGGATATCCCTATGGTGGTGAGACGGGCACGTCGATGTCGTGTCCTTGCGTGGCGGGCATCGTGGCGCTTTGGAAGCAGTGCGACCCCTCTCTCTCAGTCGAGGATGTGAAGACGGTGCTCTCTGTCTCTTCTGTCAATGATGAGTATACGGCACAAAACACGGAGCGTTGGGGATACGGTAAGGTCAATGCCCTCAACGGCATTCGCTACCTCCTCGATCCTTCCGGTATCAAAGACCTCTCACAGCCGAAGGCTGAGGGCGAGGGACAGTACTACGACTTGCAGGGACGGCGCGTCAACCGCCCCGGTCATGGCATCTATATCCTCCGCAGCTCTGAGAGCGGTAAGGTGTGCGGACGCAAAATCATGGTGAAGTAAGTTCTTTGTATGAAACGATAGGCTAATCTGGCGTTTTACTGCCGCTCATACCGCCTCCATGCGACACTTTTCGCTGGGGGCGGCTTTTTTTGTCGTTTTTTGAAGTCTCTGTCGCATCAAGTGGGATGGAAAATGGGCGCATTTCTTTCTGCCCGTCCGAAACCGCCTTATCTTTGCAGTGTCAAAACAAAATAAACGGTTTTAATCAAAAGGAGATACAACAATGAAAACGAATGTTATTAATACAGTCATAAAGGCGGCTGCCGCCTTCATCGAGAGTTACAACACGGTCAATAGGCAGGCTCCGCAGTTGCTCTATCTCAGCAGGTTCTACAATCCTTATGTGAGATAGACCAACCTAAAGCATCAACATTCATACAGAAACAATTTTATCTTTTTACCCGATTTGGTTTTTAGGTTTTAGTATTATAGGTTAGCATAATTTAGCTCAGAAGGAACAGCCGGCACAGGGATGCACCGGCTGTTTCCTTCTGTCTGTTCCCCCAAAAAAGAATATTCTAATTCCCCTTTCTTCCAAAAAACACCAATAGAGCAAATGTCCCTTTAGCTTCCCTTATCTAATAAAATTGGTGCGTATCGGCCGCTCCCGCTCAGGACTGCCGGCATCGGCCGCATTCAGGTGCTTCAGCATCCATGCCATGTTCTTGCCCAGCGTGCGCAGGGTCTGCATGCCTTCCTCGTCAAGGGATGCCTGACCGGGCGTCTGACCGTAGACAATGTTCCAGTATTGCGAACTCACAACCGGCATATCTCTCATATCATTCCGTTTATGCATGTAATAGTGCAAATATAGGAAAAAAACGGTTAACATGAGCACCAAAAGAAAAAAACTGACCTTTTCTCATATCTCGCATGTATGAATCATCCCGGAGATAATTTGACTAATCTATTATACTGTTAATAAACGTTAAGTTTCATCTCCCGTTTTCCTGTTTTGGCAGATTTTGCCTAACTTTGAAAAATCTTTAAATCTTACACGTATACCGCCGAAATAGATATGAAATACATCTACGCTCTGCTGTTTTGCTTCTTCTTGGTGTCTCCTCACTGCGCGTGGGCCGACGATGAAACCGAACAATGGCTCGACAAACTGGACAATAGTCTGGCACAGCGCGAGCAGTTTGAGAAAAAAACGTGTGGATCGTATCGACAACCTGAAAAGGCAATTGGCCGAAGTGCAGAATAATAAATCTGATGTCCGTTACTATGAACTCGTCTACGGACTCTACAACGAGTATAAAAGCTACTGCTATGATTCGGCACATCATTATGCCGACGAATGCCTGGTGGCAGCAAAGCTCGCCAACCGCACCGACCGTATCGTAGAGGCCAAGCATGCCATCGCTTTCTCCCTCATCTCGGCAGGCATCCTTACCGAGGCGGCCGAGGTGCTTGGGTCAATCGACAGAAACCAGCTCAGCGGACAACTGCTGGCCGACTACTATGAGCACAACAGCCAACTATGGAGGGCACAGGCCGACTATGTGCGCGAGGAGCCTTTCTATACCAAATACATCACCAAGAGCAATGCCTATCTCGACTCGCTCCGACAAATAACACCGCCCAACACGGCACGATGGTTCTCCTTCCAAGGGTCCAGACTCATGCGCGAGCACCAGTATCAGCAGGCGCTCGAGGCGTTCAACAAGGTGATGGAACGATGCGATTCCGACCTCCACCTCAAGGCCATGACTACAGCCGAAATGGCATGGGCCTACATCTATCTCGACAATGAGGAAAAGGCCATGCAGTATTTCGCACAGTCGGCCATCTGCGACAACGAGACGGCCACGCGCGAAATCACAGCGCTCTACCATCTCTCGCGACTCATCTATAAAAAGGGCGACCACGAGCGGGCCAGCGTCTATGTGCACCAGGCACTCGATGATGTACAGTTCTACAACTCCCGACTGCGCAAAATCGAAATCGGCGAAATACTACCCATCATCGAACGCGACAGATACGAGGCGGTGACCAGCCAGCGCAACTGGCTCATCGCGGCCAGCTGTCTCTTCGTCATCCTCTCAGGGGTCATCCTCTATAGCTACTTCTTTATCAAGAAGAAAAATAAAAAACTTACCGAGGCACGCGAGACCATCGCCTCACAACTCGACCAACTCAAACTGGCCAACCGCCAGCTCACCGAGGACGATAAAATCAAAAATGCGTATATCGGACGCTCTTTCTATACCAATGCGGAGTTTATCGCCAAACTGGAGAAAATCTTCCTCATGATAGACCGCAAAATCGTGGCACGACAGTACGACGACCTCCGCTCCATGATGAAACTGTCCACCCTCAACGCCGAAAGAGAGAATATGTACGAGGCGTTCGACCAAACCTTCCTCAAAATCTACCCTGATTTCGTGGAAAAATTCAACCTGCTCTTCGAAGAGAAAGACCGGAAAATGCCGCCCAATGAGCAGTCGCTCACCTCTGAGATGCGTATCTTCGCTCTCATACGCCTCGGCATCACCGACAGTGAGCGCATCGCCAAGTTCCTCAACTACTCCGTTCACACGGTCAATACCTACAAGACGCGTATCAAAAACCGCTCAACAGTGGAAAATGAACTATTCGAAACCAAAATAATGGAGATTTAAACCCGAAAATACCCAATATTACCATTATACATCCTAATACAGGTGGGTAGAGGAAAGTACTGATAATCAGCGCTTTCCTCTATTTTTATGCCTTTTTTGCTTATACATTCCATTGGTTTCTTCCCTTGCAACACCGATTCGTCTATCTTTGCAATCGGAAAAAACAATTTATTGGCTTCTTATGAGACGATTTTTCACTTTTCTGTTTTATTGCATAGCTGTGTGCCCCTTGATGGCACAGGCCGAATACAATCCGAAACCCAATCCCAACGCTGTGGTGCTGGAGGGAAAGGCTCGTTTCACCGTGCTCACACCTGAAATGATACGTATACAGTACAGCGACAAACAGCTCTTCGAAGACAGGGCTACCTTCGCCGTGGTGAACCGAAATCTGCCCGTGCCCAAATTCTCCACAGAGCGGAAAGACGGCTTCCTTTACATCAAGACCGATGCACTCTTGCTCAAATATAAAATAGGAGGGCGCATAGCGGCCGACAAACCGTCCGACGAGGTGCTTTCCGTGGCTTTCTCGCTCAATGGCAGGCCCGTGCTGTGGTATCCGGGCAAGGATGATGCGCTCAACCTGAAAGGTACCACGCGTACGCTCGACGGACAAATAGGCGATAACAAAAGGCAGGAATTGGAGAACGGACTCCTCTCCAGAGCGGGATGGAGCATCATCGATGAGTCGCCGCTCACCAAAAGGGGCGACGGCTCCACCACCTTCGCTTTCGACAAACAGTACGACGGCATCGAATGGGTGGCGCAACCCGTCGACAAAGAGGCGGTCGACTGGTATTTCCTCGGTTATGGACACCAGTACAAGAAGGCGCTGGGCGATTACATCAAGGTGGCGGGACGCCAGCCCATGCCGCCGCTCTATGTGCTCGGATATTGGTACAGCAAGTACCAGCGCTACACCTCCGACGAGTTCATGGAAATCGTCAACGACGTGAAGCAAAACAACATACCCATGGATGTCATGATCTTCGATATGGACTGGCATACACAGGGATGGACGGGGTGGACCTGGGACCGTACGGCCATTCCCGACCCAGAAGGGCTCATCCAATGGATGCACGACAACGGACTCAAGGTGGCGCTCAACCTGCACCCTGCCGACGGCGTCGACGATGACGAGGACTTTTTCGCCGAACTGCGCGATGACATGGGACTCGACAAGAGCGCCAAGGTGGTGCCCTGGAACCTCAGCGACCCGAAGTTCTACCACAATATGTTCAACCGCATCATCCGCGCAAGAGAGAAACAGGGGGTCGACTTCTGGTGGATTGACTGGCAGCAGAATCTCACCAGCAAGTTTGTCGATGGCCTCGGCGAGACCTTCTGGTGCAACCATGTCTTTTACAATGACATGAAGAACAACAGGCCCGAACACCGACCGCTCATCTTCCACCGGTGGGGCGGACTGGGCAGCCACCGCTATCCCATTGGCTTCTCCGGCGACTCCTTCACCACGTATGGCACACTGGCATGGCAGCCTTATTTCACCGCCACGGCTTCCAACGTGGGATTCGGATATTGGGGACATGACCTCGGCGGACATCAGCAGTACGACGGCAATAATCCCGAACTTTATCTCAGGTGGATGCAGTATGGTGTCTTCACACCGGTCTTCCGCACCCATGCCACCAACTGGCCGGGCATTGAGCGACGCATCTGGAAGTACGACAACTTCCCGCTCCTCCTCGAGACCGTACGCCTGCGCTATGCGCTCATGCCGTATATCTACACGGCGGCACGGCAGGCCTACGACACGGGGGTGTCTATCTGCCGCCCGCTCTACTACGACGCACCGGAGAACAGCAACGCTTATCTCTTTGAGGATGAGTATATGTTCGGCGATGATATCCTCGTGGCGCCTGTGGTCACGCCGTCGGGCAGCGACGGAAAGGCTTCGCGCCGCACCTGGCTCCCCGAGGGCAAGTGGTACGATGTGTGCCGCAACACGGTGGTAGAGGGCAACAGGATCTTCACCGATGCTTATACACAGGAGGAGATTCCTTATTTCTACAAGGCTGGCTCCGTCATCGTCAACTATCCGCCGGTCATGAACCTCAATACAAGACCCGATAGACTCATCCTCAAAGTGGTGCCCGGTGCCGACGGCGCTTACACATACTATGAGGACGAGGGCGATACCGAGGGATACAAAAAAGGCCTCTGCACTACCACGCTGCTGCGCCATCAGAACAATACGCTCACCATCTGCGCCAGAAAGGGCAGTTTCCCGGGCATGCCGGAGAACAGGGCTTATACCGTCGAGTTCCTTGCTGTCGACAGACCTAATGCTGTCACCGTCAACGGACAGACGCTCTCCAATGGAACCTGGAACTACAACAACCTTACACGCAAGGTGACCGTCTTCGTGGGCCAGACTCCCTGCAATAGTGAAATCAATGTCAAACTTGTCTATTAATCGTATATGAAAAGGATTGCTTCTATAGCCGTGGGGCTCTTGGTGGCCCTCACCATTTCGGCGCAACAATACAAGCAGCTGTGGATCACAGGGTCGGCTGTGCCGGGCGGCACGCAGAAACTCGTGATGGTCGATGACGACGACTTCAAATATGCTGGCGAACTGCTTCCCGGCGAACTGAAAATCATTACTACCAAGAAGGTGGGCAAGACCACACAGTTCCTCGCTCCTGTGCTGCCCGATGCCAATATCGTGAACCATGGGGCAGAACTCACCGTCACCGACCGGGCTGATGCTCTGGCGTGGCAGGTGGTCGTGGCCGACGGGCATTACCGTTTCCATGTCTCTCCCGCGGCCAAACGGCTCAAGGGTGAGATATGCCAGCCCTGGGGCGAGCTGTTCATCGGTGGTGGCGCTACCGAGGCGGGATGGAAAGAGGGCAAGATGCTTCTCATGAAACAGCAGCTCGACAATCCTTATGTCTGGACGTGGGAGGGCGAACTCAAACGCCATGAGGGGGTCGAGGAACCTACCAGCTTCAAGTTCCAAGGACAGGACCGTTGGTATCCCAAAGCGCTTCATCCTTATAAGCAGGGCACCGACATCCTCACCGACAAGCGGCTGCGCACTGGAGGCTCCGACACCAAGTGGTGCATCTCCAAAGACGGTGTCTACCGCATCACCATCGATATCTTTAATGAGTCAGTCAATGCTGAATGGATTAAATAACTAAGACCTTATCACAATGAAGAAAAATTTACTTTTCACGCTCCTTGCCATGGCATGCCTGTGGTTAGGAAGCACCAGGGCCTACGCTCTTGACCAAGTGGACGGCGTCTACCAGATAGGCTCCGCACAGGATTTGGAGGACTTCTCCAACATGGTGGCCAGCGGCAATGGCGCTGTCAGCGCCGCGCTTACGGCCGATATCGATATGACGGGGGTTACCCACCAGCCCATCGGCACCGTCAGCAGCCCCTTCTCGGGCTCTTTCGACGGACAGCAGCACTTCATTCGCAACATGACGCTCGAACTGCCTGAGCAGGAGTATGTGGGCCTCTTCGGTGTGCTCAACGACGGCGCGTACATCAAGAATGTCATCGTCGACTGGTCGTGCTTCATCTCCGGTAAGCGCTTCGTGGCCGGTATCGCCGGCGGTACCAACGGGGGTGGCTCTGTCACCTTCGAAAACTGCGGCAATGAGGCCAGCATCGGTGCCGCTGAGGAGAATGCGGCCGGTATCTGCGGCGTCAGCATGAGCAGCGCCTGCGGTATCCGTCTGCTCAACTGCTTCAACACGGGCGGTATCTCCGGCGGACGTGAGTGCGCGGCTCTCTGCGGATGGGTGGGCGACTCCAACAGCGTCATCACCAACTGCTACAACGCGGGTTTCGTCATCGGTATGGACGGTTCCAACTCGCTCTGGCGCAACGGCAACGGAAAGGGTACCAACAACTTCGACTCATATGGATATCAGGGCACACTCATCAGCGAGGATGAGTACGACCTCAGTTCGGGGGCCGTGGCTTATCAGATGAACGGCAACCAGAGTGCGGATGTCATCTGGTACCAGACTTTGGGTGTCGACATGCACCCCGTGCCCTTCTCTTCTCACGGTGTGGTCTATGCCGTGGGCGACCTCAACTGCGACGGCTCCTCGAAAGGGGGAGAGGCTACTTTCTCCAATGTCAACGAGTCCAACCGCGACCCGCACACCTTCGTTGATGGTATCTGCTCGGTCTGCGGCGATGTCGACAAGGATTTCCTCCCGCTCACCGACGGCTTCTATACAATCACCACACCGGCCGAGCTCAACTGGTTCGCTGCACTCGTCAACCATGGCAATAAGAAGGTGAATGCCCGACTCGCTGCCGATATCGACTTCACCGAGTACACTCGCCAGGATGTCATGATTGGCGGTGACGCCTTCACGGCCAATGAGAGCGACGACGCACGTGCCTTCGACGGCGTCTTCGACGGACAGGAGCACAGCGTCAAGGTGGCTTATAATGTGTCGTACGACGGGGTCGGCCTCTTCAAGGTCATCTCCAATGCGGTCATACGCAACCTTACGGTCACCGGCTCCATCGAGAGCACACAGCGCTTCATCGGCGGTCTGACTTTCGTCACCCGCGGCTCCTCGCTCATCGAGAATGTGGTGGTGGCGCTCGACATCACGGGCTCTTATCCCGGCGATGCTACTCACGGCGGTATCTGCGCTGTGGCCCATGAGTCGCCCGTCTTCCGCAACTGTGCTTTCGTTGGCTCGCTCAATGCGCCTTACAGCGAGGGCAGCGCTGCCATCATCGGCTATGCACACGGCGAGGTGGAGACCATTATCGAAAACTGCTACGTGGCTCCTTCCGAGTTCATGCTCACCGGCAATTCTACCGTTATCGCACGTCACGTGAGAAATATCATCAACTGCTTCTACACCGACAATATCACTGATTTCTGGGAGAATGCCGCACAGGTGGTGACACGCGAGGCGGTGGCTTCCGGTGAGCTGGCTTACCATCTCAATGAGGGTGGCGAGACGCAGGCTTGGAGACAGAACCTCTACGACGATGCTTATCCCGTGCCCTTCGAGTCGCACGCCTTGGTTTATGCCAATGGTTCGCTCAACTGCGACGGTACTCCGGGTTCCGACATCTCTTATTCCAATACGCAGGGTGAGCCGCAGAGAGCCGATCACCAGTATGTCGACGATATCTGCTCGGTGTGCGGTGCACGCATCATCCGCAACGGTCAGCAGCTCAAGAACCTGGCCGACGCCATCAACAATGGCGAGATTGACGGCAATGTGATTGTCGACCTGGCCAACGATATCGATATGGCCGGCATTCAGTTCGAGGGCATCGGCACACGCTTCTATCAGCAGATTGACGAGGAGAACGGCGAGGATGTGAAACGCCCGTACTCCGGTACCTTCGACGGCCACGGCTACCGCATCAAGAACATGCTCATCGAGGCTGCCGACGGCAACAAGGGCCTCTTCGGTGTGGTGAGCGGTGCTACCATCAAGAATGTGGTGGTCGACGCTTCCTGCGAAATCTATTCCACGGGCTATTCGGCCGGTATCGCCGGTACTTCCATCGGACGCAACACGCTTACCATCGAGAACTGCGGCAATGAGGCAGTGGTCAATGTAGGTGCCGCCGGTGTCAACGGCGCCGGTATCCTCGGTGTCAACGACCTCAGCGAGGCGTATGTACGCATCATCAACTGCTACAACACGGGCGATATCATCGGACAGCGCGAGTGCGGCGCCATCTCCGGATGGCTGGGCGACAGGGCCGAGGTGGTCAATACCTACAACAGCGGTATCGTGGCGCCTGAGGCAGTCGACGGCAACCGTACCTTCGCTCGCTACAATGGCTCCAATGTGTCCTTCACCAACTGCTTCGAGGTGAACGGTGCACAGGTCACCGCAGCCGACGAGGCCGATGTGTTCAGCGGAAAACTCTGCTACGATATCAACGAGGGCGCCGGCAAGGTGGTCTTCTATCAGACCATCGGAACCGACCTGCATCCTGTGCTCGATGCTACCCACGGCGTGGTCATACTCCAGGACGGTCAGTATGTCAATGCCTCCGAGGGCATCAGCTCCGTGGCAGCCGCTCATAATGCTCCCGCCGCTGTCTTCTCGCTCAGTGGCGTACGTCAACAGCACATGCGTCATGGCATCAACATCGTTCGTCAGAATGATGGTTCAGTTAAAAAGGTTTTAGTGAAATAATACATTGATGAGATGACAAAAAAAGTCGTCATGTGCTTGGGCAGCCTCACCATTGCCGCTATGGCAATGGCGCAGGCTGCCTTTGTTTCCGACAACAGGGTGGCGGTGTTCTATCCGCCCCAGTACGATGCGGCGCAGCATGAGCCGTCGCCCATCTTCCTCCATGAACCTAAAGCACTCAACCCGCTGCCCGCTCAGTGGAACATCAGACCGCAGTTCTCCACGGCCGACGGAAAGAGCATCGCCACCATTCAGGTGGAGGGCGATGTCGATTTCTACGGCACTGGTGAGGTGACGGGACCGCTACGGCGCAACGGACGCACCGTGGGCCTCTGGAACATCGATACGCCGGCCTATGGCGTCGACGGTGGGTCGCATCTCTATCAGAGTCATCCCTGGGTCATGGGCGTCAGGGCCGATGGCTCGGCTTTCGGCATCATCGCCGACAATACGTGGCGCCAGACCATCTCCACGCTCGACCATAAGGTGACCTTCGAAAGTCAGGGACCGGCCTTCCGCGTCGTCGTCATCGAGCGCGACAGCCCCCGGGAACTCATGAAGGCGCTCGTCGACCTCACCGGCACCATGGAGCTGCCGCCGCTGTGGGCACTGGGCTATCAGCAGTGCCGCTTCAGCTACCAGCCTGATACGCAGGTCATGGAGATTGCCGACAAATTGAGGGAAAACAAAATTCCGGCCGATGTCATCTGGATGGACATCGACTATATGGATGGCTACCGTATCTTCACTTTCAACCCGAAGGAGTTCTCCAACCCCAAACGGCTCAACGACTATCTCCACCAGAACCATTTCAAGGCGGTCTATATGATCGACCCGGGCGTAAAGGCGGAGAAGGGCTACTTCGTCGACGACCAGGGCTCCTTCGGCGACTATTGGGTGAAGGACAAGGACGGAAAACCTTTCGTGGGCGATGTGTGGCCGGGTGCCTGCCACTTCCCCGATTTCACACGGCCTGATGTGCGCCGCTGGTGGGCTACGCTCTACAAGGATTTCATGGCCACCGGCATCGATGGCGTGTGGAACGATATGAACGAGCCGGCTGTCTTCGGCGGACCGGAAAACTCCATGCCGGTAGACAACTGGCATCTCGGGGGCGAGGGCGTTGAGCCCGGACCGCACCTCAGGTTCCACAATGTCTTCGGACTCAATATGGTGCGGGCCAGCAGACAGGGTCTACTCCTGGCCAACCCACAAAAGAGGCCTTTCATCCTCTCGCGCTCCAATTTCCTCGGCGGACACCGCTATGCCGCCACATGGACGGGCGACAACCTCTCGTCGGTCGACCAGATGAAGCTCAGCGTGCCCATGTCCATCACGCTCGGACTCTCCGGACAGCCCTTCAGCGGACCCGACATAGGCGGCTTCTGTGAGAGCGCCACTGGCGACTTGCTCGCTCAGTGGACGGCCATGGGCGTCTTCTTCCCCTTCGTGCGCAACCACAGCATCAAGGGCAGCGCACAGCAGGAGCCATGGGCCTTCACACCCGAGGTGCTCGATGTGTGCCGCACGGCCATCAACCGCCGCTACCGTCTCATGCCGTATGTCTATACGGCTTTCCGCGAGGCCAGTGTCTGTGGCATGCCGGTCATGCGGCCGGTCTTCATGGCCGATGCCAAGGACCGCTCGCTCCGCAGCGAGGACAAGGCGTTCCTCCTCGGTGGCGACCTCATGGTCATACCGCAGTGGGCGGGACCTGTGGCGGAGCCCGACAAGGGCTCCTGGCAGTCCATCTCGCTCGAGGAGAAGGCCGACAGCTATCAGGCGGTTCTCAAGCAGCGCCCGGGGTCGGTCATTCCCGTAGCCAACCTGGCGCAGAGCACCACCGACATGCGGACGGACTCGCTCACGCTCTATGTCTGTCTCGACAACGAGGGAAAGGCCTGCGGCCAACTCTATGAGGACGACGGCGACGGCTTCGCTTACCGCACGGGAGGCTACCTCATCACCCGTCTCGAGGCCACCCGCACCAAGAAGCGTCTCACCGTCACCCTCTCACCCCAAGAGGGCCAGTGGGCGGCGCCGGAACGCACGCTCCGCATTGCCTTTGTCGCCAATGGCAAGATACAATACTCAGCCTGGCAAAAAGGCAACACCGCTACCCTCAAGCTGAAGCATTAAGCCAAGGCATTAAAAAAAATCGCAACTTTGTTGCGTGAGTGATATGCCGACCCTTTGATTGGGTCGAGCATACCAAATAAATCATTCTAACCAAATATATTATGAAAATCAATTTACATTCAATGATAGCCATAACAGCCTTATGGCTATCATCCACCGCAGCCAATGCAATCGACCAGGTGGATGGTGTCTACCAAATCACCAACGCCACCGACCTCGTCGAATTCGCTGCCATCGTCAACGGTGGCGAGAACGGCGCCAATGCCGTCCTCACCGCCGACATCGACATGACCGATGTGGCATGGACACCTATCGGCAACAGTGACAACCGCTTTGTGGGCACCTTCGACGGGCAGTTCCACACCGTCAACAACCTCCGCTATGAGAGCTACGACGAGCGCATCGGTATCTTCGGTGTCGTCAACGGAGGCTGTGTCATCAAAAACTTCATCGCCGGACCGGGCAATGAGATCCGGGGTGGCGACAAGGTGGGTGGTATCATCGGCTGCTCCGACGGCAGCGGATGGGTCACACTCGAAAACGTGGGCCATGAGGGCTATGTCTACGGCACCGGCAACAATGTGTGTGCCTTCATCGGCGTCGTGATGAACGGTGGACCGGCCACGCGCATCACCAACTGCTACAACATGGGCAATGTGAGCGGCGGCGGCGAGAGTGCCATCATCGCCGGATGGTTCGGCGGACATGGCTCCGTCGAGGTGAGGGGATTTTGGAACACGGGTGTCCTCGAGAGTGGGCAGGACGGGTCCAACTCGCTCTGGCGTAACAGCACCGGCATCACGGCCGAGCGTATCTTCCACCTCTATGCCGACCAAGGGGCATCGGTCATCGAAGAGGGCGCTGTGGAGTCCGGCAAACTGGCCTATGCACTCAACGACAACCAGGATGCGGGATTCTGGCGGCAGAATCTTTCCGAGCCGCGCGACCTCCATCCTACCTTCCTGCCCGACCATCTGCTGGTCTATGCCAACGGTGCGCTCGACTGTGCCGGAAATCCCAAAGAGGGCGCTGCTTTCTCCTTCTCCAATACCGAGGGCTCCACACGCGACGACCATCATTTCGAACGGGGCTTCTGCACCGTGTGCGGCCTCATGCAGGATGATTTCTGCGAGATGGAGGACGGCTATTACCTCATCGACAATGGGGATAAGCTCAACTGGTTCGCTTATCTTGTGAACAATGTCAACGGGGCTTCCAATGCGCGCCTTATGGCCGATATCGATATGGAGGGACTCGACTTCACGCCCATCGGACAGGATATGCACGATTTCTATGGTCATTTCGACGGCCAGGGACACCGCATACTCAACCTTACCACCAATGCCGACCGCAACAACCAGGCGCTCTTCGGACAGGCCGTGGGTGGCGCTGTCATCGAGCGGGTCATCATCGACGCTTCCTGCAACATCCAGGGCACGGCGTTCACCGCCGGTATCCTCGGACATGTGTGGGGCGACGGCGTCATCGTGCGCAACTGCGGCAACGAGGCGCGTATCAACGGCTCGGCACAGAATGCCGCCGGTATCGTGGGATGCTCGGAGAAAATCGTACACATCTCCGACTGCTACAACCTGGGCGAAATCATCGGGTCGCACGAGAATGCGGGCATCTGCGCATGGATGGGCGACAACAACTCTACTATCAAAAACTGCTACAGCACGGCCACTGGTATCAACGGCGCTGCTCTCTGGCGAAAGGATGAGGTGCAGGGCGAGAACAACTACCAGATTGAGGGCATGCAGGGTGAGTTCTTCACCGAAGAGGAAATGAAGAGCGGTCAACTGGCTTATATGCTCAATAACCGCCAGAGCCAGGAGGTCAACTGGTACCAGGTGGTGGGCACCAATCTCTATCCTATGCCGGTCTTCATCGAGGGTGGCGTGGTCTATGCCAACGGTGCCCTCGACTGTGCCGGAAATCCCAAAGAGGGCGCTGAGGTGACTTACTCCAACACGGAGGGGGCTACCCGCGACGACCATCATTTCACCGATGGCATCTGCACCGTGTGCGGCACTCCCGACACGGAGTATATCCTTCCCGAGGAGGGTGTCTACACGCTGGCTTCGGCCACCGATGTCAAGTGGTTCGCCGCCATGGTCAACAAAGTGGATGCTTCGCTCAATGCCAAGCTCTCGCAGGATATCAACTTCGAGGGGGTGGAGTTCAGCGGCATCGCTACGGCTTCGGCTCCCTACTGCGGTACCTTCGACGGCCAGGGACATGTGGTGAGCAATCTTTTCATCGACCTGCCGGGCGAGGCCAATGTGGGCTTCTTCCGCGAGATTACGGCTGGCGCGCATATCATGAACTTCACCATCGACGCTTCTTCTGTCGTCAACGGCAAGAACTTCGCTGCGGCTTTCATCGGTCATGTCAGCGGCAATGGCGAGGCACTGCTCGAGCAGTTGGGCAACGAGGCTACCGTCACCACCACCGACCAGAATGCGGGCGGTATCGTGGGATGCAACACGTCGGGTGTGCTCCACCTCACGCTCCTCAACTGCTACAACGCGGGCAATATCTCCAGTGGATGGGAAGCCGGCGGCCTCTCAGGATGGCTCGGCAATGATGCGGTTACCACCAACTGCTACAACATGGGTGTGGTCACCAATGGCGAGTCGTTCGCCCGTGGCAATAACATTCAGATTACCAATTGCTTCGATCCTGTCACCGACTGGCCCGCTCTGCCTGTCACGCCTATCGAGTGGTTTACCGACGATACCGTCTACAACCTCTTGGCAGAGGCGGCTCCCGGCGTCTGGTTCCTCAGCCAGGAAGTGGGCGGTCATCCCGTGCTCTACAATACGGGTATCGTCAGTGGCATCAGGCACATCGCCGGCAACCAGACCGCTGCTCCTGCCTATGACCTGCAGGGTCGTCGTGTGGCTGCTTCGTTCAAGGGTGTAGTAATCTCTAACGGTAAAAAGATGGTCAGGAAATAATTCGCTTTTATCAACTTATTCTCTTGAGGAGGGGGCTGGCGCTCCCTCCTTTTTCGTAATGTAAACTAATGGTTTACAAATACTTGTTTTTAAGATATAATAAGTTTTAAATAGTTTTTTTCTTTGCTTTTTTTTATAAATATGTGCCGAAACGGAAGGTCGGGAAGCTTTAGCTGTTTGCCCGTATTGATTCCGTTCACAGGTCTTCACCATCTTGCTCCGGCAGATGATAGGATGGCTACTGTTGACCTTAAACCTAAACGAACTACTGTCTATGCGTAATATTCTATTGTCCCTGTTCATCCTGTCGTGGTGCTTCTCCTTAGGTATCTCGGCGCAAAACACGCATCTTCTTGGCTATTGTTCCGACGACCTGGAGGGCGCCGATGTCATCGGCATCGAGGGCGAGGCTCGCCTCTCTGCGGCCATCCGTCTGCCCAAGGCTACCATGCAGCGCTACAAGGATGGAAAAATAGTGCGCATCCAGGTTGCCCTCCGCGAAGGGGTGGAGAAAGCGTCGGTATGGATTCGAAAGGCGCTCGGCGAGAGCTCGGTTGTGGTGCAGAGCCTCGGCACCGTGGAGAACGGATGGAATGAGCTGACGCTCAACGAGCCGCTCACCGTCGACGGAGATGAGCTCTATATCGGCTATACGTTCACGCAGCCCGACGGCGTCAGGGGCATCCTGGCCAAGGGCAGCGGCGATGAGAACACTTCGCTTGTTGCGGTCGACAACCAGTGGGCCGACTATCACAACGATGGGGTGGGCATCCTCTACATCAGGGCAGTGGTCGAGGCGGAACTGCCCGACTTCGACATGGCTGTCATTGATGGCTCCACCGACAGCCTCTGCTATGCTGCGGGAGCTGAGATGAATGCATCGGTCTGTGTCGAGAACCTGGGCACGCAGAATGTCAGCGCCTATACGCTCAGCTGGAGCCTTGATGGTGGTGAGCCCGTGTCCGATGGGGTTACTTATAGCGTTTTGGCCCCGATGGATATGAGGGAGGCTTCGAAGTCTTTCTCGCTGCAGGGGCTGGAGGAAGGCGAGCATTTCGTCGAAGTGACGCTCTCCGCAGAGGGAGTTGACGACGGGCGTACGGCCAACAACACCTTGCGCATCCCGTTCTTCGTCTATTCATCCACCTATCCGCACACCTTGCTCCTCGAGCATTTCACTTCGCTACCCTGTGTCAACTGCCCGCCTGTCGACAAACTGCTCGAGCAGGTGGTCCAGGGACGCTCCGATGTGGCATGGGTGGCGCACCATGTGGGCTACCGCAACGATGAGTTTACCATCGAGGCCAGTGAGTCTTATCTCAAGTTCGGCGTCTACGGCAATCCCTTCATTATGATAGACCGCAGCCAGCTCGTAGGCGATACGCCGGCCTTCACCATCGGTGGCTTCTCGGCCAGTGATATGCAGACGGTGTTCGGCATGGCGGCCGAAAAACGGGCCTTTGTCTCGCTCATGCCTGAATTGACAATAGAGAATGGCATGGTCAATGTCCTCGTCCGCGGCGAGGCAAAGAGTTTCTTCCAAACGCTCTTCCCGCGGGCCACCATCAATGTGTTCCTTGTCGAGGACAATGTGCTGGCGGTGGGCTCGCAGGCGGGCGACGCAACGAAGAAATACCACGACAATGTGCTCAGAGCCGTCCTCACACGGCAGTCGGGCGACCGCATCCAGTGGACGGACGACACGCACTTCTCACAGTCGTTCTCCATTGATGTTGATGATGCATGGACACAGGGCTCTTTGAGGGTCGTGGCCTTCGTCACCGCACAGGCCGACCGCGCCACGGGCTATCCTACGGGTGCCGTGCTCAATGCGGCGCAGAATGGGGTCTCTATCGGTGGAGGCATCTCCTCGGCGGTGGGGCAGGAGAGCGGTGCTCCGCATTTCTACACCCTCGGCGGACAGCCCGTCACGGCCGGACAACTAAAACCGGGGCTTTACATCGTTGAAAAGGGAGGCTCGGTGAGTAAGATAGTGATTAGATAACCTAAACTTAACAAACTATATGGCGCTAATGATTCAGTTCTTTTCCAAAACCAGAAATCTTCTCTTGCTTGCAATGCTTGCCTCGGCAGCTCTCGTGAGGGCGCAGGTGGCCTTGCCTTATTTGCAGCAGTTCGACGACATCAGCGATTTCGAGTCGTTCACCGTGGCCAACGAGAACAACGACGAGGACGTCTGGCGTTACGATGACATCGTGCAGGCTGCCAAAAGTGAGCGCAACTACGATGCCGACGACTGGCTCATCACACCTATCTTCGAACTTGAAGAGGGTAAGACCTATGAACTTTCTTTCAAGTCTTACATCGAGATGTTCGGCAGCGAGAGCCTCGCTGTCTTCCTCGGAACCAGCAAGCGGGTTTCTTCCTTCACCACCAACATCCTGCCGCTCACAGCAGTCACCGAGGAGTCGGCCACGGTCTATACCGCCGTATTCACGGTCGAGGAGAGCGACGACTACCGCATCGGATTCCACCATTCCACAGTGGGCGACCCTTACTCCAACTATCTCTTCATCGATGATATCTCCCTCCGCGAGACCATCAGCCAGCAGGCCCCCGGGCCCGTAACCGACCTCACCGTCACACCGGGCGAGAAAGGTGCCCTCTCGGCTCTTGTGTCCATGAAGGCACCGGTAGTTGCTGTCGACGGCTCCAACCTGGAGTCTATCACCGGTGTTGAACTCTACCGCGACAACAGACTCATTCTCACCTTCCCCAACCCGCAGCCGGGAGAGGTGCTGTCGTTCGAGGATACGAATGTCACGGGAGGACTGCACACTTACAAGGCGGTCGCGGTCAACAGCCAGGGACCCTCAGACCCTGTTCAGGCCGAGGCTTTCATTGGCGTCGACCAGCCTGGACCGGTGCAGAACCTGCACTTCACCTACGATTATGACACCCATCACGCTGTCGTCACATGGGACGCTCCTTCGGTGGGCGTACATGGTGGCTATATCGATACAGAAAACTTGAAATACAGCATCAAACGCTATATGCAGCCTACCGGCACCATGCTGGCCGAAGGGCTCACTGCCACCTCGTTCGAGGATGTGGTGGATATCGAGTGGCTCGAGGCGGCCGCTGAAATTCGATACCAGGAGCTTGAGCAGCAGTACCACTATCCCGTGGCACGTACGGTGGTGGTCGACGGACAGGGACTTATGTATTACTATGTCAAACCGATCTCTGAGACTGGAGAGGGTAAAGAGACAACCACAGAGACGCGTATCATCGGCGAACCGTATGGCTTGCCGTTCATCGAGTCGTTCCCCGACGGATTCGCCTCCCACCTGTGGTTCAAACCGGTCACCCCGGGACGCACCCGCTGGTATGAAATCTCCGACAACCGCTTCTCGCAGGATGGCGACAATGGTTTCTTGGCTATCTCTACCAATGTGATCGATGAGATGCAGACCACCATCGAGGAGACAACACGTGCGCAGACCGGACGCCTCTGCCTCACGGACTGTAACCGACCGGTCATGTCGCTCTACTATTTCTACGACTATGCCATGGATCGCCCCTTAAAAATCAAAGTGTCTACCGATGGGGTCAATTTCGAAACGGTGGCCGAGCTCGATATGGGCGATGAGAGCCTGGCCCGGCAATATATCCGCGCCGTGGTGCCGCTCGATGCCATAGCCGGACAGCCTTCCTGCTATGTGGCGCTCGAAACCACGCTCACCAATACCGTCGAACTGGTCTACGTCGACAATATCATGATCTACAACCAGTACGAAGATGACCTCACCGCGCGTATCACACGGCTGCCGGCCTATCTGCGGAGCGGTGAGCCGCGTACCGTCAGAGTGGCCGTCACCAACCTGGGAAGCAATGAAGTGCCGGAGAATGCTTATACAGTAGAAGTCTATGCGCAAGGGCAGAAGGCTGGCTCCATCAACGGACCGGCTATCAAAGTGGGCGACCTTGTTGAGGTGATGGTGCCGGTAACAGCAACAGCTGGCATGCCGCAACAGACCGGTGTCTATGCTGTGGTGGAGTATCCCGCCGACAACAATACGGACAACAATACCACCCGGACTGATTCGCTGCAGGTGCGCTATCCTTCCTATCCTGTTCCGCAGAGTCTGTCCTGGCAGCAGGGGGCTCTCGCATGGCTGGCTCCGCAACCGCCGCGCACCGAGGAGTCGGCGCTCATGGAGGGATTCGAGCAGTATGACGACTTCACCATCTCCGACCTTGGCGATTGGGTGCTCGTCGACCGCGACCAGTCGCTCACTTACAGCTGGGGCGAGAACTACATCTGGCCCAACCGCACACTGCCGCATGCCTTCATCGTGATGAATCCATCCGAGGTGGTGCTGGGCACCGGTGGAAAGGGGCTCGACGATATCTGGAGTGCTTACGACGGGGAAAAAATGCTCATGTCATCGAGCTTCATGGCCGACGACTGGCTCATATCTCCCGAACTCTCAGGACGGGCGCAGACCATTTCTTTCTATGCAAGATGCACCAACAGCTTCACAGAGACATTCAATGTGTGCGCCTCTTCCACCGATACGGAGCCGGAGAGTTTCACCGACCTTGGCAGTGAGGTGTCGGTCAAGGGGGCTGATTGGGTCAAGTATGAGTACAACCTCCCGGAGGGAACACGCTACTTCGCCATCCACCGAACCAGCTACAACGGCAACAAGTTCTTTGTCGACGATGTGTCCTTCGTGCCTGAGTATCTGGCACAGCAGGATATCGCTCTTATGGGCTACAGAATCTACAACAATGGCGAACTCATTGGAGAGACTTCCGCCGGGCAACTGTCGTTCAATACGGATTTCCCGCACCTTAACGATGCGGAGTTTACCGTCACTGCTGTCTACGACAAGGGTGAGTCGGCTCCCGCCGGTCCTGTTCTCGTGGAGAGCGGCATAGAGCAGCTGGCTGTGAAGCCGGCATCCCATACCGGCGGTGTGCTCTACGACCTGCAGGGCCGCCGCGCCACGGGCAAACTGAAGGGCATCTACATCCGTGACGGCCGCAAGGTGGTGGTGAGATAATCTCTCGAAATAGAATAAAACTTTCTATACTTTTAATTAACTACATGTTTAACCAAAAACAAAATGCGTATGAAGAAATTGTTTTCTTTTCTTGCAATGATGCTCATTGCGATTTGTGCGCAAGCTCAAGCCACACAGGTAGGGTTGTTTGATTTCTCAAAAGCCTATGCTGATGGTGATGCCATCTCTTCGAGTTCGGCTAAGCTTACGCTCGGCAATGACATGAAACAATGGAAGACGAGTGCCACAAAAATCTCAGAGACAGGCGCTCTCTATGCTTTCGGTCAGAACGTGACCGTTAAGAATGATGATGGCGAAGATGTCGAGCAGTTCAGTGCCATCACGTTGACGGGTTCAAACAATCCGAAGGATTTGGCTGAAAGCGGGAAGGGTTCCGGTATCAACTGCGCCGAAGGTATGAATACCGCCAATCTTCCCCTGAACGGCTGTTACTACATCTTTGAGCCACAGGCAGATGGAAAGGTCCAGTTAGGAATTATCCTCAATCTTGACAAGGCTTTCTATCTGATTGATGCCACCAATGCTACTTTTGATGGAACACATCTCAGTGTTGCTCTGCCTGAGGCAAACCTTCACAACTATGTCATTAAGGACAAGGACGGCAACGAGGTCGCTCTTGCAGATGATAAAGATGGAAAAGGTGGTAAAATTACGGCTGAAAAAATCACCGGAACCCTTGAGTTTGATGCCGTGGCTGGTAAGAAGTACTACTTCTTCTGCGCAGGATCGAAGTTGGGTTGCTTCGGCTACCTGTTCACTCCTAATGCTGTAGAGCCTTCTGTCGTTGCTCCCACTTTCGCACCTTTAAGCGGTGAGACCGTAGAGTATGGCAGTAATGTCGAAATCAGCTATGAGGACGGACTTCTGCTTTACTACACCACCGATGGCAGCGATCCTGAGAGCCCGCTGAGCGATGTCAAGTCGGCTTTCACCAATCCTGAGCAGGTAACGGTCGACCAGGAGGGTTCCTTCACCATTAAGGCGTTTGTGGAGGATCCTACCAATGAGCAGCGCAGCCAGGTGGTGACCGCTACTTACACGGTGATTGGCGGCCCCGTGGTGGTGGGCGCTCCTACCTTCAATCCCGAACCGGGACCGGTGCCTGCCGGCACATGGGTAACCATTCTGCCGGGCGAGAACGGACAGTCGGTCACCTTCACCAGCGATGGCAAGGATCCTGCTGTCTATGGCGATGTGGCCCCGAAGGGTAGAGTACTGATCAATGAGGAAACCACCATCCGCGCTTACAGCCAGGATGCTGATGGTCATAAGAGCGAGGAAGTGCGTGCGGTCTACACCATCGCGGCTCCTGTCATCGTTCCTGAGGTGACCTTCGACCCCGTTGCCGGCACTGAGGTGGAGGTGGGCGACGAGATTGCCATCAACTTCGACGGCGACAACTTCCAGGCTTATGTGACCACCGACGGCAGCGACCCCGCTACCTCGATGACGATGATGAACCTGTTCCCGGGCGAGACCGTCACCGTAGCCGGTGAGGGCGAGTTCACCGTGAAGGTGGTGCTCGAGAACAACCAGACTAATGAGCAGACGCCGTTCGAGGCTGTCTATCCCATCAAGAAGGCTGTGGTGGCCGAGGTGACCTTCGACCCCGTTGCCGGCACTGAGGTGGAGGTGGGCGACGAGATTGCCATCAACTTCGACGGCGACAACTTCCAGGCTTACGTGACCACCGACGGCAGCGATCCCGCTACCTCGCTGACGATGATGAAC
>CACYUZ010000033.1:0-33390 GCA_902777645.1 uncultured Prevotellaceae bacterium | reverse complement strand
TGGCAGTTGATTGCCTTGGCGAAAATGCGCGCGCAGGTGGTCTTGCCCACACCGCGCGGACCGCAGAACAGGAAGGCATGGGCCAGCTTGCCGCTTTTCACGGCGTTTTTCAGCGTGGTGGTGAGCGCCGTCTGGCCCACCACGGCGTCGAACGTCATGGGGCGGTATTTTCGTGCGGAGACGATATATTGCATGGGTTGTGTGTGATGTTTAGGATGATATTTGCTGCAAATGTACTTATTTTTATCGGAAAAAACCGAAGCGTTTGAGAAAAAAAACGTAATTGTTTGGCAGTGTCTACTTCTTTCAGTAATTTTGCACGAATAAAAACATCCGTATGCTGGACAAAATAAAAGAATACCTGCGCCGTGTGCCCGAACTGGCCGAGCGATACAAATACCTTATCACCATCGTGATAGGGGTGCTCGTGGTGGGATTCATCGGCGAGAACAGCTATCTGCAGCAGGCCAAAAACTACCGGCAGATAACGCATCTGAAAAACGAGATTGAAACCTACGAGGAGAGCTACCGCGAGGACTCCACCAAGCTGAGCCGGCTCTATACCGACCCCGAGGCCATTGAGAAGATAGCCCGAGAGCGCTACTTCATGAAAACCGACGATGAGGACATCTTCGTGCTCAGCGACGACGCAGTGAAGGAGGAACCCGGACTATGAGACAGCTCACCACCCTGCAAAACTACATCATGCTCCTGGGAGCCGTGCTCATGGTGGCCGGCGCCGGATGCTGCGCCTTCCTCTTCATGCCCCGCGTGTTCTGCTTCGTCTATGCCGCCGGGGCTGTGCTCTTCACCGCCATGCAACTGCTGCAGCGCTACGAGGGCCGCGACGTGACCCTCCGCCGTCTGCGCCGCATACTCATCCTGGCCGACGTGTTCTTCCTCCTGGCCGCTGTGTCGCTCATCGACACACAGTATTACTTCCTCTCCACGCTCATGTCGCGTGTCGACTACATCGCCTATGTCTACAACAAGTGGGTGATGCTGCTGCTCTGCGCCGCCATCCTCGAGATGTATGCCACACACCGCATCAGCAGCGAACTTTCTAAAGAGGAGAAGTCAAAATAAACACTAAAAGTGTATTAAATAATTTAAATCATCGCGGATATTTTCACAAGGTCGGCAAAAGATAGTATTTTTGTCTGTCCGATTGAAATCTGATTTATGAAGCAATATCTCTACGCCATCTGGGCCATCGCTGTTCTGGCCTCATGTGTCAACTCCTACAACATAGAGGGCTCCTCGAACGTGTCGAGCCTGGACAGCAAAAAACTGTACCTGCGCGCCGTCAGAAACAATGAGATGAAGGACATCGACTCTACCGAGATGGTGCACGGACAGTTCCATTTCACCGGCACCACCGACTCGGTGCGGTTCGCCACACTCTTCATCGACAATGGCGTGGCATTCCCCCTCGTGCTCGAGGGTGGAGACATTCAGGTGAAGTTCAATCTCGGACAGACACAGCTCTCCGGCACACCGCTCAACGACAAACTCTACACCTATCTCAAAAGCAGCGACAGCCTGCAACTGCAGCTCAACGAACTGCAGCACAGGTTCGACCGCGCCATCATGGACGGTGAGGACATGAGCCGCGTGGTGCGCGAACTGCAAAACGATGAGCTCCGGCTCAACATGAGCCTCGACACACTCGTCACCTCTTTTATCACCGAAAACTTCGACAATGTGCTCGGCCCCGGCATCTTCATGCTCGTCACCGCCACCTATCCCTATCCCGAAATGAGACCCTGGATAGTGCAGATTATGAGCAAGGCCACCGACAACTTCAAAAACGACCCCTATGTGAAGATGTACGTGAGCGAGGCACAGCACTTCCAGAACGTGCAGAACGGACTGGAACAGATGCCCGCACCCCAGCAGCCGCAGGCCGCCATGCCCGCACCGCAGGGACCGGCCCCCAAGGCGCCCACACCCAACGAGATGGCCGCCCCGGCTCCTGAGGCTGCAGCACCCGCACCGCCCGCCGCACCCGCACCTGCCCCGCAGGCCGATTCACCCGCCAAAGAATAACACCCCATAATGCGCCCTCAACATGAAAACACTGATAGCCGACTGCAATATTGTAAATGAAGGACGTGTTTTCCATGGCGCCCTGCTGATGGAGAACGACATCATCGAGGCTGTCTATGAGGGCGAACCTCCCGCCAACTGCCATTACGATATTCTCGTGGAGGCCGCCGGAAGCTATGTCTTGCCCGGCGTCATCGACACGCATGTGCACTTCCGCGAACCCGGACTCACCCACAAGGCCGACATCGCCAGCGAGAGCCGCGCCGCCGCCGCAGGGGGCGTGACCTCCTATTTCGACATGCCCAACACCAGTCCGGCCACTGTGACCCTCGACGCCCTGCACGACAAGTGGCAGCGCGCCGGCCGCGACAGTATGGTGAACTATGCCTTCTTCTTCGGGGCCACCAACGACAACTACCCGCTCTTCGCACAGATAGACCGCCACAGCGTGCCGGGCGTGAAGCTCTTCATGGGCTCCTCTACCGGCAATATGCTCGTCGACAGGAAAGAGGCCCTGCAGGCCGTCTTCGCCGAGGCACGCATGCCCGTGATGGCCCACTGCGAGGACACCGGCATCATCAACGACAATATGCAGCGCCTCTGCCGCGAGCAGGGCGACGACCCCGACGTGCGCTTCCACCCCTTGGTGAGAAGCCGCGAGGCTTGCCTGGCCTCCACACGCCTCGGCATCGATATGGCACGGCAGGCGGGAGCACGCCTGCATGTGGCCCACCTCTCCACCGCCGAGGAACTGGACCTCATACTGCCCTACAGCGGCACAGGACCCTTGCCCGCCATCACCGCCGAAGCCGTGGTGGCACACCTCTGCTTCACCGACCGCGACTACGCCACCCTGGGCACACGCATCAAGTGCAACCCCGCCGTGAAGACGGAGGCCGACCGCGACGCACTGCGACACGCCCTCACCGACGGACGCATCGCCACCGTGGCCACCGACCATGCACCACATCTGCTCAGCGAGAAGCAGGGCGGATGCCGAAAGGCGGCATCGGGCATGCCCATGGTGCAGTTCTCCCTGCGCTTCATGCTGCAACTGGCCTCACAGGGGGTGCTGCCCCTGGAAAGGGTGGCGGCGCTCATGTGCCACCAGCCGGCACGGCTCTTCGGTGTGAGAGACCGCGGATTCCTGCGACCCGGCTACAAGGCCGACGTGGTGATGGTGCGCCCAGGCGCACCCCGCACCGTGGCGGCACAGGAGGTGCTGAGCAAGTGCGGATGGAGTCCGCTGGAGGGAACCGCGCTGCAGTGGCAGGTGCTGCGCACCTACTGCAACGGCCAACTGGTCTACGCCCGCCCCTTTGCCGACGATGGCGCTGATCCTTCGGCACCCGAGAGGTGCTTCATCTCCGACCAGCCCAGGGGCGAAATGATAGCCTTCGACCATGAGCCGGCCTGACGACCACACCACCGGGGGCGAGCAGCCGCTGCTGCGGCAGGTGCGCTCCTACAGCGTGAGCCAGGTGGCTCCCTATATCAACTGGCTCTACTTCTACCATACGTGGCAGGTGGGGCCGGGAAAAGAAAGAGACAATCTCCGGGCCGATGCCGTACGAATGCTGCAAAGGCTCGACAACACATACCGCACCCATGCCGTGACGGCACTCTACACCGCCTGCTCCGACCACGACGACATCGTGCTCGGCGACGGGCGTATTCCTTGTCTGCGACAGCAGACACCCGGCGCCGACGGATGCTGCCTGTCGCTGGCCGACTTCGTAAGGCCTGCTCCGGTGCCCGCAGCGGCAGCGGATGACAAGGTGGCCGGACGGGTGGCCCTCTTTGCCGCCACGGTCGATACGGCCATGGAGACCGACCTGCGGAGCGATGCCTATGAGCGCATGCTCTCGCAGACACTGGCCGACCGGTTGGCCGAGGCCACGGCCGAGGTACTTCACCGAGAGGTGCGGTGCACGCTCTGGGGCTATGCTCCCAATGAGCGGCTGGGCACCGACGCGTTGCTGCGCGGCGACTACCAGGGCATACGCCCGGCCGTGGGCTACCCTTCGCTGCCCGACACGAGCCTCAACTTCGTGTTGGAGCGCCTGCTCCGCATGAGCGAGATAGGCATCCGGCTCACAGAGACCGGTGCCATGCGGCCCCACGCCTCGGTGTCGGGGCTCATGCTGGCCCATCCCGCCGCCCGCTATTTCGAACTGGGCAAGATAGATGAGGCACAACTGGCCGACTATGCAAGCCGCCGCGGGGTGCCCACAGCACTGATGCGCCGCTTCCTGGCCGAACGAATTGAAAATAAATGATAGCCCGCTCGCTGATACTCTTCCTCCTGCTCATAGTGATACCCGATGTGTATCTCTATAGGGTGTGGGTGCGCCATGGACGTAGGTCATGGCCCAAGGTGGTGTGGTGGGCCGTCTCGGCGGCGCTGCTGGCCTATACGCTGTGGTTGGCCTTCACGCCCGATTTCATGCCCTCCAATCCGTGGTGGCTGTTTGCCTACCTGCTCATCCTGGGGGTCTACACCCTGCCCAAGGCGCTCTTCACCCTGCTGCTGCCTGTGGCGGCCGGGGTGAGACGGCTGCGGAGCTTTACGGCCGGTGCCGACGGCGGCGCTGACAACCCCAAAAAAGCACGCCGCGCCAGCATGCCCGAAAAGGGCCTTGCAGGAAAAGTGAGAAAAAACGGCCGATGGGCCGTGGTAGTGGCCGCCGCCCTCTCTGCAGGCCTGATAGGAATGGTGGGCTATGGCGTGACGGAGGGCTTCTACAAGTTTGAGGTGCGGCAGTTGGACTATTCCTCGCCGCAGGTGCCTCCGGCCTTCGACGGCTACAAGGTGGCCCTCTTCTCCGATGCGCATGTGGGCAGCTATCTCACCGGGAGAGGGCAGCGCTTGCTCACCGAGGCCATGGACAGCCTCAACGCCCTCGGGCCCGACCTCATCGTCTTCACCGGCGACCTGCAGAACGTGCGCGCGCAGGAGATAGCGCAGCACCGGGAGGCGCTCTCCAGCCTCAAGGCTCCCGACGGGGTGATGGCCGTGCTCGGCAATCACGACTATGCCATGTACTTAGGCGGGACCGAACAGGAGAAAGCGGCTGCCGAGGCTGCCACCGTAAGTCAGATACAGACCCTGGGATGGGACCTGCTGCGCAACGAGCACCGCTGCATAGCGCGCGGGGCCGACACCCTCGTGGTGGGAGGCATGGAAAACTACGGCAAACCGCCCTTCCCCTCGCGCGGCAGCGTGGAGCAGACCCTGCAGGGCGTGCCCGAGGGCTCCTTCATCCTGATGCTGGAGCACGACCCCTATGCCTGGCAGCATGAGATACTGCCCAAGAGCCGCGCGCAGCTCACCCTGAGCGGACACACCCACGGCGGACAGATAAAACTGGGATCCTTCTCGCCCTATGCCGTGATAGGAGGAGAGTATGAGGGCCTCTACCACCACGCCGACCGCACCCTCTTCGTGACACGAGGACTGGGCGGACTCATACCGCTACGGTTCGGCGCCACCGGCGAGATAGTGCTCATCACCCTGCACCGAACCCCCTCAACGGGCGCCACACCCGCCGTGCCGGAAGCACGGCTTACCAACCGACCATAAAACCCCGCAACCATGAAAATTCTATACCGTATCTATCAGTTGTTTATCGCATTGCCCCTCGTGGTCATCTCCACCATCTTCTTCGCACTGCTCACCATGGTGGGCTGCTCACTGGGCAACAGCAAGTTCTGGGGCTATGTGCCCCTGCAGTATTGGAGCCGCTTCATCATCGCGCTCTTCTTCCTGCCGGTGAAAGCCGAGGGAAAGGAGCACCTGGAGAAAGACAAGTCGTATGTCTTCGTGCCCAATCACCAGGGGGCCTTCGACATCTTCCTCATCTACGGCTATCTGGGACACAACATACGCTGGATGATGAAATACCAGCTGCGCAAGATTCCCTTCGTAGGCAGAGCCTGTGTGTCGTCGCACCAGGTGCTTCTCGACAAACGCGGACCCAAACGTATACGCGAGTCGTACGAGCAGGCCCGAGAGATACTGAAGCACGGCGTCTCGCTCGTGGTCTTCCCCGAGGGGTCGCGCACCTTCACCGGACACATGGGCGTCTTCAAGAAAGGGGCCTTCACCCTGGCCGACGAACTGCAGCTGCCCGTGGTGCCCGTCACCATCAACGGCTCCTTCCAGGTGATGCCACGCATGCGCGACTGGCATTTCGTGGAGTGGCATCCCCTAAGCCTCACCATCCATCAGCCCATCTATCCCATGGGGCAGGGCGACGACAACATCACCTTCACCATGAAAGACAGCTACAGCGCCGTGATGTCGGCACTGGAGCCCGACTTCCAGGGATATGTGGAGAATCCTGACCAGTGAAAAGGATATTTCGGCCTATTCTTGCACAGACCGATATTTTTAACTACATTTGCATATCTAAAACAGACAAAACAACAAACCAGCACCTATGCCTATGAATGAGAGCGACAGTTTGGTTATCATACCCACCTACAATGAGAAGGAAAACATAGAGAAAATAATCCGGGCCGTCTTCGCCCTGGAGAAATGTTTCCATATACTCGTTATCGACGACGGAAGCCCCGACGGAACGGCCACTATCGTGCACCGCCTCATCAATACCGAGTTCGGCGACCGACTCTTCATCCTGGAGAGGTCGGGCAAACTGGGACTGGGCACCGCCTATATAGCGGGCTTCAAATGGGCGCTCGGCCGTCAGTATGGCTACATCTTCGAGATGGATGCCGACTTCAGCCACGACCCCAACGACCTGCCACGGCTCTATGCCGCCTGCCACGACCAGGGCTACGACCTGGCCATCGGCTCGCGCTATGTGAGCGGCGTCAACGTGGTGAACTGGCCCATCGGAAGGGTGCTCATGAGCTATGGCGCATCGCTCTATGTGCGACTCGTGACGGGATTCAAAATCCACGACACCACCGCCGGATTCAAGTGCTACCGCCGGCGCGTGCTCGAGACCATCGAGCTCGACAAAATCCGTTTCAAGGGCTATGGATTCCAGATTGAGATGAAATTCACCGCCCACCGCATTGGCTTCCGCATCATCGAGGTGCCCGTGGTGTTCGTAAACCGACGCGAAGGGGTGAGCAAGATGAGCGGCGGCATCTTCGGCGAGGCGTTCCTCGGCGTGATGCGACTCCGACTCGACGGATGGTTCCGTAAGTATCCGCCCCTGCCAAAAGACTGAGCCTTAAAAACGCCACACGTTTGAAAATCAACGAATTACAACAATTATATGCATCTTCGGCACAGGGGAAAGCCCTGCTCAAGATGCTGCAGGACGAGTCGCTCGGACTCGTCTTTCTGCAAGGGCTGCAGGCTTCGGCCGCACCCCTCATGCTCTCCACCGCCATCGACCAGCTCGCACACCCGGTGCTCGCCGTGCTGCAGGATGCCGAGCAAGCCGGCTATTTCTACAACGACCTGCTCCAGATACTGGGGCAGGACAAGGTGCTCTTCTACCCTTCGTCCTACCGCAGGGCGGTGAAGTATGCGCAGAGCGATGCGGCCAACGGAATATTGCGCACCGAGGTGCTGGCACGGCTGGCACGGACCACCGCCGAAGGCAACACCGAGGCCGACCGATTCGTCATCGTGTCGTGCCCCGAGGCGCTCAGCCAACTCGTGGTGTCGAAAAAACGACTCGAGGACAAGGCCATACACCTCAATGTGGGCGACGAGGTGGAAACCGACGAACTGATGGAACAAATGAGGGAGTGGGGCATGCAGGAGCAGGACTATGTCTACGAACCGGGACAGTTCGCACAGCGAGGCAGCATCATCGATGTCTACTCCTACAGCAGCGAGCTGCCCTTCCGCATCGACTTCTTCGGCAATGAGATTGACTCCATACGCACCTTCGACATCGAGAGCCAGCTCTCGAAGGAAATACGGCAGACGGCCGACATCGTGCCCGAACTGGCCAGCACCGCCGAGAAAGTGCCGCTCTCGCAGTTCCTGCCAAAGGGCACACTGCTCATGGTGAGAGACTTCGACTATGTGTGCCAGACCGTGGGACATATCTACGACGAGGGATTCACACAGCAGGCGCTCACCGAGCGGCTCGAGACAGCACCCGAGGTGGAGCGGCCCGAGATACTGAAACAGATGCGGAGGGAGACGCAGCTCGTAGCGCAGTCGGTCTTCGAACGTGAGTTCGGGGCCTTGCGGCGCATAGAGTTCGGACCGCGACCGTCGGCCACCCCGTCGGCCACCCTGCAATTCGACATCTCGCCGCAGCCGCTCTTCCACAAAAACTTCAACCTGCTCACACAGACACTCGAAGACTATCTGCTGCAGGGATACCGCCTCTTCATCCTGGCCGACAGTGCCAAGCAGATACAGCGACTGAGAGACATCTTCTCGGGCAAGGAAACGGCCACCGACACCAGCTCGTACGACAGTCTGCACACCGGCATCGACTTTGAGGCCGTGGACCGCTCGCTCCACGAGGGATTCGCCGACCGCACACAGCGCGTCTGCCTCTTCACCGACCACCAGATATTCGACCGGTACCATAAGTACAGCCTGCGCTCGGATGCGGCGAGGGCCGGAAAAATGGCCCTCACCATGAAGGAACTGCAGGAACTGCAGCCCGGCGACTTCGTGGTGCACATCGACTATGGCATCGCTAAATTCTTCGGACTGGTGCGCGTGCCCAATGGCGACAGTTACCAGGAGAAGATACGGCTCTTGTATCAGAAGGGCGACACCGTCGACGTGTCCATCCACTCGCTCTACAAAATATCCAAATACCGCAGCAACAACGACGGCACCCCGCCCCGACTCAGCACGCTGGGCACAGGGGCATGGGAACGCATAAAAGAGCGCACCAAGAGCCGCATCAAGGACATCGCGCGCGACCTTATAAAACTCTATGCACGGCGGAGGGCTGAGAAGGGATTCGCCTTCAGCCCCGACACCTACTTGCAGCATGAGCTCGAGGCCAGCTTCCTCTACGAGGACACGCCCGACCAGCTCACCGCCACCAACGACGTGAAGGCCGACATGGAGAGCAACCGACCCATGGACCGCCTGGTGTGCGGCGACGTGGGATTCGGAAAGACGGAGGTGGCCGTACGGGCCGCCTTCAAGGCTGCCTGCGACTCCAAACAGGTGGCCGTGCTCGTGCCCACCACCGTGCTCGCCTTCCAACACTTCCAGACTTTCTATGAGCGCCTGCGGAACCTGCCCGTAAGGGTGGACTATCTCTCCCGGGCCAGAAGTGCCAAGCAGACCCGGCAGGTGCTCGACGACCTCAAGGCGGGACGCATCGACATCCTCATCGGCACCCATAAAATCCTGGGCAAGGGGGTGGAATGGAAAGACCTCGGACTGCTCATCATCGACGAGGAACAGAAATTCGGTGTCTCCACCAAGGAAAAACTGCGCCGCATAAAAACCAATGTCGACACCCTCACCATGTCGGCCACACCCATACCGCGCACACTACAGTTCTCGCTCATGGGAGCCAGAGACATGAGTATCATACGCACACCGCCGCCCAACCGGCTGCCCGTATACACCGAACTCACCACCTTCAGCCGTGAACTCATAGCCGATGCCATCAACTTCGAGATGAGCCGTAACGGCCAGGTCTACTTCGTGAGCAGCCGTATCTCCAACCTCACCGAGATAGAACACCTGATACGCAAGTATGTGCCCGACGCACGCGTGGCAGTGGCCCACGGACAGATGAAACCCGAGGAACTGGAGAAAATAGTGATGGGATTCATCAACTACGACTACGACGTGCTCCTCTCCACCACCATCGTGGAGAACGGAATCGACATACCCAACGCCAACACCATCATCATCAACGACGCACAGCGGTTCGGACTCTCCGACCTGCACCAGATGCGCGGACGCGTGGGACGCTCCAACCGAAAGGCGTTCTGCTACCTGCTCGCACCGCCCAAGGCGGTGCTGCCCCCACCGGCACGGCAACGGCTCGAGGCACTGGAAAACTTCTCGGAGATGGGAAGCGGATTCAACCTGGCCATGCAGGACCTCGACATCCGGGGAGCCGGCAACCTGCTCGGGGCCGAGCAGAGCGGATTCATGGAAGACCTGGGCTACGACACCTACCAGAGAATTCTCAACCAGGCGGTGACCGAACTGAAGAACACGGAGTTCGGCGACCTCTTCGAACAGGAGATGAAGGAGGGACGAAAGATAACGGGCGCCGACTTCGTGGAAGACTGTATGGTGGAGACCGACATGGAGATGTGTTTCCCCGACCGATATGTGCCGGGAAGCAGCGAGAGAATGCTCCTCTACCGCGAACTCGACAACATCACCAACGAACGCGACCTCGACGCTTACCGCAAACGACTGGAAGACCGGTTCGGCCCCGTGCCGAGAGAGGGTCTCGAACTGATGCAGGTGGTGTCGCTGCGCAGGCTCGGACGCCACCTGGGATGCGTGCGTATCGTGCTCAAGAAGGGATACATGCAGATGTATCTCGTGACACAAGACAACAGCCCCTTCTACCGCAGTCAGCTCTTCGACAATATGATTGAGTATGTAACGAAGTTCCATCGGCGCTGCCAGTTCAATCCCACACCCGGCAAGAGAGCCCTCACGGTGAGCGATGTGAAGACAGTGGGCGAGGCCGTCTTCGTGCTCCGACAGATGGAAAACGGACAATTCTCCGCAAAACCATGATTATACTGCTCACCGTTATCGGCTATTTCGCCGTTCTCATGCTGCTGAGCCGCATCACCGCACGGCGGGCCGACAATGATACCTTCTTCCGAGGCAACCGACGCTCGCCATGGTACATGGTGGCCTTCGGCATGGTGGGCGCCTCCATCTCGGGCGTCACCTTCGTCAGCGTGCCGGGCATGGTCATGACATCGGGCATGACCTATATGCAGACTTGCCTGGGATTCATCCTGGGCTATATGGCCGTGGCCTTCGTGCTGCTGCCCGTCTATTACCGAAACCGGCTCACCACCATCTACTCCTTCCTGCACGACCGGCTCGGCTCGCGCTCCTATACCACGGGGGCGGCCTTCTTCGTGCTCTCCAAGATGACGGGGGCCGCAGCACGCTTCTATGTGGTGTGCATCATCCTGCAGCGTTTCGTGCTCGACCGCTATGGCGTGCCTTTCCCCCTCACCGTGGTGGTGATGGTGGCCCTTATATGGCTCTACACGCGAAGGGGAGGCATCAAGACGCTGGTGTGGACAGATACCTTCCAGACACTGTGCATGTTCTCCGCACTCATACTCATCATCCTGCAGGTGATGAGCCAACTGGGTTTCTCTGCCCGCGAGGCCGTGCAGGCCGTCATGGCCGATGAGGGAAGCCGCATGTTCGTGTTCGACGACTGGGTGTCGCGGCAGAATTTCTGGAAACAGTTTCTCAGCGGTATCTTCATCGTGGTGGTGATGACGGGCCTGGACCAGGACATGATGCAGAAAAACCTGACCTGCAAGACGCTGCGCGACGCACAGAAGGATATGTGCACCTATGGATTCGCCTTCGTGCCGGCCAACCTGCTCTTCCTCAGCCTCGGCGTGCTCCTCACCCTGCTGGCAGCACAGAAGGGCACACCGCTCCCCGCCACAGGCGATGAGCTGCTGCCCATGTTCGCCGCATCGGGACAGTTGGGACAGTGGGTGGTGGTGCTCTTCACCATAGGCATCGTGGCGGCTTCCTTCTCCAGCGCCGACTCGGCCCTCACCGCCCTCACCACGAGTTGCTGTGTGGATTTGCTGCGGCGGCCCGACGACGAGCGCCTGCGCCGCCGCGTGCATGTGGTCATGGCGGCGGTGTTCGTGGGTTTCATCCTCCTCTTCCGCCTCATCAACTCGTCGAGTGTCATCGATGCCATCTATGTGATGTGCGGCTATACCTACGGGCCGCTCCTGGGGCTCTTCGCCTTCAGTCTGTTCACCCGCCGGCGGGTGCGCGACCGCTTTGTGCCTTATGTGGCGGTGGCGGCTCCGCTCATCTGTTTCGCCATCGACACGGCCTCCACCCACTGGCTGCACTACCGTTTCGGCTACGAAATGCTCATGGTGAACGGCCTGCTCACCTTCCTGGGCCTCTGGATGCTCAGAGAGCGGGGGAACAACCAGCCCGAAGCCTAGCTCCAATAATCATTTAATTCGTTAATAATCAATCAAACTGAAATATTGCACCTACGGTGCGGGAACTGAAAGAAATTCCCATAATGCGCAGAAATTTTCTTTTATATCTGCATCACAACTGTCATTTATCAAGATTCCTAGCAGATGAGAAAGAATGATTTATGAGAAATTATGTGAATTATGTGAATTTCTGTCAGTCTTCTTCGCATCGCAGATGCGACTTTCTTTCAGTGGTTACAGTCCTGCTCCATATATAATTTAAGGAGGGATGCACCGATATGTGAGTGCATCCCTCCTTATTATATTATGCCCTGATGGCTGTTACAGCGTCTGCAGGTAGCGGTCGGCCTCGATGGCGGCCTTGCAGCCGCTGGCGGCGGCGGTGATGGCCTGGCGGTAGTGGGGGTCGGCCACGTCGCCGGCGGCAAACACACCGGGTATCTTGGTGCGTGGGGTGCCGTCGATGGTCATGATATAGCCGGTCTCGTCGGTGTCGAGCCACTCCTTGAACACATCGCTGTTGGGCTTGTGTCCGATGGCCAGGAAGAAACCGTCTATGGGCAGGTCGTAGCGCTCCTCGTCGGGCTCGCCCTTGCGCTTCACCACATGGGCACCCTCCACGCCGTTCTCGCCGTAGAGACCCAGCGTGTTGTGCTCATAGAGAATCTCTATGTTCTCCGTGTTCTCCACACGGCGCTTCATCACATCCGAGGCGCGCAGATAGGGCTTGCGCACTATCATGTACACCTTCTTGGCCAGGCCGGCCAGGTAGATGGCCTCCTCGCAGGCGGTGTCGCCGCCGCCCACCACGGCCACCGTGCGCTTGCGGTAGAAGAAACCGTCGCAGGTGGCGCAGGCAGAGACGCCCAGACCGTTGTACTTCTTCTCATCCTCCAGACCCAGGTACTTGGCAGAGGCACCGGTGGCGATAATCACCGTGTCGGCCTCTATCTCCTTGCCGTCGTCGGCCGTCAGCACGAAGGGACGCCGGCCCAGGTCGGCCTTCACAATCACACCGTCGCGCAGGTCGGTGCCGAAGTGCTCGGCCTGGCGGCGTATGTCGTCCATCATCTGGGTGCCCTCCACACCGTCGGGATAGCCGGGGAAGTTCTCCACCGTGGTGGTCTGCGTGAGCTGGCCGCCCGGCTGCAGACCGCAATACTCCACCGGAGCCAGGTTGGCGCGGGCGGCGTAGATGGCGGCGGTGTAGCCTGCGGGACCGCTGCCCACGATGAGGCAGCGCACATGTTCTCTCTGTTCCATAGCAGTGCGGGGGTTAGAGCAGTTCGATAATCTTCTTTTCTATCTCGTCGATGCTGGCAGTGGGCTCGAAACGGGCCACCACCAAACCGCGCTTGTCGATGAGGAACTTGGTGAAGTTCCACTTGATGTCGGGGTTGTCCTTATAGTTGGGGTCGGCCTTGGTGAGCATCTCGTCCAGAATATGGGCAATGGGGTGGTTCATGTCCCAGCCGGCGAAACCCTTCTGCTCCTTGAGGTACTTGAACAGGGGGTCGGCGTCGTCGCCGTTCACCTTCACCTTCTTGAAGCGGGGGAATTCGGTGCCGTAGGTGAGTTTGCAGAAATTATGTATCTCCTCGTCGCGGCCGGGAGCCTGCTGGCCGAACTGGTTGCAGGGGAAGTCGAGAATGGTGAAACCGTCGGCATGATGTTTTTCATAAAGCTTCTCCAGCTCTTCATACTGAGGGGTGAAACCGCACTTGGTGGCGGTGTTTACGATGAGAATCACTTCGTTGGCGTACTCTTTCAGCGATACGGTGCCGCCTTTTCTGTCTTTGACAGAGAAATCATAGATGGTCTTCATTATTATATTGGATAGGGTAAAATTTTTTCGTTTGTAAACTTGCTGTGCACTTTCTGCCTTTGCAGGGCAAAGATAATGAAAAAAATTGATTGTCGAACAGAAAGTGAGCAAAAATAAGTTTTCCCTACTGCCTGTAGGGATTTCCCCACGGCATAATATGAACATTCCTTTTGGAAGTGTGTGTGAAAACCATTATCTTTGCAACAGAAATCATAAACAAGATGTCTAACGAATAACAGATACGACTATGAGAACTTTTACTTCGAAATTCGCTTGGATGCTGGTGGCGCTCATGCCTTTCCTCTTCGGCAGCTGCGACTCGGATCCCGACTACGGCACCGCCTATACCCTCGAGGGTACATGGGAGGGCAAGATGTTCCTCTCCTCTACCTGGGACAACTATACCTATGCCATCTCCTATACACAGCTCTGCTTCAACCGCGACCCCTACTACTATGCTTCGGGTACCGGCTACTGGGTGGACTACTACAGCGACGCTCCCTGGGACTATGTGGCCAACCACATCGAGTGGCAGGTGAGAGGCGGAAGAATCGAGGTGTATCTCGTGGAGGATAACTACACTTACTTCATCGAGGACTACCGGCTCAATGACAACGTGTTCCGCGGACGTATCTACGACAACGACACGTATCTCGACTTCAGCATGAGGCATACCTCGTCGCCCAACTGGAACAGCTTCGACTACTACTATTACGACGACTTCTACGACTACTGGTATTCGAACACCGCCGGCTTTGACGGCAATGAGAATATGCGCCGTAGCAAGAAGGTGGTGGGTGCACCGCACCGCAACCTGACTCCCGCAGCCGTGACAGCTGAATAAAACACCACTGCGGATGAGACCGGCAAACGTCTTGACCCTGATATCACTCGTGCTCGCTCTGGCCCTGGCCGGCTGCGAGCGCGAGCACGTTAATGCCTACGGCACCGACCCCGGCGAGGAGGACCCGCCGAAGGAGGAACAACCTGCCGAGGATCCCGGCGACCCGTATGAAGACCCGCAGGAGGGCGGCGACAATGAGCAGACCCTGGCGGCCCTCGTGGTGGCCGAGCGGCTCACCGGCTCATGGCGCGGACAGCTCGATGTGGAATACTTCGACCAGGAGCAGCACAAACACACCGACAGCTTTGTCTGTGAACTGGAGATGGCGCAGTACCGCCACAGCACGCTCAACGGCACCGGATGGGAGACCGACTACGACGGGGCGGGCAAGAAGGTGCTCCGGGAGCCTTTTACTTGGTATGTGGACACCGTGGCAGCACACCCCATCCACCTCAAGTTTAAGTACCGCGAGATGGTCATCGCACCCTATGAGCTCGACGGTTCCCATTTCGCCGGCACCATGAAGAATGTCGACGGCCTGGAAACCGACCTGTTCTCACTCAGCAGGGTGAAATAACGCAGACTTTTGGGATTTTCTAATTCGGAGGATACTTCGGCCAAAAACGCACCTAATTCGGAGGATGCCACATAAAAAAGGGCCTTGAGGACAAACGTTCTCAAGGCTCTTTTTTAGATGGCAGCGTGAGCTGCTTAGCGGTTTTTCCGGAACGTGCGGAGCACGTCGCAGCGGCTCACATAGGGGGCCACACGGCTGCGGTTCTCGCGCTCGAAGGCGTCGAGGGCGGCCAGGGCCTTATACTGGCGCGAGTTGGGGTGCGGGGTGATGATGTCCCGCTGCGCCTGCCAGTCGTAGTCGAAGTTGGCCCAGGGCTCGGAGGGAACGAAGGCCAGGGCGTAGAGGCTGTTCTGGCGGATGTTGAAGTCTTTGCTCTCCTTGGCCTGCTGCAGGTAGTCGACGGCACGCTGCACCAAGTCGGCGCGGTCCACGCGGGCTGTGTCGTCCACGCTGCTGCCATACTGTGTGAGCCACCAGCACTCGCCGGCGTAGGAGGCCTGGTAGTAGCGGATGGCCAGGTCGTAGGCCAGACGCGACCGTGTCTCGGCATTGGCGGTGCCTATCTGCGACTCCAGGTCGAGCAGTTCGCGGCAGAAGTTGAGCTTGGGGTTGCTGGTCAGATTGGCCAGGTCGGGGCCGTCGGTCTCCTCACGCTCATCATCGGCCTGGCGTTTCAGCCAGCGGGCGGTGGTGTAGTCGCGGTGGCCCATGTACCAGCTGATGTTCTGTTTGTTGAGGAAGCTGGTGGGCACCTTCTCCAGGTAGCCGATGGCTGTGCTGAAGTCGGCGTCGGCCATGTAGCGGGTGCCGATGAGGTCGTTCAGGAAGTTGTTGTCCTTGCAGAAGGGCTTGAGCAGCTGCTCCAGGTCGTTGGCGGGCGCTTTGTTGGCCCATTGCTGCAGGTTCACGATGTCCTGGGTGGACATTTTGTTATCGAGATAGATAAAATACTCGCTGCTGTAGTTGGGGTTCCATCCAGAGGGCTCGCTGAAGTTGATGCCTAAATACTTGTCGCTGTTCTGCATCATGCAGAGGGCGGCGGCGGCGGCACTCTTGTTGCCCATCTTCTCGTATTTGGGGTGCAGGTTGGCGAAGACCAGACGGTCGAGCACGTCGAAGTAGTGGTTGTCGTAGAAGGGGTAGTGGTAATTGTCGCGGTTGGCCTCATTGCCAGCCTCCTCCTTGATCTTGCCGTTGAGCCATTTCAGCTCGCCCGCAAGCCAGGAGGCATACTTCTTGTCCATCTTCGACGGACGCACCGACACCACCATGCGGATGGCACGGGCATTGTCTTTCATGCGCGGCGTGCCGTCGGCCTTCACCGCCTTGTCGAGGGTGGCCATGGCTTTGTCGTCCTGGCCCAGCAGCCACTGCAGCTCGCCGATGGCGGCCAGCCAGAGGGCGGGGCTGTTGGAGAGTTTCTTGTCGACCACTTCCTGGGCGTAGCTGATAAACTGCAGCACCTCGGGGGTCTTGATGGGGCGGGCGTCGATGTCGGCCAGGAATTCTTCCTCGGTGTCCTGGGTCTCCTGCGCATTGTTCACGAAGTCCTGCACCAGGAAGTTCATGGTCATGGAGTTGGGGTTCTCGGCCATGATGGTTTTGATGCCGGCCAGGTTGCGGTATTTGCGCATGGCCCACTTGATGCTCACCATGTCTTCCTGGCGGGCATAGATCTCACAGGCCTTGGTGCGCTGGTTCAGGTGCAGCAGGGCGCCGGCGTAGATGTTCTCCATCATGTCGCGGTAGACGCTGGGGGCCATCTTCTGGCCGGTCTGCTCCCAGAAGCTCACATTGTCCATGTGGCTGCCCAGCACCATGTTGGTGCGCATGCGCAGCAGGGCATACTGGGCCTGCAGGCGGGTGCCCTTGTACTCGCGGGCGGCCTTGAGCATGTTGAGCAGGGTGGTCTTGCGCTCCTGCAGCTCTTCCTTGGTGGGATAGTTCCAGGTGTCTTTCAGCTGGCTGCAGATTTCCAGATAGGTGTTCAGCCATTCGGTGTAGCGGGCCATCTCGGTGTCGCCCTTCTTGTCGATGACGTCGCGGATTAAATTCTTGTTCCACTGGTAGCTGTCAGCGGCACCGCTGGTGTACTCCTTCCAGAAGGCGTCGGCGCGGTCCTTGAAGAGGTCTTCATTCATCATTTCACGGCGGAAAACACTGAACAGGTAGTTGTTGTGGTTTCCGTAGTCGCCGCCGCACGCCAATAGGTCGGTGCAGCCCATGATAGCCATCAGGCTAAGGATGATAAATTTTCTCATAGCTGTGTTTTTTTATGTTTGCCATGTTGGTGTTACTGATTTCATAGAGGATAATCTCGTCGTTGGCATGGGGGGCAAGACGGCCTACGGCCTCCTTGGCCTCCATCACGGTAGAGGGTTCTGCTATGCGGTGCAGGATGGTGTCAGTGGGTAGGATGGGGTATTCGTCGGCGCTGTGCACCACGCCCACAAAGCGGTCGCCGCGGAACAGCAGGTCCCAGCTGAAGGCGGGGTAGGCGGCGCTGAGCGGCAGCCGGTAGGAAGAAAGGTGGCGCAGGTAGGGCTTTATGGTTTCCATCTCGAGGATGGGGTTGTGGTGTCGGTCGGTCACATCGCCCGTGTTGTACATCATGAGCACGCCGCGGTCTACGGGCGGCGGGGTCTCGGCCAACTGGTGCAGGCGGATGGTGGCGCTCAGGCGCAGGCCCTGGCGTGCGGCCCGCTCGTGCAGGCGCTCCAGCAGGGCGAAGTAGGACTTGCGGCTGCGCTGGGTCCAGTCGCAGTCTATCTGTAGTTCCTTCACGCTGTCTATGTCGTGGGTCTCGCACATCTGCACCACGCGCTGCAGGATGAGCGAGTCGAGCTGCGACACGTCGAGCTGCAGGCAGTTGTTCATGATGAAGATGGTGGGCACGATTTCCACCCCTTTGGGCCGCGGGCTTTCGAAGCGCACCGTGGCATTGGGCATAAGCTGCCCGTCGGGGTCTATCACCACGTCGAAGTAGCGCAGGTAGATGCGCTCCACATGGTGGCGGGCGATGAAGTCGAGCTGGGTGCTGTCGAGCCGGAAGGTGGTGCTCCAGTAATAGGCGGAGTTGCGCTTCGGCCCGTTCTCTTCGTGGCAGCCCGCCAGGAGCAGGACCGCCGCGAGGCAGCACAGTATGCGTATGGTTCGCTTCATGGCTTTAGGTCAGTGTGTGGTGTCAGGTCAGGGCTTGAGTCCCCAGGCCTGTGGGAAGACGGCACTCTCCACTTCCTTCTCCTTGTCGTCGGGCAGGTTGCAGAAGAAGTCGATGCCGGTGAGCTCCTCGAGTTGGTCGATGGAGATGGTGTAGGGGTAGAGGTTGTTGTTGGCGTTGTCGCTGCGGTTCTCATGCTCCACCCAGAAGGCGAGGGCCTTGTAGCCCTGCGAGTTCTTGCACAGGATGGCCATGAAGAAGTAGCGCGGCACGAGCAGGCCCTTGGCGGTGGTCATGAGCAGCTGGTCGGCGCGGTCGATGGTGCCGCCCTTGCACACATAGAGCGTGTCGCGGAACTGTGGCCGGTTCCAGGTGCGCACCTGCCCCTCCATCTTGGCCCACAGACCGGCGTTGAACTTGTTGAACTGCGGCTGCATGTTGGAGAGGAAGAATGTCTGGTAGTTGGCCTCGGCGCTGCACAGACGGTCGGCCGAGGGGCAGATGTGGCCGTGGTCGAATCCGCTCCCCCAGAAGGGGTCGCTCGTGAAGTAGAGCACCGAGGGGATGTCGGGGTCGGCCGGATACTGGTTGGTGTCGGAGTAGTAGCGGGAGGTATGGGCCACGCTGTTGCCGGCGTACATCTGGTAGCAGCTCCAGCGCTGCGACTTCTTGTCGCAGTCCCACTCCACGGAGTAGTTCACTCCGTAGTCGGCGGTGGTGTGCACCACCACCAGGTTGTTGCCGTCGTCCTTGATGCGGGGGAACTCCAGGCGCAGGTATTCCTTGCGCGAGGCGGGGTTGGCGTTCACGTTGGCCACCTTGTCCTCACGCTGCGAGGGACCGGTGTAGGGGTCGTCGTCGTCGCTGCTGCAGGCCACGAAGAGCAGCGGCAGCGCCAGCAGGAGCCATTTGGGGTTCAGGGTCATAGGGCGTGGGCGTTTTAGGTTTTTCTGTTTGAGTAGTAGGGATGGCGGCGGTGCCTTGCCGCCTGTCTTTAAAGCAAGAAAGTGCGGCCAAGCGCATATGCAACTACGCTGTGGACACACTTTCCGTATTATGATGGAGTGCTTGCTCTTTCTTATTTCTTGATCTTGCCGTAGCGGCTCATGAAGCGGTCTACGCGGCCGGCGGTATCCACAAGCTTGCTCTTGCCCGTGTAGAAGGGGTGCGAGGTGCTGGAGATTTCTATTTTCACTACGGGGTAAGTCTCACCTTCGAATTCCACTGTCTCATTACTCTTGCATGTGGACTTCGTAAGGAACATATCGCCGTTGGACATATCCTTGAATACGACGGGGCGATAGTTTTCGGGATGAATTCCTTTTTTCATTGTTGCGTTATATTATTATTAATGTGATTGATGCTTATATACGTTTGGGGTGCAAAATTACGAAGAATTCTGCACCCCACCAAATTTTTTCGGCCCCTTTTTTGCTAAGGGGTTGATTTTTGCTTATCTACGCACCCTGCGCTTGGCGGCCGCCTTGGTGCCGATGGACTTGCCGCCCAACTCGGCATAGCTGGTGTTCTTGATGCCGGGCACTTGGAAGTAGGTGGTAATGTCGCCATAGAGCAGTACCTCCTTGCCCAGGTTGCCGGCGTTGTCCTTCAGGTTCAGACCGTCGCGGATGGCGCCTTTGGGCAGTTGGATGGGCATGCACTTGGCGGGATTATTCTCCGAGGCGGAGGGAGCCAGCAGCACATTGGTGGTCGACACGTTCTCGCCGTTGGCGTCGAAGTGGGCGCCTTCCTCATAGGCCTGACCTTCTACGTAGCCCACGATGAAGCCCTTCACATACACACCGGTGGCGCTGCCCTTGGCGATGGCCGATGCCACATCGTAGGGATCGCTGTAGGAGCCCTTGCCGCTCACTTCGCCGGGTCCCTCGCTGCTGCCGTCGGTCTTGCCGTTGAGCGAGTAGAGATAGGTCTCGCCCTGCACGGTCTCGGGGGTGTTGCCGCGGTAGTTGGTCAGTTTGGCGCAGACCACCACCTCGTCGCCCACCTTGATTTGGGCGTCGCCGTCTGCCCATTTGCGGTTGCCCAGGTAGAGGGTGCGGAAGATGTAGAACTTGTCGTCGCTGTCGCTGCCGTTGTCGGTGATGTAGAAGGAGGCGTTGCCATACTGGGCACCGAACTCACCGTTGTTGGCGATGGAGCAGATCTTGCCCTTGATGTAGTAGCTCTTCGTGGTGTTCTGTCCGTCGGCGAGCTGGCTGGCCACACTGTTGGCGGCCACCGAGTTGAACGGGTTGCTGAGCGAGCCGTCGCCGGTGCCTGCCTTGGGTGCCGGGTCGGAACCTCCGGGGGTGTCGCTGCCGCTGCCGCCCTCGAGCTTGAAGATATAGCTCTTGTTGGCTGCTGTCTCGGGGGTGTTGCCCATGTAGAGAACCACGCGTCCGCAGATAACCACTTCGTCGCCCACCTTGATTTGCTTGTCGCCCTCGGTCCATTTCTTGTTGCCCAGGTAGAGGGTGCGGAACACGTAGAAGGTGTTCTCATCCTTGCCGTCGTCAGAGATGTAGAAGGAGGCGTTGCCATACTGGGCGTTGAACTCGCCGTTGTTGGCTATCTTGGCAATCTTGCCCTTGATGTAGATGTCCTTGTCCGACTCGGTGTCGGCTGCCAGACCGCTCACATACTTGTTGGCTGCTGCAGCATTGTAGGGACTGGCCTCGGTGCCGTCGCCGCTGGGAGTGCCGCCGCCCGTGCTGGGAGTGCCGCCGCCGCTGGTCTTGCCGTTGAGCGAGTAGATGGAACTGCCCTGTGTAAACTCAGGCGTGTTGCCGCGGAAGTTCACCAGTTTGCCCAATACGATGACCTCATCTCCCACTTTGATATCGTCGGCCGAGGTAAACTTGTCGCCTCCGAGTCCGTAGCCGCGGTACACTTCAAGCTGGTTGGCCGAGGTGCCGGTGTCGGAGATATAATAGGTGGCATTGCCGTAGGAGGTGCTCACCTCGTCAATCTGCGAGATAATACCCTTCACGTAGACATCGGCCGAGTTGATGTCGGCGCCGAGTGTGGCGAGCAGTGCAAAGGCGCCCGACACGTTGTAGGGGTCGTCGACCGTTCCTTTGCCCGTGGGGTCGGCGGCGGGTTCCTCCTCTTTCGGTGTGCCGCTCTCAGTGGGAAGGGCATAAGGCTCAGGCACGTCCTCGCAACTGGTGAACGTCAGGGCTGTCATTGTCAGCACCATGAGTGAATAAAAAATCTTTTTCATAATTTTTATGTCGTTTTTTGTTGTTCGTTGTGTTTGTTTGAAGTTATTCGTTGTTGGAGGTCAGTGCCTATTCGGTGGCCGGCTGCACATCGCTCAGGGTGCGCAGCAGTATCTGCCAGGTGTTGCGGTAGCGGGTGAAGACGCCCGTCACATCAATCTTGCCCGTGGGCATCACATTGTTGGCAAAGTCGGCGTAAGTGCTGGTGCGCAGCACGAGGTTGCCGCTGGGCACTTCGTCGAAGGCGCGGTTGGCGCAGTTGGAGGTCAGCTGCACGCTGCCGTCGCTCGGAGCGTAGACGGCGGTGCCGGTGGCGGCGGTGAGGCGCACATTCTTGAGCACCATCAGGCGGCCGCAGTTTTCGGCCATGTATTTCGTGTCTTTCACCTTGCTGAGGTCAAACTCCACGGGCACCACATTCTCGGGGTGCGGTTCGCCCAGCAGTTTGAAGTGTGCGTTCCAGATGCTGCGGCTCATGCGGCTCACGTAGGTGGAGCCGGAGGCGCTGGTGTAGGGGGTTCCTATCTCGCCCTGTCCGCCGTAGGCGCCTATGTAGAGTCCACGCAGGTCTACGAGTATTTCCTGTCCCACGGGCAGGTATCCGAAGAGTCCGCCCTGTGCGATGCAGATGATGAAGGCGCCGGTGCCGTCGTCGATGGACACCTCATTGTATATATTGCCCTCGATGTCGTTGCCCACCACCACACCTTTTATCTGGATGTCGTCGGTTATCTGCTTCATGTCGTCGTTGGCGATGACGGTGGCATATTTGGCCTTGAGCTGCGCGATGGTAATCACGTTGGTCTCCTCAATATAGTTGTTGCCGAAGGGAGCCTCGTCAGTCTCGGGTGCTGCATAGTCGTCGGCCATGCACGAGGCGAGGAGCACGCAGGCGAGCGTCATGATGATATATTGTATCTTTTTCATAATGCTGGTGGCTTTAGAATCTGTAGGTTAGGTTGAGCATGCCGTTCACACCGAAGGCGTAGTATTTCTTCGGGTTGAGCGAGAACTTATAGGCGCGCACATTGTTCATGGTGCCGTCGCTCTTCACGGTGTAGTCGCTGCGGCTCTGTTCGTAACCGCCGGTGCACAGTTTCTGGTTGTTCAGGATGTTGGTCACCATGAGGTTGATGCTCAGGGTGCGGCCGTGGCGCAGGCGGAGCGAGCGGCCTATGGAGCCGTCGAGCATGAAACCGCCGTCGCCTTTGCTCTGCTCAGGCACGATGTAGCTGCCGTCGTTGTTCACGTTGCCCATCGTGATGAGGGTGCCCTGGTAGCGGTAGCTGGGCGAGTAGGAGAGGTAGATGCGGTCGTAGTAGTTGCCGTTCAGGTCGATGTACCAGCCGTTGGCGTGGTAGCTCAGCACGATGCTTCCCACGGTGAGCGGTGTGCCGTACTCGCGCATGTTCTTGTTCATCACGATGTCGTCGGTATAGGTGGCCTTGGTCGAGTTCATGTAGCGCACGCGGGCGTTGTTGGTGTTCTTGGCCTCGCTCACCGTACCGATGGCCTTGATGTTGAAGCTTGAGCTCACCTTGAAGTCGATGCCCAGTTCCACACCGTAGTAGTCTTTCTCGATGCCGGTCATCGACACGTAGGAGAAGGAGTTGATGTCGTCGAAGTAGAAGTTCTGCCACTCGGTCACGTGGGTCAGGTGGTTGTAGTAGGCATTGAGGTTGGCGTGCATCCAGGCGTTCTGGAACTGGTAGCCCACCTCGGTGCTGAGGATGCGCTCGTTGCGCAGGTTGTCGACGAAACTGTTGTTCATCTCGGGCGAGACGAAGGCGGTGGTAATCTGCGGTGCACGCAGCTCATAGCCGGCGCCCACCATGATGGTGTTGCCGGCGCCCAGACTCACGGTGCCGTTGGCCTTGAGACCGCCGCTCAGGAAGTGGGCCGTCTTGCTCTTGCCGTAGCTGTAGTCGGCGAACATACCGTTGCGCATCTTGCCGTCGCGCTGCATGCCGTCGTAGGCCACTCGGCCGGCCACGTTGTAGTGCACCTTGCCCAATGTCTGTGCCATGTTGCTCCAGAGCACCACCTTGCGGGCCAGGAGGTTGTAGTTGTAGCCGAACTTGTCGCCTTCCTTGATCTGCTTGCCTTTGCCGTCGGCGCCGGCGGTGTTCAGGTCGTACTGCACTTCGTTGGAGCCCTCGGCATAGTTGCCCAGTGCGTAGGTGTTGATGTTGTGGTACATGTTGGCGCCCAGCATGTCTTCCATGGTCTGGTAGTGCTTGCCGGTGTTGGCGCCCATCATGAGGCCGATGTTGCCCAGCATGTTGTTGGAGAACTCCTTGTGCAGGCGTGAGGCCAGCGTGATGTTCAGGTTGTCATTGTGCTTGGCCTGCACGAAGTACATGGCGTCGGCACCCTGCAGGTTGGCATTGGCGTTGGCGGCGTAGAGGCGGTCCCAGTTGATCTGCCGGTTGGCCTTGGCGCCGGTCTGGTAGGCCCAGGCGGCCCAGTAGTCCTGCAGACCCTGGTCGGTGCGGTTGCGTGTGTCGGTCTCGTCCCACACGTCGAAGTAGCTGCTGGGCAGGTTTTTCCAGTAGTCGGGCTGCGGGTTGTCGGCATTGTTGTAGTTGAGCTTGGTGCTCTTGTACATGCTGTAGCGGCCGTGCAGGGTGGTGGTGAGCTTGGTGTTGTCGTCGATGTCCCAGTCCCAGGTGAAGAGGGCGCTGGGGGCAAAGTCGTTCACCACGCGCGAGTTGCGCTTGTGCCCGTTCTGATAGCCCCAGTAGGGGTTGTACTGGTAGTTGTTGGCCAGCCAGTAGCTCTCGTCGGTGGCGGCACCCTGCGAGGCGCGCTCGGTGGGGTTGCCCCAGGTGCTGAACGAGAAGGCGTGCTGGCCCGACAGCTTCTCCACGCCGAAGAAGTAGGAGAGCGAGTTGTAGAAGGTGCCCTCCACATAACCCCGGTTGGCCCAACGGTAGGCGATGCTGGCAGCCCAGGCCCAACCCTTCTCGTTCACGCCCGAGCCGTAGGTATACATGCCGCGGAGCGTGTAGTTGCGGTTGGCGGCGCTCAGCGAGAGCTTGCTGCCTTGTGCCATGTGCGAGGCGCGGAAGTCGTAGTTGTTGCTGCCTCCCATGCCGGCCATGCTGAACGAGTTGTTCTCGAAGGAGAGCGCTGCGTCGTATCGGCGGGTCATGTTGTTGATACCGCCTACGATGGAGTAGCGGAACTGGCCCGACTCCATGTCGTTCATAGGTACCCCGTTGATGTAGATGTCGTTGTATTTCTGATTGTAGGCGCGGTATCTGAACCTCACGGGCGAGAACAGGTAGCCCACCTGGCTGGCATAGACGTTGGTGTTGGAGTTGAGGATGGTCACGTTCTGCGACATGTCATCATCTTCGCCCAGCTGTGCCTCCGTGAAGGTGAAGGCGCTCTCGTCGATGGTTCCGGCCTGCATCAGTGTGTCTGCCTCCTGCGCCAGGGCAACCGTGGAGCAGCAGAGGGCAACGACTGCTAATTTCAGCTTTTTTCTCATAAGTGTTTTTGATAGTTTATTGTATTTGGTGCAAAGTAACAAAAATATTTTTAAAAAAAGGAACATTTCTTTGCATTTTTTCATACGGATGTGCTATTTTATCGTTTATTTTTCCGATATTTGCAGATGAAATGACACGGAGGGCAAAATTGCCGCCGCAAAACCTTAAAACCACATAAAACCGAATGATATGAAAAGACAGACTTTGATCCTTTCCCTCCTCATGCTGTTCGCCCTCTCGGCTTCCGCCCAGAAGAAGTTCAGCCTCTATGCCGTGGGATTCTACAACCTGGAGAATCTCTTCGACACCTGCCACGACGAGGGAAAGAACGACTATGAGTACCTGCCCGCCGGCGCCAACAAGTGGACCGCCCTGAAATACACCAATAAGCTGCACAACATGGCACGTGCCCTGGCCGAGATGGGCACCAAAAAGCTGCCGGTGGGATGTGCCGTGATTGGTGTGTCGGAGGTGGAGAACGCCAACGCGCTGACCGACCTGGTGAACCAGCCCGAGCTCAAGGCGCGCGGTTTCCAGTTCGCACACATCGAGGGACCCGACCGCCGTGGCGTAGACTGCGCCATGCTCTACAATCCGTCGCTCTTCAAACTGCTCGACACCAAGTTGGTGCCCTATGTGCCCGAGCTGGAGAAGGACAGCACCTTCCGCACCCGTGGCTTCCTTGCCTGCACGGGCATGATGGCCGATGAGAAGGTGACCGTCATCGTGTGCCACTGGCCCAGCCGCTTCTCCGGCTCCTTCTACCGCGAGGTGGCCGGCCGCCAGGTGAAGGCCATGAAAGACTCCATCATGCGCGAGGACCCCGCCCGCAAGGTGATGGTGATGGGCGATATGAACGACGACCCGATGAACAACAGTATGGCTCGGGAGCTGAGCGCCAAGGCCAATATCAAGGATGTGGGACCCGACGACATGTACAACCCCTGGTGGAACGTTCTGCAGAAGGGCACCGGCACCCTGATGTACAACGGCAGCTGGAACCTCTTCGACCAGATTGTGCTCTCGCCCAACATGCTCAACTACGACAAGGATAAAGACTACAGCACGCTGAAGTACTACAACTGCGAGATACAGCGCTTCCCCTATCTGCTGCAGGCAGAGGGACAGTACAAGGGCTCGCCCAAGCGCACCCACGCCGCCGGTGTGTGGCTCAACGGATTCTCCGACCACCTGCCCGTGGTGGTGTACCTGCTGAAGGAGAAGAAATGATGGTGGAGCGGCATCCGCTGGAACCATTCATCCCCGAGGGGGCGCGGCTGCTCATGCTGGGCAGCTTCCCGCCGGCAAGGCACCGGTGGTGCATGGATTTCTTCTATCCCAACTTCACCAACGACATGTGGCGCATCATGGGGCTCTGCTTCGACGGCGACAAGAACCGCTACGTCGATGAGCAGGCGCGCACCTTCCGCCTCGACGATATCCTGACGCTGCTCCGCACCCGGGGCATCGCCATCTACGACACGGCCACCGCCGTGGTGCGCACACTGGGCACGGCGTCCGACAAAGACCTGCAGGTGGTGGAACCCACACCGCTCGACGGCCTGCTGGCCCGCATGCCGCAGCTCGAGGCCGTGGTTACCACGGGCGAGAAGGCCACAGGGCTCTTCACCGCCCATTTCGGCATCCCCGCACCAAAGGTGGGCACCTGGGTGCCCTTCACCTTCGGCGGCAGAGCGCTGCGCCTCTATCGCATGCCGAGCAGTTCGAGGGCCTATCCCATGCGGGTGGAGCGCAAGGCCGACTACTACCGCACCATGCTGTGCGACATCTACGACGACATTCATTAGCTCACAACACATAAATCAGAAACCTACCATGACAATCATTGGAATAGCCGGAGGAACAGGGTCGGGAAAGACCACCGTAGTGAAGAAAATAGCCGATGCGCTGCCGCCGCACTATGTGGCCGTGGTGCCGCTCGACTCTTACTACAACGATACCTCTCACATGACCGAGGAGGAGCGCAAGTCCATCAACTTCGACCATCCCGACGCTTTCGACTGGAAACTGCTCATCAAGCAGGTGAACCAGTTGCGGGCGGGCGAGAGTATCGAGCAGCCCACCTACTCATACATCATCAGCAACCGCCTCAAGGAGACGGTGCATGTGGAGCCTAAACCGGTGATTATCATCGAGGGCATCATGACGCTTATCAACAAGCGGCTGCGCGACATGATGGACCTGAAAATCTTTGTCGACACCGACAGCGACGAGCGCCTCATACGCAACATACGCCGCGATGTGGTGGAGCGCGGACGCACCGTCGACATGGTGCTCGACCGCTATCTCAATGTGCTCAAGCCCATGCACGACCAGTTTATCGAGCCCACCAAGAAGTATGCCGACCTCATCATCCCGCAGGGAGGGGAGAACCTGAAGGGCATCGGCATCCTCTGCCGCTATATCGAAGGGCTTGTCCCGGTGGGAGAGGGAGTAAAAAGATGAAAGATTAAAAATTAAAAATGAAAGATTAAAATGAGGAAATGGGAGAAATGTTTACACTCCTACCTCCTACACTCCTAAAGAAACGAAAGTCCCGGAAGTTAGCGCTTCCGGGACTCATCGTACAGTGACTGGATTTTAATCTATAATTTATTCATAACTCTATCCTGATACACTCTTTTCACCAGTCAAAAAAACCAAGTCTATATTTAGATTGTTCGTATGTCGCGTTTATGGTTCGTATGTCGTGCTGTTAGCGGCGTCCGCCGAAGCCTCCGCGGCTTCCTCCGCTGTGACCGCCACCGCTACGGCTGCCGCCACTGTGACCGCTGCTGAATCCGCCTCCGCGGCTTCCGGAGCTCATGCTGCTGCGGCTGGGTGAGCTGCTGTGACTCGGTGAGCTGCTGTGGCCGAAGCTGCTGCTGGAACGGCTGCTGCTGCCCATGCTGCTGCGACTCGGTGAGCTGCTGTGACCGAAGCTGCTGCTGGAGGAACGGCTGCTGTGGCCGAAGCTGCTGCTGGAGGAACGGCTGCTGGAGCCGAAGTTGCTGCGCGGAGCGGTCGTGGTGGCCGAATTGCCGCGTGAGAAGTTGCCGCCCGATACTCTCGACTCGCTGCTGCGGGTGCTGGGAGCCGTCACACGCTCGGTGTTGCGGGTACCGCTGGGCGAGAAGGTGCCGCTGCGGCGGGTGCCCACGCTGCTGCCGGTGCTGCGGCTGGGAGCCGTGGTGGAGCTGCTGCCTCCGAAGGTGGAGCGGCGGGTGCTGCTCTCACGGGTACCGGTGGCGCGCTGCTGCTGGCCGTCGCGGTTCATGGTGCCCACGGTGGTGCGGCTGCCGCTGTTGGTGCCGAAGGTGCGGTTGCCGGTTACGGACTGGCCGTTGTTGTCGTGTCCGCGTCCGTTGTCATGTCCGCGTCCGTTGTCGCCGCTGTGGCCGTTGTCACCGCCGTTGTGTCCCCGGTTGTTGCCGAAGCCTCCGCGTCCGTTGTCACCTCCGTTGCGTCCGCGGGTGGGTCCGAAACCTCCCCGTCCGCCGTCGTGCGAGCCGTGGCCGTAGTCACCGCGGTCGTAGCGGTCTCTCATACCTCCGTGGCTGCCGTGTCCGTGGTGGCTGTGTCCCCAGTCGCGTCCGTGATACCAGCTGCGTCCGCCGTTGTGGTGCCAGCTGTGTCCGCCGCGGTAGGTCACATAGAAGTGGGGGCGTCCGAAGTAGAAGAAGTCGCGGTAGGGATAGCGGGCATAGATGCCGAAGTGCCAGTAGCCTCCGCTCCAGTAGAGAGGACGGTAGAAATAGGTGGCGGCCAGGTAGGCCTCATACTGCCAGTCCCAGAGTATGTAGCTTAGGTCGGTATTGCGTCTCGACCAGCAGATACCGTAGAGGTCGTCTACTGTGTTGACGCCCATCAGGTAGTCGAGATTGATCTCGTAGGCTGCTTCATACTGCTCGTCGGTCAGGTTGAGCTCGTATGCCATCTTGTCGGTCAGGAACAGTGCCTGCTGACGTGCCTGCTCGTAACCCATGGCGTTGGCCGAGAGGGTGAGGGTGAACAGGGCGGTGAGTGCTACCAGAAACTTCTTCATAATTGTATCGTTTTAAAAGTTGTTTTTTATTGTTTTCTGTCAGTTGTGACCTCGACCGGCGGTGCTGGCCTTAGGTTCACGATGCAAAGAAACCAATAAAAAACCATCTGCCAAAAGGATTTTCCCTAAACAGCGGGGGAAAATCCCTATCTCTGCATTTGAAGGCGGTCTGTCCAACAGAAATTGCCATAATTAGCATAATCCACCAAAGGAGTACAATGAAAATTTCTGCGTATTACGGAAATTTCTTTCAGAAAAAAACAATAAAAAACATAAATTTCTTTCCGAAAAATGATCATCGAGAACCGTCCCCGATGATCAGTTCCCTGACCTCCACGTTCATCATTTTCTCCACCTCGTGCATGGGCTTGTCGAAGAAGACAGCTTGGACCGCCTTGTTGATGATGCCGTGGCCCACGGCCAGCACCGTCTGCCCCGGGTACTCGCGCCTGACGAGGTCGAGGAATCGCCGGGCACGGTCTTTCAGGTGGCCGATGGTCTCCACATTGTCGGGCCACACCTTGTCTTTCAGTTCCGGTATCGACTCGCCAGTGAAGTCGCCCCAGTCGCGCTCGCGCAGCAGCGGGGTGGTCCGTATCTCCTGGCCGTGGGGCCGTGCTATTATTTGGCAGGTCTCCACCGCACGTGTCAGGTCGCTGGCCAGGAAAGCGTCTATCGGCTCGTCCTTGAGCCGCCGGGCCACCTCGGCGGCCTGCTCGCGTCCCAGGTCGGTGAGCATGCCGTTGTCCTGTCCCTGCAGAATCTGCTTCACATTGCCCACCGACTGTCCGTGGCGCACCAAAAGTAATCTTGTAGTCATGGTTTCTGATGTTATGGTGCGCAAAATTATGTTTTTTCGGCCAAACGGCCAATGATTATCGGAAAAATTGTGTAAGTTTGCATCACCTTGCAGGAGTCACAGACTGCCGCAAGGAGAAATCTTGATGTAAAACCAACCACCACAACGAATATGAGAGTCTTCCAGTCGAGCATTTTCCGGTCATTGTTTGCCATCGCCATCGGTATCTTCATCCTGCTGCGTCCCGACAGCACCGTGCAGTATCTCACCATCGCCATCGGCGTGGTGTTCCTGCTCTCCGGGGTGGTGAGCTGTGTAGACTATTTCTATACGGTGAGTCACTGGCAGGAACGTCAGGAGGTGGATCTCGACGGCCATGTGCACCCAGTGTCCAAACCCTGGTTCCCTCTGGGCGGCGTGGGCAGCATCCTGCTCGGTTTCATCCTGGCCCTTATGCCCAACATGTTTGTCACCTCGCTCGTCTATCTTATGGCGGTGGTCATCATCATCGGCGCCCTTCACCAGCTCTTCTGCCTCGTGGGGGCCGCGCGCCACTACGGCATGGGGCCTTCCTATTGGGTGCTCCCCTCACTGTTGCTCGTGGCCGGACTGGTGATGCTCGTCAAGCCCAAACTGGTGGCCGAGATACCCTTTATGGTGCTGGGCGTCTGCCTGGTGGTCTACGGCCTGTCCGACTGCATCAACTCTTTCGTCATCCACCGCAAGCGCAAGAAAGCGCTCACCAAGCTGCCCATGGAGCGCGGCGAGTATGTCGACTTTGAGGAAGTGAAAGAGTAAATTTCGCTGAAATAAACTTATACGAACGGCTGGGCACCGTTCTTGCGTATGCGCTTGTTCACCATCGTCATGAAGAGCACGAACACCAGCAGGTCGACCAGCACGATGAGCGTGATGTCGTAGTAGCCCAGGTGTGACAGCGTGACATTGATGGTGGTGAAGGCGAGCGCCAGCAGCAGGATGGTGATGAGCGCCTGGTGCTGCGTCATGCCGGCCCGCATCAGTTTGTGATGGATGTGGTTCTTGTCGGCCTGGAAGAGCGGACGGCGGTGCATCGTGCGGGCTATCACCACCCTCACCACATCTATCATCGGCACGATGAGCATGGTGAACGAGAGCAGCAGGCTGTCTTTGCGGAAAGGCATCACATTGGGGTTGTCCATGGCGAACTTGATGAAGAGGAAGCCCAATATGAAACCGAGGGTCAGACTGCCCGAGTCGCCCATGAAAATCTTCTGTTTTTTCTCCACGCTGCCCAGCACGTTGAAGTAGAGGTAGGGCACCAGCACACCCATCAGTCCGGCTATCAGGATGGAGTAGGTGAAGAGGCTCTCGCGCACGAAGCAGAGCAGAAATCCGCCCAGCGCTAAGAACGACAGACCGCCGGCCAGTCCGTCGATGCCGTCGATGAGGTTGATGGCATTGTCGATAAACACGATGATGAACACGGTGAGCGGCATGCCCACCCACGCCGGTATCTCATTGATGCCGCAGAATCCGTATAAATTGTTGATATAGAGGCCGCTCAGCGGCATGAGGCAGGCCGCCATAATCTGCACGGTGAACTTGGTCTTGGCGCCCAGGCCGGTCAGGTCGTCGATGATGCCCACGCCGTAGATGAGCAGCAGGCTCACCAGGAAGAAGCACGACCACAGACTCATCGTCACCTGCCGCTCGCCTGTGTAGTTGTCGCTCATGAGCAGGGCCACCACGAAGGCCACCAGCATGCTGGGCATAAAACTGATGCCGCCCAGGCGCGGGATGGCGTTTTTATGCACCTTGCGCTCGTTGGGCAGGTCGTAGAGTCCTTTTTTCTCGCAGAAGTTGAGTATGAGCGGTATGAAGATGAATCCGCACACGATGCTCATCAGAAAAGACGATGCAATAAGTAGGTATCGTAGAGTCATGCTTTTACAGTCACGTGAACATTTGGGCGGATTTTCCAACCCGTCCTTATTATATAAACTGCAATAGGCCCGCTTTATTGCATCATCCTGCCGAAAATGTGACTTTAAGCGCCATAAAAACGCTTTGACAAGAGGGCAGGCAGATGATCCAAACATTCTGGATTCAGTTCGATATCCTTCTTCAGTTGGTCAAAATATTCCCGCAGCTGGTCCAATCGGCGGTTACAGAGATGGTTGTTGCGCAGGCAGAGGGCCGACATCTGTGGTTGGATAAGAGCCGTTTGGTTTTTTCTGTCCCAATACGCCGGATTCACTTTCACCCCCGTTGGATAGCGGTGTTGTCGGCCATGGAAACACACCACACCATACACAGGGGTTGGTTGGTGTCCATTGGGCTCCCGTAGATTGAAATGGAGCCGCAATTTTGAGAGAAAGAATTGTTTTTCCATGTTGTTGATTCTTGAGGTTGTCAATCGTGATTGTAAAGTTATAATTTAAGGTAGGTCTCCTGCTGAGCTTTTGCTTAAAAAATGTTGCACTCTTGTGTGTCTGATTTGTTGGAAAGTAGGATATTTTTACAAATTTTGTTAAATATTCTTAATTAGACTTTTAGTTTATAAATTTCACGCATGTTATTTAGTCAATTTGAAATAAAAGCGCTACTTTTGTGATACAAACAATAATGTGTTCTATACTTATAATAATGATTGAAATCGAGGCATGTATATGCCGCTCTCTTTGTGCTGATATTAAGGTGAATATTTTTTATTGATGTTCTAAACCTATCAAAAGTAGTTCAGATATATCCAAATAAATACCAAACGTTTTCTCTAAACCACAAAAATTAAATATATACTTGTATGAGAAGAATCTTTACATATTTGCTTTTTCTGCACTTGCCCCCACTGGCACTGCAGGCACAGGTGGCTATCGATGCGACCAACTTCCCCGATAATAATTTCCGGACCTATGTGGCTACTTTTGACACGGATGGCGACAACAGCCTCTCCGAAACTGAGATTACTGCCGTTACGAAGATAGACGTGCAAAATAAGGGAATTATCGATATGACAGGTGTGGAGCATTTCTCTGCACTCGTGACGCTCTATTGCCAGAAGAACAAGAACCTCACATCGATTGACGTTTCGCATAATATAAATCTGAAGGACTTCAGATGCAACGACTGTGGCTTCACTTCTCTGGATGTCTCTGCCCTTGCTAATTTGAGCACTTTTCATTGCTTCAACAACAAACTTACTTCTCTTGATGTGTCTGGCAACCTGCTTTTGAAAGACCTGCAGTGTAATGGAAACAACATCAGTTCTCTCATCCTGC
>CACYUZ010000032.1:0-56120 GCA_902777645.1 uncultured Prevotellaceae bacterium | reverse complement strand
GACATAATCTATAAAGAAATGCACTATTGATTATCAAGAACTTACGAGTATTGTTGAACTATATTTTTTGGCTTTCCAAATTTCTTCGGACAGCAGTGCCTCAATATAATAACTCTGCAAAATCATTTTATCCGCCCCACTCAACTTCTCCCAAATCATATCCAACTCCTCAAACTTCTTCTCTCTATCCTCCACACCATTCTCCAACACATCAAACATATCTCTCATACTACAACCCTCAAACCTATAATCACCATTATCCATCATATCATCCAAACTATCCACACCATCCTTCACCTTTCTCAAATAATGCATACCCAGATTCCAACAAATTTTCTTCAGATATGCCCCAACACCTTTCTTATCCAACTTAAAATCCTTCTCCATCATCTTATTCCACAACACCAAACACCCATCACTATAAATCTCCTCCAAATCCTCATACCTCAATTTCTTAAAACACTTCATCAACATCAACATCACATTCACCCTCTCATTCTCCATCACCTTATCCAATATAAGGCTACTCACACCAAGAAGTTCTCTTTTCTCCTCCTGGAAAGACAACTTCTTCACTTCATTCTCAACTCCATTAACCCTAATTCCTACTATCATAATTTTATTGTGTATGTTTTACGCAACAAAAGTATAAATATTATTCCAAAGTTCCAAATTTTATTATGTATTTTTTACGCAATAAATAACAATATGCCATTTTTTGCAAAAAAACATGCCAAAATGCCAAAATGACAGAGAAAATGAGACATGGAAGTCATGAAATGACAAGAGTAATTAGTAACTTTGCATAGAAGAATAACATGATAGCCATCAGATAGAATCAGAGCAGCCATGCCCACCATCTTTCCCTTTTCCCATCCGCTGTATGTGATGCTGAAGCCTTGCGGGCCGCAGTGCAATCTGGCATGCGACTATTGCTACTACCTGGAGAAAGGGCACCTATACGAAGGTGGCCGCACAAAGATAAGCGACGAGTTGCTGGAGAAGTTTGTGAAGGAATACATCGCCTCGCAGACCATGCATGAAGTGCTGTTCACTTGGCACGGCGGCGAGCCCCTGCTCCTGCCCCTTTCTTTTTACGAGAAAGCCCTGGCGCTGCAGCAGAAATACGCCGGCGGCCGGCCTATAGACAACTGCATACAGACCAACGGCACGCTGCTGACCGAAGAATGGTGCCGTTTTCTGCACGACCACCACTGGCTGGTGGGGCTCTCCATCGACGGGCCGGCCGTCTTTCACGACGCCTACCGCAAGAACAGGCACGGGAGTCCCACCTTCGACAAAGTGATGAGAGGCATAGAGATGCTGAACCGCTATGAGGTGGAATGGAACGCGATGGCCGTGGTGAACGACAAGAACGCCGACCATCCCCTCGACTTCTACCACTTTTTCAAGCAGATAGGCTGTCATTACATCCAGTTCACCCCCATTGTGGAGCGCCTCCATTCCCATTCAGACGGGCGGCATCTGGCCTCGGCGTCAGAAAGCGGTGGACAGGTGACCTCCCACTCCGTGACGCCCGAGCAATGGGGCCACTTCATCTGCACGATATTCGACGAGTGGGTGCGGCATGATGTAGGCGACTATTACATCCAGCTGTTCGACGCCACCCTGGCCAACTGGGTGGGTGCGCCTCCCGGTGTGTGCTCACTGGGCAGGACCTGCGGCCATGCCGGTGTGATGGAATACAACGGTGACGTATACCCCTGCGACCACTTTGTATTTCCGGAGTACAAACTCGGCAACCTTAACAGCCATACCCTCGTAGAAATGCTGTATGGAGAGCGCCAGCAGCGGTTCGGCTTTGCCAAACAAGCGATGCTGCCCCAGCAGTGCCGCCGGTGTAGCTATCTGTTTGCCTGCAACGGAGAATGCCCCAAGAACCGTTTTTGCAAGACAGCGGACGGCGAGCCAGGTTTGAACTATTTGTGTAAAGGATACTACCATTTTTTCCGTCATGCAGCCCCCTATATGGACTACATGAAAGAAGAGTTGGAAAGCGGCCGTGCGCCCGCCAACATCATGCAAGCGCTGCGTGAAGGTCTTATTGATACAGATACCTTTTGATGCTCATCTTGGGCGTTTTCTCAAAAGGCACCTCCATGAGTTGCACCTTACTGATTTTGCTGTAGGCCGGCAGGTTTTTGTTGGCCGCCACTCTTATCTGCTCAGGAATGCCCATTCTGGCCGCTTTATTCAGTTCATCGGGGATATCCGGGTAGACAAGCGCCACGAGTTTACCCTTGCGCTCCACGACCAGCGCCTCGCTGACGAAGGAGCAGGCAGAGAGCACCGCCTCAATCTCCTCAGGATAGATGTTCTGTCCGGAGGAGTTGAGAATCATCGACTTGATACGTCCCCGTATGAAGATATTCCCCTCGGCATCCATCAGTCCCAGGTCGCCCGTTCGGAACCACCCGTCGGCGGTGAACGCCGCCTTGTTGGCCTCCGGGTTCTTGTAATAGCCGACGGTGATGTTTCTGCCCCTCGCCTGAATCTCTCCGGCAATGTTTTTCGGGTCGTCGGAGTCGATTCTTATTTCATGCACCGGTTTGCCGCACGAGCCCGGCACGAAATCCGTCCACCACTCCCATCCCAAGAGCGGGCACGCCTCCGTCATGCCGTAGCCCACGGTGAACGGCAGTCCGATTTTGCGGAAGCACTGCTCCACCTCCGGTTTGAGCGGTGCTCCCCCCATGATGAAGCATCTCACCCTGCCGCCGAAAGCCGCCACTACCTTTTTCCGCACCATCCTGTAAATCAGGCGGTTGAGAACCGGTACAGAAAGCCATTTCTCCAGCCTATCCAATGCAGGTTTTATAGAATTGGCATACACCTTCTCCATGACGAGCGGCACGGTGACCACCATGTAAGGCCTCACATCGCGCATCGCCTTGAGCAGGGTGGACGGAGAAGGCGTCTTCCCCAGGAAATAGACTGTGACACCATCGACATTGGGGTGAATGAACTCGATGACCAGTCCATACATATGCGCCATGGGCAGCATGGAGACAATAGTCTCGCCCGGATGGTTCGGGAAATGCGTATTGCTGAAATCGTCGGTATCGGAGAGTGCGTCGTAGGTGAGCATCACTCCCTTGGGATTGCCCGTGGTGCCCGAGGTATAATTGATGATGGCCAGGTCGGCGGCATTGTCATCCGGATACGACACATTATCGGGCGAAAGACCGTCGGGATGATGCGAGGCGAAAGCCCCTTCCCTGTTCTGCCATGCCTCGGCCACCCTCTCATCGCGGTGCCAGAGCAGGCGTCCATCCCTCACATTGACGGCCGCTTTCAGGGCAGGCATCACCTCCGGTGCCATTTGCTCCCATATATCCTCATCGATAAAGAGCATCACACCATCAGAATGGTGGGTGAACGTGGCGATATTGTTCGGGTGGAAGTCGGCCAGCAGCGGCACCGCCACGCATCCGCTGACATTGATGCCCCAGAAGCACAGCGCCCATCTGGCAGAATTACGGGCACAGATGACGATTTTATTCCCCTTGTTGATACCCGCCTCATGGAAGAAGATGCGGAAACGCTCAATGTTCTCGGCCAGGTCGGCATAAGTGAAGCATTCGCCCTCATAATCGCAGAGCGCCTTCTGGTTCCACTGTTTCCGGACCGTTTCCTCCAATTTTTTCAGATAGTGTTTCATTAGTAGTAGTAAATAACTTAGTTTCATATTGGCGGAGCGCACTGCGGAGTTTTTCTCTGACCGTTTCGACCAGAGATTCCGGTTCCAGGACCTTGACGGCATCTCCCCATCCTATGAGATGATTGACGAAATCGCGGGTAGGCCGTATGAACAGTTCGAAATCAGTATACTCATCACACCGGAACACTTCATGCTGCGAGTGGTGCAGCGGGAGGTCGTTGAGATAATAGCTGAGCCAGGGAAGTGTGCGCAAGACGACCCTCTGCGGCCGTGTTCCGTCGCCCACCGTGACCCCATAGCAGTCGGCAAAATAGTCGGCCGGCGAGAAGTCAGGATCCATGACGAAATGAGCATCGGTAGCCTTCAGTTCGGAGATACGGTCGAGCGAGTAGACCCTGAGTGCTCCCGGCTCATGCTCCTCGTCGGCGAGTGTCTCGGAGAAATGTCCGAGCAAGTACCACCTCTGTCCGAAGAGTTTTACACAATACGGTTCCACTGCCACCTTTTTCGGCAGACCGCCATATTTGGTATAGTTGAAGCATACGACGACACTGTTTTTCATGGCGTCGATGACGGCTTGCAGGTCACCCTGCCCCGACGGGACATACTCGAGGAGCATTCTGTCCTGAAGCGAGATATTGTCGGTGACGATATGTCCGACGGACAGTGTGGAGAGGAGCCATCTCTGCAGCGTGTTGCCCTCGAGCACCTCCGCATTGCCGATAAAGTAAGTATATCCATCGCGTCTGTCGCAGTCGATAATGATATCGAAGATTTCCTCTATGGCCGCCTTGTGCCGGTTGAAGGTAGCCCTGGCCAGCGGCTGCCCCTCGCTGATATCGGCACTCATCCACTTATCGTTGATTTCGGCCAGCGTGATGTGTCCCGCCCTATGAATGGTATTGACGAGCCAGATATATTTTTTGAACAAAGCAGGGATTCTCATATTGTTCAGGAATGTTTTTTTGTGTGTTCAACAGGAGTTTCGACTACAAATATAGCAAAAGAAATCGACAAAACCACCAAAACGTTTGGATATGTTGAGCAAAAAGTGTAACTTTGCGTGAAAGAACGGAAGAAAAAGCATGAGAACCCATGAGAAGATACTGAGCCTTGCGGCCCTTGCCGCCACCCTTTGGAGCTGCGGCGGAAGTGCCAAAGACGGCGCCAACGGTTCCGTGAGCGAGCCGAGCGACACCGCAGCGATAGCGATGCGCGAGATACAGGTAGGCAGTAAGGTGTACAACATAGCCGACATAGACGACTCGGCCCGCGTGTACAAGGAAGCCACGTCAAAAGACCGCTGCTTCATGGTGATATCGAAGAAGGAATACCGCCTGTACGTGTATGAGGCCGACTCAGCCGGGGGTGACACCCTGTTGCTGGCCCATTTCCCCGTGTGCTATGCCAAATATGCCGAGGCCAAGACCAAGAGCGGCGACATGCGCACCCCCGAGAGCACTCCCGGCACGCCCTTCCACATACAGCAGATACAAGACGCCAGCACCTGGCATCACGACTTCGGCGACGGTCGCGGTTCGATCCCCTCTTACGGGAATTGGTTTCTGCGGTTGGAGACCCCCGGTTTCACCGGTGTAGGCATACACGGCAGCACGAACAACGAGGCCAGTGTGCCCGGTCGCGACAGTGAAGGCTGCATCCGGTTGCGCGACGCCGACCTTGACGTGCTTCACGACCGCTATGCCCAGACGGGTCAGGCCGTGATTATCAAAGGCATCGGCGAAGGCAAATACCCCTTTGAGGAGCGGGCCCGCGCCGCTCTTGGCGACCGCTACCGCGGCCCTGTGGCCGGCAACAAGCGCCAGAGCGACAGCCCATCAACAGCTGCCACTGCGGAGGGCGGCTCTGTGATAAAGCGGCAGGAGGGCGGCGCTGTGATAAAGCGGCAGGGAGCCGATGCTCAAGAATGAAGAAGCGAAAGGATTCAAAGACCTACTGATATTAACCCTAAAACCCAACGATTATGAAACGACTAGTAAGAACCATGGCTGTGATGCTGGCGCTGAGCGCGAGCGTTGCTATGCAAGCTGCGACCACGGCTCCTCTGAGCGCAACGAACCTTGAGGTACAGCAGCAGAAGAAATACGTAGTAGTGAATGGCAACGGCGTTCGTCTGCGTTTTGAGCCCAACCTGAACTCCAGTTGGCTGCACTATGACAACGGCAAGCCCCGTTACGCCCCCAAGGGCACGAAGCTCACCTATCTGGGCGAGAAGGGCGACTTCTACTATGTGGAGTATGTCGGCTACAAGGTTTACATCTCGAAGGAATACAGCTATGTGACGACCTCCAGCGGCACGAATGCCACTACCAAGAAGGCCGACAAATACTTTGTGGTGGTGAACGGAGTGAACGTGCGTCTGCGTACCGGTCCCAGCACGAAGTACAACTACTTCACTTGGGACGACGGTTCCCCCTGCTATCTGCCCAAGGGCACGTATCTGGACTATCTGGGCCAGAGCGGCGACTTCTACAAATGCACCTATCAAGGACACACGGTATACATCTCGAAGAAATTTTCGTACGTGACGAAATAGCGCGCCGTGCGTTCCTCAAAGAACCCAAAAAAGAAAATGAAAATAATGAGACTAATGTGGGCGATGGCCCTCGTATTCGGCATGACGAGCGTGTATGCCCAGGATACGAAAAAGCGAGTGGAGCCCGGTGAAGCCACCATGCGGCTGGTGAAGATGGGCAAGAAGACCTTCAATGTGGCCAATCAGAGCGATGAGCGCCGAGTGTACAGAGATCAGGTGAAGGCCGAGAACTGTTTTATCGTGATATCGAAGCAAGAGTTCCGGCTCTACGTGTATGAGGTATCGGGCAAGGACACCCTGCTGGTGGCCCACTACCCCGTATGTCTGTCGAAAGCCCTTGGCAACAAGCAGCGCCGCGGTGACATGAAGACCCCCGAGAGCACCCTTCGCAACCCGTTTAAGATAAGCCAGATACAGCCCGCCAGCAGTTGGAAGCACGACTTCAAGGACGGTCGCGGCAATCTGCCCGCCTATGGCGACTGGTTCCTGCGCCTGGTGACCCCCGGCCACTCCGGCATCGGCATCCACGGCAGCACGAGCAACGAGTCGAGTGTTCCCGGCCGCGACAGTGAAGGTTGCATCCGTCTGCGCGACGCCGACATCAAGCATCTGAAAGAGCACTACGCCCGTGTGGGCACCGCCGTTGTGATAAAGAGCGACGAGGAAGGTCCGAACCGCGGTCCGTACAACTTTGAGAAGCGTGCTTGGAAGAAGGCGAAGGACTTTGCTTATCCCACGGCCGGCTACACCCTGCTGCCCGGTGCCACCTTTGTGGACTGAGGAATCCATCCCCACCGAAACGACTATGATGGAGCCTGCCTCAAAGGAGACAGGCTCCATTTTATATTAAAGATTTAAAAATTACGGGAAGCTAAAGGGAAGTTAAAAGGAAGTTAAAAGGAAGTTAAAGGGAAGTTAAAGGGAAGTTAAAGGGACATATGTTGGGATATTAATGGGAATATTAAGGGGTAATTAAGGGGTAATTAAGGGGTAATTAAGGGGTAATTAAGGAGATTATTAACGAAAACTATTGGAAATGATAACGATACGGAAATCGACTATTGATGATGTACCGGTACTGCTGGAACTGGCAGCGGAGGCCCGCACCACGATGCGGGAGAGCGGCAACCACGACCAGTGGAAGGACGGGTATCCCTCGGCCGCTGTTTTTGAACGCGACATAATGAACGGCTGCAGCTATCTGGCCGAAGACGGAGGAGAGGCAGTGGGCACCTTCGCCTTCATTCCCAGTCCGGAGCCCACTTACGGCTACATAGAAGGCGCCTGGCTTGACGACGCCCCCTACTATGTGATACACCGCATAGCCGCGAGTCGGAAGAGCCATGGACTGTTCAAGGCCATGCTGGCCTACTGTTTCGGTAAGACCGGCAACATACGCATAGACACCCACCGCGACAACGTAATCATGCAGCACCTGCTGACGAAGCACGGTTTCGCCTACTGCGGCATCATCTATCTGCAGAACGGTGACGAACGCCTGGCTTATCAGCGAAACATCCGGCAAAAATGATAATTTTTGCGAAATAAATGAGTCATAATGAGCGAAATCGGGAATAAAACCCTATTTTTGTAGGTGTAAGCATAAATAAAGACCCAATGACAGAGAACCCCTGCGCCAAGATAAACATCGGGCTGAACATCGTGGGCCGCCGTGCCGACGGCTACCACAACCTGGAGACCGTGTTCTACCCCATTCCCCTCTACGACCGGCTCACCATAGAAGAAGCCCCCGTAGGCGGAGCGATGTGCCGGCTGGAGACCACCGGCCAGTCGGTAGACTGCGCCCCCGAAGACAATCTGGTGGTGAGAGCCTATCACCTGCTTCGAGCTACCCACCCACTGCCCCCCATAGATATTCATCTGCACAAGGGCATCCCCTCTCAGGCCGGTCTGGGCGGCGGTTCGAGCGATGTGGGCTATGCCATCCGCATGCTCAACGAGCAGTTCAGCCTCGGCATGACCCATGACGAGATGCGCCGCTACGCCAGCAGGCTGGGTGCCGACTGCGCCTTCTTCATCCATCCCGAGCCCTGCTACGGAACCGGCATCGGCGACGAGCTACGTCCCTGCGGCGATGAGATGCCCCCGCTGCGCGGCTACTGGCTGGTGATAGTGAAGCCCCCTGTGGCCGTATCGACCAAGGAAGCCTACTCGCTGGTGCATGCCAAGGCTCCGAAGGAGAACTGCCTGGCGATAGTGAGCGACCCCGTGGCCACGTGGCGCGAGCGTCTGACCAACGACTTTGAGGAAAGCGTGTTTGCTCTCTATCCCCAGATCAAGGCTGTGAGAGACCAGCTCTACGAGCTGGGAGCCCTCTATGCCCAGATGTCGGGCAGCGGCAGTGCCGTGTTCGGTCTCTTCGGCAAGGCCCCCGCCGGTATCGGTCAGCATTTCGCAGGCATGTTCTGCGAGGCCGTACAACTGCCCTGACCATATCGTGACAAAGCCCCACCTCATCAACACAAAACCATGACAGCCCCATCGTAAAGAGAGGCTAAATAAAGAAAGGTAAAGAGATATGTACAGAGACAATCAAGAAGAACTTTTCCCGGTAGTAGACGAGGAAGGGCGTGTGACAGGCAGCATACGCCGTGGGGCAGCCCACGACGGCACCAAGATACTGCACCCCGTGGTGCACCTGCACCTGTGGAACAGCCGCGGTGAGCTCTACCTACAGAAGCGCCCCGCCTGGAAAGACATACAGCCTGACAAATGGGACACCGCCACCGGCGGCCATGTGAACTACGGCGAAGAAGTGGACGCCGCCCTGCGCCGGGAAGTAGCCGAAGAGCTCGGTGTGACCGACTTCATCCCCACGGAAGTAGGCCGCTACGTGTTTGAGGGTCTTCGAGAGCGCGAGTTGGTGTATGTCTTTGAGACCGTTTACGACGGTGAGGTGCATCCTGCCACCGAGGAGTTGGCCGGTGGTGCCTTTTTCAGTCCGTCGGCCATCAAGGAGCGTATCGGCACCGGTTTCTTCACGCCCAATTTCGAGGAAGAATACATGAAATACTACGGCAGCCGTTAGTTTGGCATGCATTTTGCTTGGAAGTTGATACATATACCCAGCGAAAAGAAAAGGAAAAAGGAAAAAAGAAAGGAAAGAAGAATGATAACGAGCCAGTTTTCTCCCAATGTATCACAGATACTCTCTTTCAGCAGAGAGGAAGCGACCCGTACGCTGAGCAGTTCGGTAGGTCCGGAGCATCTGCTTCTGGGCATCCTCCGCGACCGCTCGGGTGTGATTCGCGACCTTTTTGCCCATCTCCATATAGATGCGGAGGCTGTGAAGACACAATTAGAAGACAAAGTGAAGGATAACGCCTTTGGCACTCCGGGCAACCGCCGCGAGCTCGTATTGAACGAGAAAGCCAGCAACATACTCCGTCTGGCCGTCTTGGAAGCCCGTCTTCAGCACAGTCAGACTGTGGATGTGGCCCATCTGCTGTTGGCCATCCTGCATGACCAGGTGAACAACGGTGCCAAAGAAATTTTAGAGAGCAACAACATGAACTACGAAGACACCCTCCGGCTTTTGAAAGCCGGCAATACGAATCCTGTGGACGGCATAGACCTGCCCGAGGAGGACGAGGACGACGAGATGATGCACGAGAGTCCCCGCGGCAACTCGCGCCACGGTGCCGGCACTGCGCAGGCCACCGACCAGAAGTCGAAGACCCCCGTCTTGGACAATTTCTCTACCGACCTGACGAAGGCCGCCGCCGACGGCAAGTTGGACCCCGTTGTGGGCCGTTCGGTAGAGTTACAGCGCGTGATGGAGATTCTCTGTCGCCGCAAGAAGAACAACCCCATTCTTATCGGAGACCCCGGTGTGGGCAAGAGCGCCATTGTGGAAGGTTTGGCCCAGATGATTGTGAACAAGCACACCTCGCCGATACTCTTCAACAAGCGCCTTGTGGCCCTCGACCTCACCTCCATGGTAGCCGGCACGAAATACCGCGGCCAGTTTGAGGAGCGCATCAAGGCCCTACTGCGCGAGATAGAGCAAGACCCCGACATCATTGTGTTCATCGACGAGATCCACACTATGATTGGTGCCGGCGGTGCTCCCGGCTCGATGGATGCCGCCAACATTCTGAAGCCCGCTTTGGCCCGCGGTCTGATGCAATGCATCGGCGCCACTACGCTCGACGAGTACCGTAACAGCATAGAGAAAGACGGAGCCTTGGAGCGCCGTTTCCAGAAAGTGCTTGTAGAGCCGAGCACCGCCGAGGAGACCCTCGACATCATCAAGAACCTGCGCGAGCGGTATGAGGACCATCACCATGTGACCTATTCGGACGACGCCCTTGTGGCCTGTGTCCGATTGACGGAGCGCTATGTGACCGACCGCGCTTTTCCTGACAAGGCCATCGACGCGATGGACGAGGTAGGCGCCCGTGTACACCTGCGCAATGCCCACATTCCCCCCGAGATAGAAGCCAAGGAAGAAGAGCTGGCCACCTCCATCCGCAAGAAGGACCAGGCCGTGAAGAGCCAGAACTACGAGTTGGCCGCCGCTTTCCGTGACCGTCAGGCCACGCTTGAGCAGGAGCTTGACGAGATGAAGAAGAAATGGCTCTCCGGCGAGACCGACAACCGCGAGACGGTGACGGAAGAGAATGTGGCCGACGTGGTATCGATGATGACCGGTGTTCCCGTTCAGCGCATGGCCGAGTCGGAAGGCAAGCGTCTGCGCCACATGGACAGCATACTGAAGGAGTCGGTGGTAGGTCAGGACCGAGCCATCGACAAGATGACGAAAGCCATTCAGCGCAACCGTGTAGGTTTGAAAGACCCGAACCGTCCGATAGGCGTCTTTATGTTTTTGGGTCCGACCGGCGTTGGCAAGACCTATCTCGCCAAGAAGTTGGCCGAGCACATGTTCGGCAGTGCTGACAGTCTGATTCGTGTGGACATGAGCGAATATTCCGAGAGTTTCAACGTGTCGCGTCTGGTAGGCGCCCCTCCGGGCTACGTAGGCTACGAGGAAGGCGGTCAGTTGACCGAGAAGGTACGCCGTCACCCCTACTCCATCGTGTTGCTCGACGAGATAGAGAAGGCCCACAGCAATGTGTTCAACATGCTGCTCCAGGTGCTGGACGAAGGTCGTCTGACCGACGGCAACGGCCGCCTGATAGACTTCCGCAACACGGTGATTATCATGACCTCGAACGCCGGTACCCGCCAGTTGAAGGAATTCGGCCGCGGCATCGGTTTCGACGCCGGCAGCGGCGGCATGATACTCGACGAGAAAGACCGCGAGAACGCCCGTTCCATCATCCAGAAGAGTCTGAGCCGTCAGTTTGCGCCGGAGTTTCTGAACCGTCTGGACGAGATTATCACCTTCGACCAGCTCGGTCTCGACTCCATCAAGCAGATTGTGGACATCGAGCTGAAGGGTGTGACCAAGCGCATCGAGTCGCTCGGCTACCATGTGCAGCTAGACGACGCCGCCAAGGAATTCCTTGCCGTGAAGGGCTATGACGTGCAGTTTGGTGCCCGTCCGCTGAAGCGCGCCATCCAGAACCACGTGGAAGACGGCATCTGCGAGCTGATACTCGGCGACGAGGTGAAGCAAGGCGACACCATCTATGTGACCCGCAAGGAGAACGAGGAACACCTAACCTTCAGCCACTCATGACGCCCGACCTTATACTCCGCCTTTTGGTCTCCGCCTTTTTGGGCGGAGCCATCGGCTTTGAACGCAGTTACCGTGCCAAGGAAGCCGGCATCAGGACCCACTTTCTGGTGTCGCTGGGCAGCACGCTGTTTATGATTATCTCCCTCTACGGGTGTATCGAAGTGGTGGAGCAGCACGGTGGCAACATCCGTGCCGACGTGTCGCGTATTGCCGCCCAGGTGGTGAGCGGCATCGGTTTTATCGGTGCCGGCACGATTATCTTCCAGAAGCACGTAATCCGCGGTCTGACCACTGCCGCCGGTCTCTGGGTGACCTCCGCCATCGGTCTGACGTGTGGTGCCGGGCAGTACACGCTCGCCATAGCCACCACGGTGATGGTGCTGATAGGTCTGGAGGCCCACAACTGGGTGTTCCGCCGTTTCGGTTCGCGAAGCATGAACCTGACCTTCACAGCAAGGACCACGGAAGAGGTGAAGCGGATATTGGAAAGCTTCAAGCGCGACGGCATGAACATAGACACCTACAACATGCGTGAGAACGAGAAGGGCTGCAATGTGAGTCTGGAGGTGAAGATAAAGCGCGCACACTATGAGAGCAGCATCCTGAAGATTATGGATGAGCTGGAAGGTGTAGCGGTGGAAAGCATAGAATAGATTAAAAATTAAAAATTAAGATTGGAGAATCGGAAGATTTTAATCGGAAGATGAAATTGGAAGGTTATAATCGGAAGATTTTAATTGGAAGATTGGAAAATCTTGACAAGAAATAATCATCTCTGTAATAAGCACCTTCGGTGCGGAAAGGGAAAGAAATTCTCATAATACGCAGAAATTTTTCATTTCTCTTGACGTAACTATAAGTAATTATGGGATTTTTTTCCTTTTTTTTCTGAAGCAGTTACTTTGAAAATAATCAAAAAACGCTGCGCTTGATGTTCTTTTTCGTTAGCGAAGCGGTTTTTAATCATATCTTCTTAATTGGTCATTGATTTTTTATCCCTGCATTATAGCCGCCCCTTACCAAGGGGCTCTAAACGGTGCGGAAAGGGAAAGAAATTCTCATAATACGCAGAAATTTTTCATTTCAATTACTGTAAGTTATAGGGAATTATGGGATTTTTTTCCTTCGAGGACCAGAAGATTGTGGCCATGGGCAGTTATTGACGGCTGAGGAAACATATAAAAATAAGGTATAGACGACGAGATTTGGGATGCAAATATACAAAGAGAGGATGCCAGGTGGCATCCTCTCTTTGTATAGAATGATAAGGATTGCGATTACTTGTCGAGGAGGATGTTCATCATCTCGACGGCAGCCTTGGCCACGGAGGTACCAGGACCGAAGATGGCAGCTACGCCAGCCTTGTAGAGGAAGTCGTAGTCCTGTGCGGGGATGACACCACCTGCGATGACCATGATATCGTCGCGTCCGAGTTTGTGCAGTTCCTCGATGAGCTGCGGGATGAGGGTCTTATGACCAGCTGCGAGCGAGGAGGCACCCACGATGTGGACATCGTTTTCGACGGCCTCGCGAGCGGCCTCGGCCGGTGTCTGGAAGAGCGGTCCCATATCGACATCGAAACCACAGTCGGCATAACCTGTAGCCACCACTTTGGCACCACGGTCGTGACCGTCCTGTCCCATTTTTGCCACGAAGATACGGGGGCGGCGTCCTTCCTTCTTGAAGAACTCCTCTGTCAACTCACAAGCTTTCTCAAAGTCGGAGTCGTTTTTGCTTTCTGCTGAATACACGCCTGAAATAGTTCTGATAACAGCTTTATAACGTCCTACAATTTTCTCGCACGCATCACTGATTTCGCCCAGTGTGCAGCGGAGTCCAGCGGCTTTGACAGCGAGAGCGAGCAGGTTCTTGTCGGACTTCTTGCCCTCGTTGAATTCTCTCACGCACTCAGTAATCTCGGCCAGAGCTGCCTTGCAGGCAGCCTCGTCGCGGTTGGCGCGCACCTGAGCCAGGCTTTCCTCCTGCTGTTTGCGCACTGCGGTGTTGTCCACCTCGAGGATATCGATAGGATCCTCGTGAGCGAGGCGGTACTTGTTGGTACCCACGATGGTCTGCACGCCCGAGTCGATGCGAGCCTGTGTACGGGCAGCAGCCTCTTCGATACGCATTTTGGGAATACCCGTCTCGATGGCCTTTGCCATACCACCCAGTTTCTCGATTTCCTGGATGTGCTCCCAAGCCTTGTGCACCAGTTCGTTGGTGAGCGACTCCACATAGTAAGAGCCGGCCCAGGGGTCAATCTGCTTGCACACCTTGGTCTCGTTCTGGATGTAGATCTGGGTGTTAGCCTCGTCGAGTGCGTTGGTATGAAGCGACTGGGTGTGGCCCAGCACAGCAGCCATAGCCTCGATACAAGTACGACCCACATTGTTGAAAGGATCTTGCTCGGTGAGCGACCATCCCGAAGTCTGCGAGTGCGTACGGAGTGCCATCGACTTAGGATCTTTGGCACCGAAGCTCTTCACAATCTTGGCCCAGAGGAGACGTCCGGCACGCATTTTGGCGATTTCCATGAAGTGGTTCATACCGATGGCCCAGAAGAAGGACAGACGCGGTGCGAACTTATCGACAGGAATACCGGCGTTGACACCCGTGCGGAGATAGTCCATACCGTCGGCGAGGGTATAAGCCAGCTCGATATCGGCGGTAGCACCAGCCTCCTGCATGTGGTAGCCCGAGATAGAGATAGAGTTGAACTTCGGCATGAACTGTGAAGTATACTCGAAGATGTCGGCAATAATCTTCATGGAGAAGGCAGGCGGGTAAATATAAGTATTACGCACCATGAACTCCTTGAGGATATCGTTCTGGATGGTACCGGCCATTTCCTCGAGTTTGGCACCCTGCTCCAGACCAGCGTTGATATAGAACGCCAGGATGGGCAGCACAGCGCCGTTCATGGTCATAGAGACCGACATTTTGTTGAGGGGTATACCTGCGAAGAGCACCTTCATGTTCTCGAGCGAGCAGATAGACACACCAGCCTTACCCACATCACCCACCACGCGAGGGTTGTCGGGGTCATAACCACGGTGCGTGGGGAGGTCGAATGCCACGGAGAGACCTTTCTGTCCGGAGGCCAGGTTTCTGCGGTAGAAAGCGTTAGACTCCTCTGCGGTGGAGAATCCGGCATACTGACGGATAGTCCAGGGGCGGAAGGGGTACATCATAGAGTACGGGCCACGCAGGAACGGCGGAATACCGGCTGCGAAGTCGAGGTGCTCCATGCCCTCGAGGTCTTCCTTGGTGTAAACCGGTTTCACCTCGATGTGCTCGGGCGTTTTCCAGTTATATTCTATGCCATTGGCTTTTTGCCACTCGGTACCGTTTTGCGCTTTGATACCGGCATATATATCGATGTCTTTAAAATTCTTTCTCATGATTTTGAGCTTGCTTCAGATTAGATACCCAACTTAGCGTTATATTCCTTAAGTGTCTCGAGCACATTGCAGCGGACGTGGATGAAGTTCTCGATGCCGGCGGCTTTGAGGTCGTCCATACAGGCGGGAGCACCTGCGACGACAAACATGGCACGGCCGTCGAGATACTTGAAGGCCGGAACAGCATATTCAGCATACTCATCATCACTGGAGCAAAGCACCACGATATCGGCACCAGCCTTGAGAGCGGCGTCGACACCCTCTTCCACGGTCTTGAAGCCGAGGTTGTCCATCACCTTGTAGCCGGCGCATGCGAGGAAGTTGCACGAGAACTGTGCACGGGCCTGACGCATGGCGAGGTTGCCGATGGTAAGCATGAAGGCAACGGGTGTCTTAGCATTCTCGGTATGGATGCGGAGGTCTTCTAAGTCAGCAGCCAGACGTGTAGACTTGATGGTCTTGAGAGGTGTCTCCTCCTCACCGCCATTGCAGCAGCATTTAGCCTCGATGGGAGCCTTGCCTTCCGACTTCTCGGTGAAGTTGGGGAACTGGTTGGTACCGAGGAGGAACTCCTTGCGCTTGGCGGCGTCGCCATGACGTTTCACATTGGTAGCGTTGATATCATCCTGTACGGTTCCGGCCTTTACGGCAGCGAGGAAACCGCCCTCCTCCTCCACTTTGAGGAAGATTTTCCAGCCCTCGTTGGCGAGGCTGTCGGTGAGGTGCTCAATATAATAAGAACCAGCGCCCGGGTCGACGACGGAAGCGATGTGGCTTTCCTCCTTGAGAAGGAGCTGCTGGTTGCGTGCGATACGCTCTGAGAATTCGGACGGAGCCTCATAGGGAGCGTCGAACGGAGTGACGACCATGGAGTGAACGCCGGCGATGGCAGCGCTCATAGCCTCTGTCTGCGAGCGGAGCAGGTTGACATAGCTGTCGAAGAGCGTCTGGTTGTAGCGCGAGGTGACAGCGTTGACAATCATCTTGCATGCGCAGTCGCACTTCGGCTCGTAGGTTTTCACAATCTGAGCCCAGAGCATACGAGCAGCGCGGAATTTGGCCAGCTCCATAAAATAGTTCTCGGAGATGCCCATATTGAATTTGATCTTCTTGGCGGCGAGGTCGGCGTCGACTCCGGCGTCGGTGAGAATCTGCATATACTCATTGCCCCAAGCCAGTGCATAGCCCAGTTCCTGAACGATGTACGCGCCCGAGTTGTTGAGAGCGAGAGAGTCGACAGAGATGCAGCGGAAGTTAGGATACTCCTTGAGTGCCTCAACGAGTTGGGGAGCCACTTTGAGCACTTCCTCAGCATCCTTGCCCTTCATGAGCATCATGCGGAAGGGGTCGAAGTCGATGCTGCCCACGAGTTTTTCCTTGTCGTAACCCATCTTCTCGAAGTAAGCCTTGAGGATTTCGGCCAGCTCGAGTGCGTGGCGCAAGCAAGTGTGGAAGTTGACCTCGATGCACTCGCACTGGATGTCTTTGAGGAGTGTTTCGATGAACTCAGCGCTCACCTTGTCGCCCGGGATGCGGAAACCGAGCGAGTCGATACCCTTGTTTAGGATGTCGAGCGCCTTTTCGTTGGCGGCAGCAGCATCATCGGCATTGATTTCCTGTCTTACATACCAGATGTTGTCGTTTTTCTTGTTGCCTCTGACGAAGGGGAATTCGCCGGGCAGCGACTCAGGAGTTTTCAGTTTCAGCACATCTTCCCTGCGGTAGAAAGGCTGCACATTAAAACCTTCGTTGGTTCTCCAGACGAGTCTCTTGTTGAAATCGGCGCCTTTCAGGTCGACTTGAATTTTGTCGAGCCATTCCTGTGTAGTAGGAGCCTGAAACTCGGTAAAGAGTTTTTCCTTGTTGTTTGACATAGTGTGAATTGTTATTATATAAGTTTAATCCTAATAGTATTAGGCTGCAAAGGTAACATGTTTTTTTCGTAAAAAGGATAGAAAATCCGATATTTTTTCACTTTAAGTATAAAAAAACAAAAAACGATTTTTCGGTTCAAAATAATGGCTTGAAAATTCCTTTATGAATAAAATAATGCCTAACTTTGCACCCGAATTTGCGTTTTTTAAGAATGGAGTGGATAACCAACCTTTTTACGTCTACAGAATCAGTTGCCCATATCGTATTGCTTTACGCGATAGTGATAGCTGTAGGCGTTTATTTGGGTAAGATTAAGATAGGAGGCGTATCGTTAGGTGTGACATTTGTATTGTTTGCCGGCATTGTGGCCGGTCACATACACTTCACCGCTCCCCAGGCCATTTTGAATTTCGGTCAGGACTTTGGTTTGATATTGTTTGTGTTCATGATTGGTTTGCAGGTTGGTCCCGGTTTCTTTGAGAGTTTCCGTAAGGACGGTGTGACGCTGAACCGTCTGGCCACCGCCACGATACTGCTGAACATCGCCGTGATGTTCGGCTGCTACTATCTCTTCTTCGACACCTCCAATCCCTACAACCTGCCCATGCTGGTAGGTACCCTTTATGGTGCTGTGACCAACACCCCCGCTCTGGGTGCCGCCTCTGAGGCGATGAGTTCCGTTTTCTCGGGCGATGTTCCCCAGATAGCCTCCGGCTATGCCTGTGCCTATCCCCTTGGTGTGGTGGGCATTATACTGGCCACGATAGCCGTCCGTTTTCTCTGCAAGGTGAAGTTGGAAGACGAGGAAGCCCAGTTGCTGGCCGAGGAAGCCACCAATCCCCACGAGAAGCCCTATAAGATGCATCTGCGTGTGACCAACCTCTATTTGGCCGGCCGCACCCTGATGCAGATAAGTGAGTTTTTGAACCGCGACTTCGTCTGTTCGCGTATTCTCCACAACGGCGAAGTGAGCATTCCCAACAGCAAGACCATCTTCGAGGTAGGTGACGAGCTGCTCGTGGTGTGTGCCGAGGCCGACGCCGAGCCCATCAAGGCCTTCATCGGTCCTGAGGTGCCCGGTGAATGGAACACCGAGTTGGAGGCTCAGCCGATGGTAGCCCGCCGCATCGTGGTGACCCGTCCGTCGATGAACGGCAAGACCCTTGGCAAGATGCACTTTGCGAGCGTTTACGGTGTGAATGTGACCCGCATCACCCGCCACGGCATTGATCTTTTTGCCGGCCGGAGCCACCACTTCCACATTGGCGACCGTGTGATGGTGGTAGGTCCTGAAGACAATGTGAACCGCGTGGCCGACATGATGGGCAACGCCGCCCACCGTCTGAACGCCCCCAACATCGCCACCATCTTCGTAGGCATCATGCTGGGCATCATCTTGGGTTCGCTCCCCTTCTTCATTCCCGGCATGCCCGAGCCCATGAAGCTTGGTTTGGCCGGCGGTCCGCTTATCGTAGCCATTCTGATAGGCCGTTTCGGCTACCGCATCAAACTCGTCACCTATACCACGACGAGTGCCAACATGATGCTTCGCGAGATAGGGTTGGTGCTGTTTTTGGCGAGTGTAGGCATCAAGGCCGGTGACGGATTCTGGGACACGGTAGTAGCCGGTGACGGTATAAAATATGTATACTGCGGTTTTCTCATCACGGTGCTCCCCATTCTGATAGTGGGTGTGTACAGCCGTCTGAGATACAAATTCAACTATTTCACCATCATGGGCATGCTGGCCGGCACCTACACCGACCCCCCAGCCCTGGCCTACGCCAACGGCGTCTGTTCGAAGGAAGCCCCCTCTATAGGCTACTCGACGGTATATCCCTTGAGCATGTTCCTGAGAATTCTGACAGCCCAGATTATCGTGCTCTTCTTCTGCGGGGCGTAAGGAGCCGCCCATCAGTCATACAACATAATCACCGAAAGATATCAAACAAACATATATAAAAGAACAATACACATGAAACGTATCAATCTCTTGTTGGCCGTTTTGCTGCTATACGGAGCCAATGCGTGGAGTCAGGGTGCCAAGAACATCAAGATAAACGAGGTGCTCACCCACAACACGGCCAGCCTTCAGGACGGTTACGGGCAGCATCCGGCATGGATAGAGCTGGCCAACGTGTCGTACAGCACCTACAATGTGCGAGGCATGTACATCACCACCGACCGCAGTGTACTCGACCCGACGATGTCGGCCCCCGACCGTATCGCCCGCATGTCGATTATTCCCAACAACGAGCCGAAGACCAGTCTGTCAGGCCGTCAGCACCTCGTGTTCTTTCTGAACAGCCAGGCCGCGAAGGGTTCCCTCCATCTGCCTGTTAAAGCCGAGGCCGGTGCTCCCGTATGGATAGCCCTTTACGACGGCAACGGTGTGGACCTGATTGACTCAGTGTCGGTGCCCGCCCTTAAAGAGAACTGCTCCTACGCCCGTGAGAAAGACGGTTCGTCGATCTGGGTGATGAAGGCCACCGACGCCGTGACGCCCGGCATCGGCAACTTCATTCAGGTGACGGAGACCAAGGTAGCCCGTCTGAAGAAAGACGACCCCTACGGTTTCGGCATCACCCTTCTCTCGATGGGCATTGTGTTCAGCTGTCTGGCCCTTCTTTTTGTCTTCTTCACCCTCTTCGGTATTTTCATGAAAAACAAGAAGCGCATCCGCGAGATACTCGGTCTGTCGCGCACCCAGAAGAAGAAGATTGTGGGTCTGGACGAGGAAGACGCCCGCGCCTTCCCGAACAAGTCGCTGGAGCGCAGCAAGACCTACGACCGCGACATCTACATCGCCGTGATATCGATGGCCCTGAAGCAGTATTCGGACGACGTGCACGACACCGAGAGCGGCGTGATCACCATCCGTCCCCACAATTCGAAGTGGCATTCCGTATAAACTAAAAAACAACAAGCAAAAAAAGCAACAAGATATGAACACGAACAGCAATAAATACCAGTATACCGTGAAAGGCGTCGACTACGACGTAGAGATAGAGAGTGTTGAGGGCAACATCGCCAAAGTGACTGTGAATGGCAAGACCTTCGACGTGGAGCTGAAGCAGCCGCTGAAGGAGACCCCGCACCGTCCTGTTCACATTGAGGCCCCGCGTCCTGTGGCCGCCGCCCCTTCGGCCGCCCCTGTGCAGCCCAAGCCCGCCCCCGTGGCTCCCGGCCGCGGCACTCAGGTGAGTGCTCCCCTTCCCGGCACCATCACCGATGTGAAGGTGAAGGAAGGCGACATGGTGAAGATAGGCGACACCGTGGTGGTGCTTGAGGCCATGAAGATGCAGAACAACATCGAGGCCGAGAAGACCGGCAAGATAGGAGCCGTATTGGTGAAAGTTGGCGACACTGTGATGGAAGGCGCCCCGTTAGTAACGATAGAGTAAAAGAGCCATGGGATTTTGGGATTTTATAGTAAGTAATTTCTACGAATTCCTGTCGTTCACAGGATTCGCCAATGCCACGGTGCCCAATCTGATTATGATAGCCGTGGGTGCATTTTTCATTTGGCTTGCCATCAAGAAAGACTTTGAGCCCCTGCTTCTGGTGCCCATCGGCTTAGGCATTATCTTGGGCAATATTCCCTTCCGTGCCGACGCCGGTCTGGAGATAGGTCTTTATGAGGACAACTCCGTGCTGAACATCTTCTATCAGGGCGTACGCCAGGGCTGGTATCCCCCACTCGTCTTCCTTGGCATCGGTGCCATGACCGACTTCTCGTCGCTCATCAGCAACCCCAAGCTCATTCTGATAGGTGCCGCCGCCCAGTTTGGTATCTTCGGTGCCTACATGGTGGCTCTGGCCTTAGGTTTTGAGCCCAACCAGGCAGCGGGTATCGCCATCATCGGCGGTGCCGACGGTCCCACCGCCATCTTCCTCTCCTCGAAGCTCAGTCCCAACCTGATGGGAGCCATTGCCGTGTGCGCCTACTCGTACATGGCCCTTGTGCCCGTGATTCAGCCGCCCTTGATGCGCCTGCTCACCACCAAGAAAGAGCGTGTGATCCACATGAAGCCCGCCCGCCCCGTGAGTCAGACCGAGCGCATTCTCTTCCCCATCATCGGATTACTTCTTACCACTTTCCTGGTGCCCTCCGGTCTGCCCCTGCTCGGTATGCTCTTCTTCGGCAACCTGCTGAAAGAGAGCGGCAAGACCACCCGTCTGGCCAAGACCGCCGGCAGTGCGCTGAACGACGTGGTGGTGGTGCTGTTAGGTCTGACGGTGGGTTGCTCCACCCAGGCCAGCGAGTTCCTGACCATGAACACCATCAAGATTTTCATACTTGGTGCCATGGCCTTCATCGTGGCCAGCTGCAGCGGCATCCTGTTTGTGAAGCTGATGAACCTGTTCCTTCCGAAGGACAAGAAGATCAACCCGCTGATTGGCAACGCCGGTGTGAGCGCCGTGCCCATGAGCGCCCGTATCTCGAACAACCTCGGTTTGGAGTACGACCGCCACAACTTCCTTCTCATGCACGCCATGGGTCCGAATGTGGCCGGTGTGATTGGCTCCGCCGTGGCCGCCGGTACGCTGCTGGGATTCTTCAGTTAAGAAACCATATCAGATATAAGGAAAGAGGGTGTGCAAAATTTGCGCACCCTCTTTCCTTATAATCTTTTCTATGAAAGAAAGGCTTTATATTATTGCTTGCTATTCACAAGAAAAATCGGCCATAGATTTTGAAATGTCAAAAAATATTTATAATTTGGCAGCGGAAAACGATTTGTGAGCAAGAACCATAAATAATTAAGAACAAACATACGGCATATGAAAGGAAGAACAAGCAAGCGACTGATAGGGATGGCCCTGCTAATGCTCTTTGCGGCATACGCCATGGCACAGGACCGGGTGAGCAAGATACGAGAGCGGCTGCTCAACCGCGACATGAGCACCGTGATAGTGGCCGCCCACCGCGGCGACTGGCGCAACTTTCCGGAGAACTCGCTCGAAGCCCTTGAGAGCGCCATCGAGATGGGTGTGGACATTGTGGAGCTCGACGTGCAGCGCACGAAAGACGGGAAGCTCATCCTGATGCACGACGACCGGCTGAATCGCACCACCAACGGCGGCGGTGTGATAGCCGACACCACGTGGGCCTACATCTCGACCCTTCGGCTGAAGAACGGGTGCGACATCACCACGAAGCACAAGGTGCCCACCCTGGAAGACGCCCTGCTGCTGGCGAAAGGGCGCGTGATGCTCAATCTGGACAAAGCCGACCGCTACTTCGACGATATCTATCCCCTGCTGCAGCGAACCGGCACTACGAAACAAGTGATTATGAAAGGCGGCCGGCGGCCAGAGGCCGTGCAGAAGGAGTTCGGTCAGTACCTCAGCGAGGTGGTCTACATGCCGATTGTGAATCTGGACGAGGACGGTGCCGAGCAGCGTATAGAGACCTTTGTGGAGAAGCTGCAGCCCGCCGCCTTTGAGCTGATTTACGCACAAGAGGCCAATACCCTGCCCCTGAAGATAGGCAAGACGCTGCAAGGACGCAGCCTGATATGGTACAACACATGGACATCACCTTTTACTTCTTCGACCACGACCGCCGCGACCCCGAGCTCGGCGCGCGCATCATCCAGACCGACCGGCCCCAATTCCTGCTCAACTACCTACGAGGCCGCGGTCTGCACGACTGAGCCTACCAACCCACCCAAGAGAGACCTTGACACGGAAAAATGACTTTGTCTTCATTTTTCCGTGTCATTTTTATGCTATTTCATTTAAAACAATTACCTTTGTCAATCGAAATAGGTATTCAGCGAACAAAAATCAAGTTTTGAACCACTGAAATTGACAAAATGAAAGGTAAACTGATTAGAGCCATCACGCTGGCCACCGTGATGGCAGCGATGAACACCCCCATGGCCATTGCCCAGAAAGAAAAGACCGGCAAGGACACCGACTGGCTGCAAGAACTGACCAGCCGTGTCACCCTGAACGGTTATGCCCAAGGCGGCTATGCCTGGCAAGACGCGACAGCCCGGAGCCGCAACGACTTCAACCTGAAGCGCACCCTGCTCTGGGCCAAGGCCCGCATCACCGACCGGTGGTCGTTTCTGTTCATGCACGACTTCTCGAGTGTGGTGCAGGAGTTCTACACCGACTACCGCCTCACCGCCGGCCCCTCTGTCACCGTGCGTGTAGGCCAATTCAAGCACTCCTACTCGATGGAGAATCCCCTCTCACCCACCCAGCTCGAGTTGGTGGACGTCTACTCACAGGCCGTGCTGTATCTGGCCGGTGAAGGTCCCGACCCCCTGAACGGCGTAAACTACGGCCGCGACCTGGGTGCCATGATCTACGGTGACCTGTTTGACAACCACCTCCACTATGAGCTCGCCGTGATGAACGGCCAGGGCATCAACCGTCGCGACGGCAACAGCGACAAGGACTACATTGCCAAGATAGACGTTCGCCCTGTGGACGGTCTGCGCATCGTGGCGAGCGGCCAGAAAGGGCGTGGCCACGCCGTAGGCACGGCGGCCTGGAATCCCAGCATCAAAGAAGGTGACAACTACACCCGCGACCGCTACAGCATCGGTGCCGAGTATAAGACCGGAAGCTATGCCCCCGGGCGCTACAAGGAAGCCCGCCCCCTGAGCGTCAGGGCCGAGTGGTTGGGCGGCAAGGACGGCGACGTGGGCAGTCGCGGCGGCTATGTCACGGTGGTCGTGCCCCTCCTGAACGGCTGGGACCTTGTGGCCAGCGGCGAGACCTTCGACCGCAACACCTGCACCGACAGTTGGGACCAGACCCATGTGACCGCCGGTGTGCAATACTGGTTTTACAAGAAATGCCGTTTCCAGTTGCAGTACACCCGCTGTTTCTGCGGTGACAAGATAGGCAAGGACCACAACTGGCTGCAGTCGCAGATACAAGTCGCCTTTTAAAACCAAAAATCATTATAGACCCTAAAAACAAGAAAAAGCATGTTTATCAAGATACTCCTTACAATCATTTTCCTGGCCGTGACAGTAGGCATCGGCATCTACTCGCGCAAGCAAGCCAACAGTGTGGAAGGTTTTGTTCTCGGCGGCCGTTCGGTAGGTCCCTGGCTCACCGCCTTCGCCTACGGCACCAGTTATTTCTCAGCCGTCGTCTTTGTGGGCTATGCCGGCCAGTTTGGCTGGAAATACGGTCTTTCGGCCACCTGGATAGGCATCGGCAACGCCCTCATCGGCTCCCTGCTTGCCTGGCTATTGCTGGGTCGGCGCACCAAGCAGATGACCCAGCACATAGAAAGCCGCACGATGCCCGACTTTTTCGGCACCCGCTACGACAGTCAGGGTCTTCGTGTGGCAGCCAGCATCATCGCCTTTGTCTTTCTGATACCCTATACGGCCGGCGTGTACAAAGGCATCTCCACCCTGTTTGAGATGGGTTTCGGCATACCCTATGAATACTGCGTAGTGCTCATGGCCGTGTTGACCGCCGTGTATGTGATACTGGGCGGTTACAAGGCCACCGCCATGAACGACTTCATCCAAGGCATCATCATGCTATTCGGCATTGTAATCGTGATAGCCGCCGTGCTGAACACCCAAGGCGGCCTTACCGCCGCCGTAGAGAAGATGGCCGCCCTTCCGGCCGCCGCAGACAGCACGGCGACGATCGGCAGTTTCGCCAGTCTGCTCGGCCCCGACCCCTGGAATCTGCTGGGTGTGGTGCTGCTCACCTCGTTAGGCACCTGGGGTCTGCCCCAGATGGTAGGCAAGTTCTACAGCATCACCGACGAGCGCGCCATTCACCGCGGCACCGTCATCTCCACCCTTTTTGCCCTTGTGGTGGCCGGCGGCAGTTATTTTCTCGGCGGTTTCGGCCGTCTGTTCGGCGAGCCCCCCACCCTTCCCAACGGCCAGTTGGCCTACGACTCCATTGTGCCCGGCATGCTCGACTCCCTTCCCGACCTGCTGATAGCCCTTGTGGTGCTGCTGGTGCTCAGCGCCTCGATGTCGACCCTTGCCTCGCTTGTTCTCACCTCGTCGAGTACGATGACCCTCGACCTGATATACCGCGACAAGAAATCCCTTCCCGGCGAGGTAGAAGAAGGCAGCATCGACGACCAAGTGGCCGAGAAGGTGGAGCGCCGCAAGGTGGTCGTGATGCGCGTGCTCATCGTCTTCTTCATTGTGATATCGCTGATGATAGCCCTGAATCCCCCCACCTTCATTGCCCAGCTGATGGGCATATCGTGGGGCGCTCTGGCCGGTGCCTTCCTGGCCCCCTTCATGTTAGGCCTCTACTGGCGCGGCGCCACTCCCTACAGTGTGTGGGCCTGTTTTGCCTGGGGCGTAGGTCTGACTGTGGTGAACATGCTGGCAGGCAACCCCATCAACCCCATCAACTGCGGTGCCATCGCCATGGTAGGCGGTTTTATCGTAGTAGGCGTGGTGAGTCTGGTAACCCCCAAGATGGACCGCATCCGGGTGGACCAAATATTCAAATGCTATCCAAGAGCGACCAGACTTTGACGCTGCCTGTATAAAAAAATGCGCAAAAAGCGCGAAAAGGATGGTGAAAATGAGGAAAAATGATTATATTTGCACTACCTTGTAAGTCAAGAAGCTAAAACAATCAAACAAGCCATGAATATACGACCCATCCTTTGCGCCGCCCTGCTCTGTGCGGGAAGCGCCTCGCCTCTGACCGCCCAGACCCTGCCCTACCAGAACCCCACGCTCAGCGCCTATGAGCGCGCCGTGGACCTGTGCAGCCGCCTCACCCTCGAAGAGAAAGCCGCCCTGATGCAGAGCAGCAGTCCCGCCATAGAGCGCCTGGGCATCCCCCAGTTTGACTGGTGGAATGAAGCCCTTCACGGTGTGGCCCGCAACGGCTACGCCACCGTCTATCCCGCCACCATCGGCATGGCCGCCTCTTTCGACGACGCCCTTCTGTACCGTGTGTTCAGCGCGGTGAGCGACGAGGCCCGCGTGAAGGCCAACCAAGCCCGTCACAGCGGGCGTATCAAGCGCTACCAGAGTCTGTCGTTCTGGACGCCCAACATCAACATCTTCCGTGACCCCCGCTGGGGCCGCGGGCAGGAGACCTACGGCGAGGACCCCTACCTGACCACCCGCATGGGTCTTGCCGTGGTGCGCGGTCTTCAAGGCCCCGAGGACACCCGCTACCGCAAGTTGCTGGCGTGCGCCAAGCACTTTGCCGTTCACAGCGGTCCGGAGTGGAACCGCCACGAGTTCAACATCGAGTCGCTTCCCGAGCGCGACCTTTGGGAGACCTATCTTCCCGCCTTCAAGTCGCTCGTTCAGGACGGCCATGTGGCCGAGGTGATGTGCGCCTACCAGCGCATAGACGGCGACCCCTGCTGCGGCAACACCCGCTATCTGCAACACATATTGCGCGACGAATGGGGCTTCAAAGGCCTTGTGACGAGCGACTGCGGTGCCGTGGACGACTTCTGGAAGCCCGGCCGCCATGGCGTGTCGGCCGATGCCCCTTCCGCCTCGGCCAAAGCCGTGCGTTCCGGCACCGATGTAGAGTGCGGCAGCAACTACCGTACGTTGCCCGAGGCCGTTGCCGCCGGTGAGATCAGCGAGCAGGAAGTGGACGTGAGTCTGATCCGCCTGCTTCAGGCCCGTTTTGAGTTGGGCGACTTCGACCCCGAGGAGCTGGTAGACTGGCAACGGTTGCCCGAGAGCAAGCTGCTGAGTGCGGAGAACAAGCAGTTGGCCCTTGACATGGCCCGCGAGTCGATGACTCTCCTTCAGAACCGCAGCAACCTCCTTCCCCTCAGCGAAAGCGGCCAGAAGATACTCGTTATGGGTCCTAACGCCAACGACTCGGTGATGCAGTGGGCCAACTACTACGGCTACCCCACCGCCACCACCACCATACTGGAAGGCATCCGCGACATAGCCGGCAATGTGGACTACTACGGCAGTTGCGGTCTGACCCGCAATGAAGTGCAGGAGAGCCGTTTCGGAGAGATCAGCCATGAAGGCCATGCCGGCATGAAAGCCACCTATTATAATAATAAAGACTTCTCGGGCAGTCCTGCAGCCGAGCGCTACATCAGCGAGCCCATCCGTCTGAGCAACGGCGGCAACACCGTCTTCGCCCCCGGTGTGAACCTGGAGAACTTCAGTGCCCGCTATGAAGGCACCTTCACCCCCAGCCGCAGCGAAGACCTTCAGATTGGCATGGCCTTTGACGACTGCGCCCGCCTGATTGTGAACGGCGACACCCTGATAGACGTATGGAAAGGCCGCAACCGCGTGCAGTTTGCCAACAAGGCCCTTCATGTAGAAGCCGGCCAGCGTTATCAACTCCAGATAGACTATCAGCAAGGCACCGACATGGCCGTGATGATGTTCGACCTGTTCCACAAGTACACCCCCACCGAAGCCGACCTGCTCAAAGCCACCGAGGGCTACGACGTGGTGGTGTTTGTGGGCGGCATCTCCCCCACGCTTGAAGGTGAGGAAATGAAGGTGAGCGAGCCCGGTTTCAAGGGCGGCGACCGCACCGACATCGAGTTGCCCCAGGCCCAGCGTGACGTTCTGTCGATACTCCACAAAGCCGGCCGCAAGGTCGTGTTGGTGAACTGTTCCGGCAGCGCCATCGGCCTTGAGCCCGAGACCCAGCACTGCGACGCCATTCTTCAAGCCTGGTATCCCGGTGAGGCCGGCGGTCAGGCCGTGGCTGAGGTATTGTTCGGCCGCTACAATCCCAGCGGCAAGTTGCCCATCACCTTTTACCGCCATGTGAGCGACCTGCCCGACTTTCTGGACTACCGCATGCAAGGCCGCACCTACCGCTACTTTGGCGGTGACCCCTTGTTTGCCTTCGGTCACGGTTTGAGCTACACCACCTTCGAGGTGAGAGGTGTGCGCTACAAGAAAGGGCAGCTTAGTGCCACTGTGAAGAACACCGGCACCAGGAAAGGCACAGAGACCGTGCAGGTATACTTCAAGAGAGCAGACGATAAGAATGGTCCTATCAAGACCTTATGCGATTTCGAGAAAGTAACGCTTGAACCAGGCGCCTCGAAAACCCTCCATTTTTCGCTCAGCGAGAAGCAATTGGAGAGCTGGGACTCACAGACCAACACGATGCGTTTTGTTCCCGGCAAGTACCAACTGATGGTAGGCAACTCAAGTGAGGCGACCGCCCTGCAGAGCATTTCGGTGAAGTTGAAGTAGGCAGCCACCGCATAGGCAAATAAACTGTGCAGATAGGCATAATCGGTTAAAGTAATACTCAAAGCGAGGCCAAACATGCCGCCAAAAAAAGTTTCGCTGAAGCACTAAAGTTTTGGTTGAATCACTTTCAAGTTTCGAATAAAAATATTACTTTTGCATCATGATGGAAATAAACAGACATATAGAAATACTGCTGCTCAGTCATGACTGTGTGATAGTACCCGGTCTGGGCGGTTTCATGGCACATCATCAGAATGCCCGTTATGATGAATCGGACCACATGTTCGTTCCTCCCCTCCGCACTTTGGGTTTCAATGCCCAGCTGAGCATGAGCGACCCCCTGCTGGCCCAGTCGTATGCCGATGCCTATGACATCAGCTATCCCGAGGCTGTGGGCCGTGTGGAGAGCGATGTGCTGAACATCAAGCAAGAGTTGGAGCGCAACGGGAGCTACGACTTCACCGATATCGGCACCCTGCGTCTGACTGAGAGCGGCACGTATGACTTTGAGCCCTGCGAGGCCGGCATATTGTCGCCCGGTTACTACGGTCTGTCGACCTTTGAGATGCCCACGTTGACGGTACCCTTTGTACAGTCGACCCCGGCCAGTGCCCTCACCGCCCTCCAACCCTCCATCCATAGCCAAGAATCCATGTCAGAAGAAAACCATAAGGACAAAGAAGAGAAGACCATCAGTATTAAAGTGAGCCTGCTGCGCAATCTGGCCGTTGCCGGTGTTGCCGCCGCCGCCCTGCTGTTCTTTGCCCGTCCGATAGACCCCAGTTCCGTATCCGACAGTCAGCCCACCGAGGCCAGCGCCGGCATCCTGACCCAGATGATGCCGAAGGACGTGACTACGGGCACTCCGGAATTCACCTCGCTGATGAGCAAGGTGGCCGCTTTTTCGGAGCGTGTTGACCAGGCCAACGGTACGGTGAGTGCCCCTACCAGCGGCAGCTACACCATTGTGTTGGCCTACCGTGTGCCATTGGAGAATGCCAAGATATTTGTGAAGAACCTTCACGACAACGGCATCAGCGGTGCCCAGCTTATCAACTACAAGAACGACAACGTGGTTGTTTACGGCAGCTACAAGAGCCAGGACGAGGCCCTTCCCGCCCTGAACGAGCTGGTGAAGAGCGACTGTGTGACCGATGGTTGGATAATGCTTGTAGAATAAGCGCGCATGAAGAGAGTACGTTGCCCGAAGTGTGACACCTTCATCACCTTCGACGAGAGCAAATACGAATCAGGACAATCGTTAGTATTTGAGTGCCCGAACTGCCAGAAGCAGTTCGGCATTCGTATGGGCGTATCGAAGCTCCGTGCCCCTCAGAAGGAAGAGCATCCCGACGAGCATGCCAACGAAGAAGGTTTCGGCAGTATTGTGGTGATAGAGAACGTGTTTCACTACAAGCAAGTACTTCCGCTGCGCATGGGCGACAACACGATAGGCCGTTATATGAAAGGCAGCAAGACCACGCTACCCATAGAGACCAACGACCCCAGCATCGACATGCTTCACTGTGTGATCAACGTGTCGCGCGACAAGCGCGGCCGATTGAAGTACGTGCTCCGCGATGGTCCGAGCTACACCGGCACCTTTGTGGACAACGAGATACTGGGCGACCGTGAGCGCCGTGTGATAGAAGACGGCACGCTGTTCACCATCGGCGCCACGAGTATCATACTGCGCAGCGCCGACAGCGAAGAAGAATAAACCCCAATCTGAAATTAACGAATAAAGGTGTGCTTTGGAGAGCACACCTTTATTTGTTATTTGCGGAAGATTACTGATACTGGCTTCTCAATTGGAGTTTCGGTATCTTGATGGTATCGCCCGGATTGATATTCTCGATACCGTTGAGCACCTGTATATACGATTCCATATCCGGTCCGATGTACGCCCTGCAGATGAAGGAGAGCGACTGTCCCGGGCGCACCACGATGGTGGTGTCGACGCCCACGATATCGTATGCCCCATAAGGAATCAGCTGGTTCATGGCCTTGAAATCAGGCTCCGCCTTCTGCGGAACGGAATCTGTTTCCGCCGCTGTGGCCGCCTCGGCCAGCTCATCGGCGTCATGTTTCGACATACGTGGCAGCAGCATGAGCAGTGCCAGCAGCAGCACAGCCGCCGGAAGTGCCACCCACAGCCACTTTTTCCTATTGGCCGCCACCCGTTGAGGAGCCTCTTCCTCTCCGTTTGGAGCCACCTCCTCGTCTTTTGGAGCCACCTCCTCGTCGTTTGGAGTCACCTCATCGTCACGGATTGTCGCGTTCTCCTCCTCGGGGAGTTGGATTTCAGGAGCAGCAGATTCCGCTTGCTGCGTTTCGGCCGTCTCCGGCGTCTCGGCCTCCCCTGCCGCCACGGCCTCGGTGGGCTGTTTCTCCTGCTGTGCCGTAGGTTCTGCAGGATTCTCATCCTGAATTTCCGTTTCATCCGGCTCGTCACTTACGGCCGCCGTTCTATTGACTCCCAGCATCATGACCGGTTCCTCATTGTCGGTGATATCGTCGAAGACGACGCCCTCTTTCAGTTCGATGGGTTTGAACTGCGCGAACGGTCTGTTCACCACATCCTTCATCGCCTTATCCGGTGTATACGACACCTCACTGCTCTCCGTTCGTGTGACGGTTTCGCCCGTATCCGTATCGATGTGGCGTGTTTCCTTGGTGGAGATTGCCTTGAATGAGCCCAGCCCCTTCACCTTGACGAGGAGTTCGGCGTCGATGGACTCAGCCAGGAAATGGAAGAAGCTCTCCACGATAGCCATTGCCGCCTCGGGTGACTCGCCCAGGACAGCCGCCAGCCGTTCGGCCATTTCCCCTTCTCCTGCCGCCTGTATCTCAGGCAGCTGTTCCTGCCGGAAGAGGCACAGTTCCATTCTTGGCGGAACGAGCATGCGTCGTTTTTTGTTGTCGACCACGATGCTCTCCTTGTATTTCATTATGACGAAGACCCCCAGCGCCTGTACGGCCACGGGCATACCCTCGTCGAGGCAGTCGCCCATGACGCGAACGATATTGTCGACCCTTTTCCGGGTGTCCGCCACCGTGGAGCCCCATTTCTGAGCCAATCCGGCCAAAAATTCCTTGTTGTTCATAATAGATTGAAAACCATCAAATAGTGAAAGCGCCAGGTTTATCTGTGCGCCTCTTTATCGAGGACCGAGGCATAGACATCGAACTCCGTGGCATCATAGACCAAAGCTTCGTAGAAATGTCCCACCTGCAGTGTCCCCTCACTTGCCGGGATGAGCACCTCAGGATCGACCTCCGGCGACGAAAACTCCGAGCGTGCCACGTAGTAGTCGCCCTCCCGTCGGTCGACGACCACTCTGATTGTCTGTCCGATTTTCTCCGCCTCAATCTCCTCGCTGATTTGCTGCTGCAGTGCCATGAGTCGGTCGAGGCGTTCCATCTTCACCTCTTCCGGCACATTGTCGGGGAAGTGGGCTGCGCTGTACGTATCCTCCTCTTCCGAGTAGGCGAAGGCGCCCATCCGTTCGAAGCGCGCCCATTTGACGAAGTCGAGCAACTCCTCGAAGTCCTCGTCCGTCTCGCCCGGGTATCCCACCATCAGTGTGGTACGAATATGTATGCCCGGCACCCTCTCGCGCAGCGTACGTATAAGATCGACGGTCTGCTGCCGGGTGAAATGGCGCCTCATGTCCTGCAGCACATGGTCGGACACATGCTGCAGTGCGATATCCAGATACCTGCACACATTCGGTTTTTCTCTCATCACCTCGAGGAGGTCGTAAGGGAACTGTGCCGGATAAGCATAATGCAGCCTTATCCACTCCACGCCCGGAATATCGGCCATGCGGGAGATGAGCTGTGCTATCTGGCGGTTTCCGTCGATATCGACGCCATAGTAAGTCAGTTCCTGAGCGATGACCTGGAACTCGCGCACACCCTGTGCTACGAGGCGCCTCACCTCCTGCAGGATATCCTCCTGTGGTCTGCTCACGTGCCGGCCCGTGATGACCGGTATGGCACAGTAGGCACAATGACGGTCGCAACCCTCGCTGATTTTGAGATACGCATAATGTGGCGGTGTGGTGATGAGCCTCATTCCGCTGCAGGAAGGTACCTCCGCCTTTCCCAGGTCGGTAAGCAGTTGTTTGTAGTCGAACTTGCCGTAATACTTGTCCACCTCGGGGATTTCCTTTTCCAGTTCCGGTCTGTTGCGCTGTGAGAGACAGCCCATGACATAAAGCCGCTTGATGCGTCCCTCCTTTTTTGCCTCGGCCAGGCGCAGAATCGTCTCGATGCTCTCCATCTTGGCATCGGCGATGAAGCCGCACGTATTGACGACCACGATATCCCCCTCGGGGTTGTCGCTGTCGTGCACACATTCAAATCCATTGGCATCGAGCTGTTTCATGAGCAGCTCGCTATCGACGAGATTCTTTGAGCATCCCATCGTAATGACATCGACCCTGTTTGCCTTCATGGTCTAATTTCCGAAGAGAGAGTCGACGAACTCATATTTATTGAAGAGTTGGAGGTCTTCCATGCCCTCGCCGAGTCCGATATACTTCACGGGCACTTTGAGTTGGTCGCTGATACCGATTACGACGCCGCCCTTCGCCGTACCATCCAGTTTGGTGACAGCCAGGCTGGTGATTTGTGTGACCGATGAGAACTGCTTGGCCTGTTCGAAGGCATTCTGTCCGGTACTGCCGTCGAGTACGAGGAGCACCTCGTCGGGAGCCTCGGGAAGCACCTTTTTCATGACATCCTTTATTTTCTTGAGCTCGTTCATGAGTCCCACCTTGTTGTGCAGACGTCCTGCCGTATCGATGAGCACCACGTCGGCCCCGTTGGCCTTTGCCGAGCTGAGCGTGTCGAAGGCCACTGAAGCCGGGTCGGCCCCCATTTTCTGCTTTATGACAGGCACCCCCACTCTTTCGCCCCAGATGCAGAGCTGTTCGACGGCAGCGGCCCGGAAGGTGTCGGCCGCACCCACATAGACCTTTTTTCCTGCGTTTTTAAACTGGTAGGCCAGTTTGCCGATGGTAGTGGTTTTTCCCACGCCATTGACGCCCACGACGAGTATGACATACGGTTTATGCGAGCTGGGCAGGTCCCAATCATCGTTGTTGCCCGTATTGTTTTCCTCGAGCAGGGCAGCGATTTCCTCTTTGAGGATAGCATTCAGTTCTTTGGTGGAGACATACTTGTCGCGCGCCACTCTTTCTTCGATTCTTTCGATGATTTTGAGTGTTGTGTCGACACCCACATCCGAAGTGATGAGCACCTCCTCGAGGTCGTCGAGCACCTCATCGTCGACTTTCGATTTTCCGGCAACGGTTTTTGCCAGTTTGTCGAACCAGCTCGTTTTGGTCTTTTCCAACCCCTTATCGAGCGTTTCTTTTTTCTTTTTGCCAAATAATCCAAATAGGGCCATATTGATAAATGCTATATTCGGTGCAAAGTTACGAAAAAGCGGGGGCAATGCGAAGAAAAAAGTGATTTTTCTTTTGGGGCGAGATGGGGAGGATGGGCGGGATAGGCGGGATGGGCTTTATGGGCGGAATGGGCAGGACGGGCTAAATGGGCGATATGGGCTTTATGGGGTGGATGGGGACTTGAAATATTTTTTTGTAAGCGATATTTTTTGTACTTTTGCGAAGAATATTATCAGTTTATTATCAACGAGCCATTAAACGACTTATGAAAAGCAAAGTAATGATTTGGGGTGTGCTGTTTTGCGGTGCCCTTGTATGGACCTCTTGCGGCCAGAAGAAGGCCGAGGCCCCTGTGAACGAGAACGAGAATGCCACGGAGAAAGTGGAGGTGAAGAATGTGGAAGGCCGCAAGAACTTCGGCAACGCCGGCGTTATCACCCCACTTCCCGCCATCATGATAGCCACCTACGACGAGAAAGAGAATCCCGACGTGATGATGGCCTCCTGGGGCGGTCAGTGCGGTCCGAAGCACATCTGCTTCAATCTTTCCGCCCACAAGACCACGGATAACATCCGTCTGAAGAAAGCCTTCACGGTGAGTTTCGCCAGCAAGAACGACATTGTTGAGAGCGACTATTTCGGCATTGTGTCGGCCAATGATGTTCCCGACAAGGTGGCCCGTGCCGGTTTTACTGTTACGAAGAGTCCGAATGTGGATGCCCCCATTGTGAACGAATATCCCCTGACGCTGGAGTGCAAGGTAGTTCAGATGGACGAGGATGAGAACGGTGGTGCCCGCGTTGTGGGTGAGATTGTGAACATGAGTGCCAAGGAGAGCATTCTCAACGAAGAAGGCAAAGTGGACCTGAGCAAGCTTCAGCCCGTGATTTTCGACTCCTCGAACAACAGCTACCGTGTGGTTGGCGAGCAAGTGGGCACCGCTTGGGGCTCGGGCAAGGCCATTCAGGAGAAAGAAGTGAAATAGCATGTATTTCACGGGAATTATCATAGCCCTCATCACCTTTATCATCATCGGGTTATGCCACCCGTTGGTGATAAAGGTGGAATATTACAGCGGCACGCGGTACTGGTGGACCTTCCTTGTCGGCGGTCTGCTGTGCATAGGCTGTGCGCTGCTGGTGAGCAACGTGATTGTGTCGTCGGTGCTCGGTGTGACGGGCGCCTCGCTTTTGTGGGGCATCGGCGAACTGTTTCACCAGAAGAAGCGCGTGGAAAAAGGCTGGTTTCCGATGAATCCGAAGCGCAAAGACGAATACCCCCCAAGAGAAAGCGATGAGAACCGCCCTACTACTGACCGGTAAGACCACCGACAAGCACATCGTGGCCCTTATGGACGACTACATAGGTCGGATAGGGCACTATATGCCCTTTACGGTGACCGTGATACCCGAGTTGAAGAACACTAAGAACCTGACTGAAGCGCAGCAGAAAGAGCGCGAGGGAGAGTTGATACTGAAGCAGCTGCAGCCGCAGGACTATGTGGTGCTTCTCGACGAGCACGGCAAGGAGATGCGCAGTGTGGATTTTGCCCGTTGGCTGTCGCAGAAGCAGCAGACCTGCCGTCAGCTTTTCTTGGTGATAGGCGGTCCGTATGGTTTTTCGCCTGCTGTCTATGCCCGTGCCCAAGAGAAAATATCGCTCTCACTGATGACTTTCTCCCACCAGATGGTGCGCCTGATTCTGGCTGAGCAGGTGTATCGTGCCTGCACCATCATCAAGGGGGAGCCGTATCATCATGAGTGATTCCCCGTTTAGGAGTGTAGACATTACCGCTTTTAGAAGTGGAGGAGGTAGGAAAGTAGACATTACTTATTGAGGAGGGCTTCGGGTCCGAGCATGGAGGTGAGTTCCTGGTAGATGCGCTGTACGGGAAGGCCCATGACATTGAAATAGCTGCCGGAGAGGGCGGTGACACCGATATAACCAATCCATTCCTGGATGCCATAAGCACCCGCTTTGTCGAACGGTTTGTAATGGTCGACATAGTAATGTATCTCCTTGTCGGACAGTTCCTTGAACGTGACATGTGAAGTGACTGCGAACTTACGCTGTTGCGTAAGTGTGGTGAGACACACCCCGGTGATGACCTGGTGTGTCTGTCCGCTGAGTTTTCTCAACATCCGGCAAGCCTCATCGGCGTCGGCCGGTTTACCCAATATCTCATTTCCCAATACGACCACCGTGTCGGCCGTTATCAGGATTTCATCTTCGGCGAGAGAAGGCAGATAAGGCGCCGCTTTCTCTACGGCAATGAATTGCGGCACTTCCTCGGGTGAGAGGTTCTCAGGATAGCTCTCGTCGATGCCGGGGAGCACTTTCACTTCGAAATCGATATCAAGACCGGCCAGGAGTTGGCGGCGGCGGGGAGAATTGCTGGAAAGGATGAATTTCATTTTTTACTTAAGTTTCGCTTTCGCTCAACTATCTGAAGTTAAAGGGAAGTTAAAAGGAAGTTAAAGGGAAGTTAAAAGGACATTTGTCTTTTTTATAGATGTTTAGCTGTCATTACCATCCGAAGGCTTCGGCGTCGCTCATCCATTTGTTTTGTGCCCTGAGGACCTGCTCGATGACATCGCGTACGCAGCCCTGGCCTCCCGGATAGCGGCTCACATAGCAGCTCACCTCCTTTATTTCTGGGCAAGCATCTGCGGGACAGCACGGACAGCCCACCCTTTTCATCAACTCATAATCAGGGATATCGTCGCCCATATAGATGATTTCCTCGTCGTTGAAGCCACAACGCTGTTTGAGTTGCTCATAAGCGACGACTTTCACTCCCGCATTCATAACAATATCCGTGAGTCCCAGTCTCTGATAGCGCAGGAGCAGTTCCTCCCCTCTTCCACCGGTGATGATGGCAAGATGGAGTCCCTTCTTCACAGCCAGTTGGATAGCATATCCGTCGTGGATATTGACCGTGCGCACCGGTTCGCCGAGCGGGCTGAGCGGTATGGTCTGGCAGCTCAGCACCCCATCCACATCGAAGATAATGGAACGAATTATATTCAAGTCGTAGTTTATCATTGTATATCTGCTATTTATCAAGATTAATTAAAGTATTCATGCAACCATTATTTGGAGCATTTTCCATCATTATTCTGCGTAGGAGGAACGTCTGAATTTTCTTCTGCAAGATGATGGATGCTCTCGCTCATGAGCCGATAGACCTGTTGGCTGAGCGTCATTCCCTCGAGGAGATTCTCCTGTGCCCGTATAACATTCTCGTCGAAGCGTATGGCCGGTCCCGTCTGAGCTTTCAGCGGTGCCATATCGTGCACCTTAGCCGCAGTCTCATCAATGAGCGGCAGCAGCGCATCGAAGGGCAGATCATACTTTTCAAGAATCTGCTGCGCAAGCGCATAGCAATGGTTGGCGAAGTTGTTTGCGAAGACCGCCGCCAGATGGAGTCTTTTGCGCTGTTCCGAATCAGCCACATACACTTTTTCGCTCAGCACCCCCGCCAGCGATTTGAGCTGTTGGAGAGCCTCATCGTCGGACGCCTCGATAAAGAAAGGAATCGGCCTGAAGTCGACCACTCTGAATTTTGAAAAAGTCTGCAGGGGATAGAAGACACCGAATCTTTCGGCATGGTGGGCGAACACCTGCATGGGCATGCTCCCCGCCGTATGCACCATAAGCGCCTTCGGGTTCCGTTTCGCCACCATCGGTATGACCTCCGGCAGTGCCTTGTCGGTCAGGGCGAATATCAGGATATCGGCCTGGTCGTCGACCTCTTCCGGCATGCATATCGGCTGAGCTCCCACCTGCCCGGCCAGGCTTTCGGCCGACCTCATGGTGCGGCTATACACCTGCCTTATGGAGCACCCCGCCTCATGGAGCGCACCAGCCAGTCGGGTAGCCAGGTTGCCCGCCCCAATCATTGATATTTTTAATTGCTTCGCATTCATCATAGAAGGAGACGATAAAGATTAGAATTTTCCGATATGCACCTGTTCCCAGCGCAGTTCATCGTCGTGCGGTTCCCCTTTTTTCTCCGGGTGTCCGAGAGCGATGACGCATACCACCTCCATCGACTCCGGAATATCCAGGATGCCCCTTACCACATCGGCCGCCTTCGTGCCGTCGGAGAGGTAGCGTCCGCGTATCTGCACCCAGCAAGAGGCCAGTTCGAGCGATTCGGCCTCATACTGCATGGTGATGGCCGCGATGGAGCAGTCTTCGATGTAGCAATCCGTCTCGTTGGGGTCGGCCATGACGACAACGGCCAGCGGTGCCTGTTTGAGGAACGCCGCCCCCTGCTCTTTGCAGTCGGCCAATTTTTCGAGGTCGGCCTTATCATCTACGAGCAGGAAATGCCATGCCCTTCTGTTCATGGACGAAGGCGCCCTGAGCGCTGCGCTGATGATTATAGCCACCTCGTCCTCGTCGATGAGTTGGCTGGAGAAATGGCGGCAGCTACGCCTGTTGGAGAGTAAAATGTCGAAATTCATGATGCAAATATAAAGAAATAAATCGACAAACCATCCATCTGTCACCTATTAGCGTCTTAATCCTTCAAAAAAATTTGGAAGTGCGGGAAAAAAAGTGTATGTTTGCGACATGGAAAACGCCCGAATAGCCGTATACACCCATCTTGAAGACATCCCCGCCATAGAAGACAACATATTCTTTCATGGCAAGGAGCTATTCGGCATCCTCTCCTCCACCCCCGGCTGCACCCCCTATATGTTTGTCGCCACCGACGCTGAGGGCCATTGGCTGGGTCATCTGCTTGCCACGCTGAACCGCCGCGGACGTCTGCTCCCCCCCTACCTGTACACCACAGGCAATGTACTGGGCGAAGGCTGCTACCGCGATGAAGCCACCCGCGACGCCCTGTTTCCCGAGTTGATCCATGCCGTGACGCGCCATTTCACCCGCCGCCTGTGCCTGGTGATAGAGTTCAGTCAGTTGAGCAAGAAGATGCTGGGCTACCGTCACTTCCGCCGCAACGGCTATGTGCCAGTGAACTGGCAGAACATCCACAACTCCCTTCACAGCAAGGCGCCCGCCGAGCGTTTGGACCCCACCTTCCTCCGCCGCTTGGAGAGCCGCTACCAGATGGGCGTAGAGACCCACGAGGTATCGTCGGAGAAAGAGTTTGACGCCTTTTACACCCTTCTTCGCAATTACTACCGGATGAAATTTCAGCGTTTCATCCCGAAGAAAGAATTTTTCCGTGCCCTCCTATCGAGCGACCGCTGCCGTATACTGACGACCCGCTACAAGGGGCGTGTGATAGGCGGCTGCGCCATTGTCTACGACCGTGACGACGCCTACCTATGGTATTCGGCCTCACGCCGTAAGACCTACCGCCGCCAGATGCCCCGTGCGATGACCGTGTGGTATGCCCTGAACCACAGCCACGCCATGGGCAAGTCGCATCTGCGTTTCATGCATGTAGGCCTTCCTATTATCGGCGAGCCCACCCGTGACTTTCTCTTAGACTTCGGCGGCAAGCCCACGAGCACCTACCGCTGGTTCCGCTGCTCCATAGGTTGGGTGAACCGTCTGTTGCGTTGGTTTTTCCAGGAGTAAGCCTCATGAAGCGTGTCCGCCCCGTGACACGATTTTCATTTTTGCACAATAATCCCGCCCGGGATGCGTTATAAGAAATAATGAGACCACAAATCCGTTTTCTCGTTATGTTGCTGGCGTTGCTGTCGTATGCAGGCAGCATGTCGGCCCAGAGTTTTACGCTATCGGGCAAAGTGCTCGATGAGCAAGGCGACGCTTTGGAGTTTGCCACCGTGGCCTGTGTGAGCCAGGGCAAGGTAGCCTTTACGAATCTGAAAGGCGAGTACAGCATCACCCTTCAGAGTTCGGACAGTGTATCAATACGTTTCTCGATGGTAGGTTATCAGACGAAGACCCGCGTGCTTCACAAGCCCCGCGGCAAGCAGACCCTCGTGATACACATGACGAGCGACAACCAGCTCGACGAAGTGGTGATAACCGAAGTACGCCGCCAGACCACGCAGACCCAGCAATTGGACGCCAAGGACATGAAGACGATGCCCTCGGCCACGGGCAATGCCGTGGAAGAGCTGATACAAGGTCAGGCCGGTGTGTCGACCCACAGCGAGCTTTCCTCCCAGTACAACGTCCGCGGCGGCAGTTTCGACGAGAACAGCCTATATATAAATAATGTTGAGGTGTTCCGTCCCTTCCTGGTCCGCAGCGGTCAGCAGGAAGGTCTTTCGGTGATCAATCCCGACATGGTGGAGAAGATCAGTTTCTCCTCGGGCGGTTACGAGGCCAAGTACGGCGACAAGATGTCGTCGGCCCTTGATATCACCTACAAGCGCGTGAAGAAATTCGAGGCCAGCGCCTCTGCCAGTCTGCTGGGTGCGAGCGGCTATGTAGGCATAGCCGGCAAGAAGCTGTCTTGGACCAACGGTCTGCGTTACAAGACCAACCGCTACCTTTTGGGCTCGCTGGAGACCCACGGCGAGTACAACCCCAACTTCTTCGACTACCAGACCTATCTGAGCTACAGTCCGAACAAGCGATGGACGATAGACCTGATAGGCAACATATCAGAGAACCACTACAACTTCACCCCCGAGGACCGCGAGACCAATTTCGGTACGATGGAGAACGTGAAGAACTTCAAGGTCTACTTCGACGGTAAGGAGAAAGACCTATTCCGCACCTATTTCGGCACGCTGAGCATCACGCGCCACCTGACGGAGAGCACCTCCATCACCCTATTGGGTTCCGCCTTTTCGACAAAAGAGCAAGAGACCTACGACATACAAGGCCAGTACTGGCTCACGCAGACCGAGACGAGTGAGAATCTGGGTGTAGGCACCTATATGGAGCACACCCGCAACTATCTCGACGCCAATGTGAAAGCCCTGAAGCTGATGCTGAGCCACAAGGTGGGCAAGCACCAGTTGGAGAGTGCCGTGCTGTGGAAGAACGAGCACATTAAGGAGAACAGCCGCGAGTATGAGATGCGCGACTCTGCCGGCTACAGTGTGCCCCACACCGGCACCGACCTGAATCTGATATACACGCTGAATGCCCGCAACGAGTTGAAAGCCAACCGTATAGAAGCCTACTTGCAAGACACCTACCGTTTCAGCAACTCCTCTCAGACCACCTTCTACACCTTGAACTACGGAGTGCGCGTGGCCCATTGGAACTTCAACGGTGAGACGATAGTGAGTCCGCGCATCTCGTTAGGCATTGTGCCCAGTTTCAATGAAGACATGACCTTCCGTTTGGCCACCGGTCTGTACTACCAGGCCCCCTTCTTCAAGGAGCTGCGCGACACGACGACGATAGACGGCATCACCTATGCCACGCTGAACGACAAGATCAAGTCGCAGCGTTCGCTCCACTTCATCGGCGCCTACGACTACCGTTTCAAGATGCGCGACCAGAACTTCAAGTTCAGTGCCGAGCTTTACTACAAAGCGATGTCGAACCTTGTGCCCTACAGTGTGAACAACGTGAAGGTGGTTTACTACGGTCAGAACGAGGCGAGCGGTCATGCAGCCGGTCTCGACCTGAAGCTTTACGGCGAGTTTGTGCCCGGCACCGACTCCTGGTTGAGCGTGTCGGTGATGGACACGAAGATGAAGCTTCACGGCAAGAGCATCGCCATGCCCACCGACCAAAGATACTCGCTGAGTCTGTTTTTCAGCGACTATTTTCCGAACACCGAGCGTTGGAAGATGTCGCTTAAGTTGGCCTATGCCGACGGTTTGCCCTTCTCTGCCCCCCACCGTGAGTTGGAGAGCAACGATTTCCGAGCCCCTGCCTACAAGCGCGCCGACATCGGCATGAGCTACCGTGCGCTGAACAACGAGCACCACGCCAACGCCAAGAACCCCATCCGCAACATCTGGTTAGGTGTGGACTGTCTGAACCTGTTCGGCATCAACAATGTGAACTCCTACTATTGGATAACCGACGTGACGAACCAGCAATACGCCGTTCCGAATTATCTGACCGGCCGTCAGATCAACGCAAGAATATTAGTTGAGTTTTAATTAAGCCACGCCATAAGAAGCAGAAAGTGCTGAACTGCCCTTGTAGTTCAGCACTTTTTTCGACGATATTGTCAAAGAAGAAGTTAAGGAATAAAAAAGAATGGATTCTTTTTTGTTATTCGCTTGTTTTTGATTATCTTTGCACCACAATTGTAAATATTACGTAATACGGAAGACACAACATCTTTTAATCAACCAATATTATTATGAAAATCTCACACATTGAACATTTGGGAATTGCTGTGCAGAGCATCGAGGAGGCTTTGCCCTATTTCAAGGAAGTACTTGGTCTGGAGTGCTATGCCGTAGAGGTAGTAGAGGATCAGAAAGTGAAGACCGCCTTTTTGAAGTGCGGTGAGGTGAAGCTTGAGCTTTTGGAGCCGACATCACCAGAGAGCACTATCCAGAAGTGGCTTGACAAGGGCAACAAGGGTGTTCACCACGTAGCTTTCTGCATTGAGGACGGTGTGGCCAACGCACTTGCAGAGTGCGACGGCAAGGGCATTCGTCTGATAGACAAGGCTCCGCGCAAAGGCGCAGAGAATCTGAACATAGCATTCCTGCATCCGAAATCGACCTGCGGTATCCTTACGGAGCTTTGCGAGCACTAGAGAGAAAGAACCGGAGTCAGAGTGACTGCTGACTCACCAACTACTCATAAAGTAAAAACAACAAAACAAACAGATGAGCAAGCAATTAGAAAAGATCAAGGCGCTTGTAGAGAAACGTGAGCAAGCCCGTCTTGGTGGTGGCCAGAAAGCCATTGACAAACAGCATGCACGCGGCAAGTACACCGCCCGTGAACGAATCGACATGCTTTTGGACGAAGGCAGTTTTGAAGAGTTCGACATGTTCAAGCTTCACCGTTGCCACAATTTCGGCATGGAGAAGAAGCAGTATCTTGGCGACGGTGTGGTAGCCGGTTCCGGTACGGTGGACGGTCGTCTGGTATACATATTTGCCCAGGACTTCACTGTGAACGGTGGTTCTCTTTCCGAGACGATGGCCGAGAAGATTTGCAAGGTGATGGACATGGGTATGAAGATGGGTGCTCCTGTTATCGGTATCAACGACTCTGGTGGTGCCCGTATTCAGGAAGCCGTGAACGCTCTTGCAGGCTATGCTGAGATTTTTGAGCGCAACATTCTGGCTTCGGGTGTGATACCTCAGATATCCGGTATTTTTGGTCCTTGCGCCGGTGGTGCTGTTTACTCTCCCGCTCTTACCGACTTCACCTTGATGATGGAGAACACGAGCTACATGTTCCTGACCGGTCCGAAGGTGGTGAAGACCGTTACCGGTGAGGACATCGACCAGGAGCATCTTGGTGGAGCCTCTGTTCATGCTACGAAGAGCGGTGTGACCCATTTCACTGCCTCTACCGAGGAGGAAGGTCTTGAGATGATCAAGACGCTTTTGAGCTACATTCCGTCGAACAACATGGAGGAGGCTCCGCGTGTGGAGTGCACCGACCCGATAGACCGCAAGGAAGACCTTCTGAACGAGATACTTCCCGACGATCCCAACCAGGCCTACAACATGTACAATGTTATTTCGGCCATTACCGACAATGGTGAGTTCTTCGAGGTTCAGCCCAAGTTTGCCAAGAACATCATTGTAGGTTTTGCCCGTTTCAACGGCCAGAGTGTAGGTATCGTAGCCAACCAGCCCGCCTGCTATGCCGGTGTACTTGATGTGAACGCCAGCCGCAAGGGAGCCCGTTTCGTTCGTTTCTGCGACGCCTTCAACATCCCCATCGTTACGTTGGTAGACGTTCCCGGATTCCTTCCCGGCACCGGCCAGGAGTACAACGCCGTTATTCTTCACGGTGCTCAGCTTCTGTATGCCTTTGGTGAGGCCACTGTACCCAAGGTGACTGTTACGCTTCGCAAGAGCTACGGTGGCAGCCACATTGTGATGGGTTGCAAGCAGCTCCGTACCGACCTGAACTATGCATGGCCCAACGCCGAGATTGCCGTGATGGGTGCCAGTGGTGCTGTTGCAGTGCTTCAGGCCCGTGAGGCCAAGGCCAAGAAGGAGGCAGGTGAGGATGTGAAGGCTTTCCTGGCAGAGAAGGAGGAGGAATACTCCGAGTTGTTTGCCAATCCGTACCAGGCCGCCCGTTATGGCTACATTGACGATGTGATAGAGCCTCGCAACACTCGTTTCCGCATCTGTCGTGCCCTTGCTCAGCTTGCCACCAAGCGTGAGACTCTTCCTGCCAAGAAGCATGGCAACATACCTATGTAAATTCAAAACAGAAAGAAGAATGGCAAAAGCTAAAAACGAAGTGTATGCAGCCATAGCCATGGCTCTTCACGAATACAAGGGCAACAATGTTCACGACCGTGAGTCGGACATGATAACCATCAAGTGCCACCACACCGAGTGGAACGCCCACTATCTTCAGATGACGAAGGTGCCCTAACCACATTATTGGCTTTTAAAAACATCAAGCAAAACATGAAAGAATACAAATATACGATCAACGGATCGAAATATGAAGTGGCTATCGGCGAGATAGTAGAGAATGTGGCCACCGTGACTGTTAATGGCGAGACCTACAAGGTAGAGATGGAGCCGGAGTCAGAGCCCGAGAAGAAGAAGGTGGTTGTGAAGACTGGTGCTGCCGCAGAGGAAGCCCCTGCTGCTGATGCTCCCGCCGCTGCCGGCAATGTAAACATGTCTGGTGCCCTGAAGGCTCCGCTGCCCGGTACCGTCATTGAGGTGAAGGTAGCTGTTGGCGACACTGTGAAGAAGGGCGACGTTGTCGTTGTTCTTGAGGCCATGAAGATGGCTAACAACCTTGAGGCCGAGAAAGACGGCAAGGTGACTGCCGTTTTGGTGAAGCAAGGTGCCAGTGTGATGGAAGACACTCCTCTGGTAGTGATAGAATAAGAGACATGCAATCGGAGCTGCCCTGAGCGGCTCCGATTCTGTTTATTACGGATAGAGAAACATCAAGGCTCCACATCCTAAAAGGGAAGTGGAGCCTTGCTGTTATTATTTGTACCTACAGCCGGTGTTTTATTGAATCACCTTATTATCTTTTGGGAAGACCACCGTAGGTTTGAAAGATTTGGCTTCTTCAAAATCCATGAGCGCATAGGAGATGATGATGATGGTGTCGCCCACCTCGCACTTTCTTGCGGCCGCGCCGTTGAGGCAGATACATCCCGAGCCCCTTTCACCCTTGATGATATAGGTTTCGAGCCGTTCGCCATTGTTGTTGTTGACGATTTCCACTTTTTCTCCAGCGATCATATTGGCAGCGTCCATCAAGTCCTCGTCGATGGTGATGCTGCCCATGTATCTTAGATTAGCCTCGGTAACCTGCACGCAGTGCAGTTTAGATTTCATTACTTCAATCAGCATGTCTTCTTGTTAAAAGGAGATAAAAACTTACTTATATTTAATATGGTCGATGAGTCGGATAGGTGTTTTCCCGCAATAGACAGTGATGCATCCCACCACATGTGGAGCGTCCTGCCAATCATTGACATCCTGCAGCGTGTCACCGTCGACGATAGCGAAATACTCCACGTCGAGGCCGTCGATATCATTGATTTGCTTGACCACGCGGTCGTGTGTTTCGGCCACGGTATGCGTTTTGGCGAACTCGAGGCTTTCCTTGAGCGCTTTGTAGATATTAGGAGCGATGGCCCTTTCATCGGGAGCGAGGAGCGTGTTACGGCTGCTTTTGGCCAGTCCGTCTTCATCTCTTACGATATCGCACTCCACGATCTGCACGGGCAGTGCAAGGTCGCGCACCATACACTTAACGACAGCGATTTGCTGCCAGTCTTTTTCGCCGAAATACGCTCTGTGCGGTCTTGCGATATAGAAAAGCCTGCTGACCACCTGGCATACCCCGTTGAAGTGTCCTGGTCTGTGTGCTCCCTCCATGACGGTAGAAACGGGCGGGTATTCGAAGTGTCTATTATCGGGTGTGGGATACATTTCCTGTACGGAAGGAGCGAGCACGAAGTCGGCCCCACATTCCTCGAGGAGTTTGCAGTCGGCATCGAGGTCTCGCGGATAGTTTCTCAAGTCGTTAGGATCGTTGAACTGTGTTGGATTCACGAACACCGACACGACGGTGACATCGTTTTCCTTGACGGAGCGCAAGACGAGCGAAGCGTGTCCTTGGTGTAGTGCGCCCATAGTGGGCACGAGGCCGATAGTGCAATTCTTTTTCCTGAGCGGGAAGAGTGCATTTTGCAGGTCGGCGATTTTACTAAAAACTTTCATCTAAGGAGTATAAATTTTCGGTTTGCAAAATAACAACAAATTTCTCAAATACGAAAGAATAAGAGGGAAAATAAACTTAGAATTGGTTACAATATGCTAAAATATGGATAATTTTGGACATTTAGTGAGATTTTTTTTGTATTTTTGCATGTCGAAAATTGCTTGTCGATTTACAGACCGGTCAAACAAAATCCAAAACACCAAGAGATGGCGATAAAAGTATTATACATCAATCAGGAGATTACTCCTTACGTTCCCGAGAATGAGATGTCGTTAATGGGTAAGTTGCTTCCCCAGAGTATGCAGGAGCGCGGTTTTGAGATTCGCACCTTCATGCCCAAGTGGGGTACTATCAACGAACGCCGTGGTATGCTTCATGAAGTGCAGCGTCTGTCGGGTATGAACCTGATTATCGACGACACCGACCATCCTCTGATTATCAAGGTAGCCAGTATACCTGTTTCCCGTCTTCAGGTTTATTTCATTGACAATGAGGACTATTTCATGAAGCGTCGCATGACGGAGAACGAGTCGGGCGAGGAGTATCCTGACAATGGTGAGCGTGCCATCTTTTTTGCCCGCGGTGTATTGGAGACGGTTAAGAAGCTCCGTTGGGTTCCCGACATCATCCACTGTCAGGGTTGGATGGCCGCAGTAGTGCCTCTTTATGTAAAGACGGCCTATCAGGACGAGCCTTCGCTTTGCAATGCGAAGGTAGTGACGTCGCTGTTTACGAAGCAATTGAAGAACGACTTAGGCGAGAATTTCAAGCGTTGTGTGGAGTTTCGTGAAGCGAAGGCCGAGCTGTTGACCCGTTACAGCGATGAGTTCAACTTTTTGGATTTGGGCAAGATGGCCATCGACTACAGCGACGCCATTGTAGAGGCCAGTGCTGATGTGAACAGTGAGTTGTTGTCGTATTCGCATGAGAAAGGTCTTCCCCATTTAGGCTATATGGGCAATGAGCCCAGTAGCTACGCCGACTCTTACGCCGACTTTTACCGTCAGCTGCTTGGCAACGAGTAGCCGTCATAAAGAACCCTCAAGTTATTTATAATCAGCAATGAGATTACGATTCACGTCAAGCCTGCTATTTGCAGTGGCAATGCTGTTCACGGCTTGTGATGAAGACACCGGTAGTGTTGGCAGCATGCTGACCAACGATGTAGACCAACTGGAAGTAAGTTCTTCCGTATTCAAGGTAAGCAGCCGCTCTGTTGGAGCGGAGTCGATACTTGCCCGCAGCAGTTTGGGTTATCTGGGCCGCATCAAGGATCCTGAGACGGGCGCCTACATAACGACCGACTTCATGACCCAGTTCAACTGTCTGGAGAACTACAAGTTGACCCCCATCGACTCGATAGCCAGTTATTCGGCCGACGGCGGCATATGTGCCGACTCGTGTGAGATACGTCTGTTTTATGAGGACTTTTACGGTGACTCCCTGTCACTGATGCGTCTTACCGCCTATGAGATGGGCACAGCGATGACTGATGCCACCCACTACTATTCAGACTTCGACCCCATTGCTTCGGGTTATGTGCGTGAAGGCGGCATCAAGAAGGAGCAAGTGTTCTCTTTGGTGAATCAGGCCGACCGTGCCATTCAGCAATCCAGTTCATACATGAACAACATCCGTGTACCGCTGAACGAGCCCTACACAGATGCCGACGGTGTGACCTACAACAACTACGGCACCTATATCTTGCGCAAATACTACAGCAATCCGGAGTATTTCAAGAACGGCATTACATTTACGAAGAACGTGATTCCCGGTTTTTACTTCAAGATGACGGGCGGCATGGGCGGCATGGCCTATGTGAGTGCTCCCCAGCTGAACATCTACTATCGTCTGTATGTGAACAAGGACAGCATAGCCGACCGCATGACCTTCTTCAGCGGTACGGAGGAAGTGGTTCAGTCGACCCGTGTTTCGAACGACAGTGAGATACTGTCGCAGTTGATATCCGACGAGAGCTGCACCTATCTGAAAGGTCCTGCCGGCATCTACACTGAACTCAGTCTTCCGATAGCCGACATCATGAAAGGTCATGAGAACGACACGGTGAACACGGCCCGCCTGATGATACCCCGTTACAACAACACCGACCAGAACCCCTACAACCTGTCGTGTCCGTCGCAGGTGCTTCTGATAGAGAAAGACTCTCTTGCCAGTTTCTTTGAGCAGCGCAAGATAGCCGATTTCAAGGACACCTATCTGTGCAGTTACAGCAGTACGACCAACGGCTACACCTTCGGCAACATAGGCAGCCTTGTGAGCCATCTTTACAACAAGATGCAGACAGGTTTGCAATCGGACCCCGCCTGGCTGGAGCACCATCCCGACTGGAACAAGGTATTGCTTGTGCCCGTTACGAGCACTCAGTATACCGACACCTACGGTTACAGTCACTATTCGAGTGTGTCGAACGACATCACGCTGAGCAGTTGCCGTTTGGTAGGCGGCAAGGACGCCTTGACGCTGAGTGTGATATACAGCCGATTCCGTTAACACCCTATTGCCATGGCCGACAACTATCTGGAGCGCCATCGTGAGGAGTATGAGCAGCGCAAGGCCGACTGGCTTAGGAAGAAGCGTCATCTACCCAAGGTGAGCAAGGTGCCTCATAAGCCTGACGACGAATCGCTATGAGAGCATAAGGACGACAATAAAGACGATAAAAAAACAGCAGCACGCATTTGAGAATGCGTGCTGCTTTCGTCAGTGTGTGACAACTCTCTCAAAATATCCTTTCAACAATCCATTACCACACGAGCTATAACACTACTGAGATAATCCTTAGAGGTCATGTGCAAATATATGTACATTCCATAAAAAAAGGAAGAGAAAACAGGAACAAAATTCAAGATTTGAAAGAAATATTGACATAAATCAATGCCGATACAGCCAGAAAGTCCGCAGTAATAAGAAAATGTTAGAAAAAACAGTAAAAAATCGATATTAAACAACCATATTCATAAAAAAAATGTTTATCTTTGACGCATTCATTGATAAACCAGCCCCTTTCCACCTTTAAAAAGCAGGAATAAGGCCATCTTTCTCAAGCAAACGAAACCAAATAATTTAATAACTTAAAAACTTTCTTAAATCTATGACCCTCATTATGATTGTTGAGCTCCTTGTGGTGCTCATTGCCCTTTGGGTAGGCTCGCGCTACGGCAGTTTGGCTCTTGGTGCCATCTCCGGTATCGGTCTGGCCATTCTGGTGTTCGGTTTCCACATGAAACCCGGTTCACCTCCCACCGATGTGATTTACATCATCATTGCAGCTGTGACCTGCGCCGGTGTTCTTCAGGCGTCGGGCGGTATGGACTGGCTCATCCAGATAGCCGAGCGCATGCTTCGCAAGCATCCCGACCGCATCACGTTTCTTGCCCCCCTCTGCACATTCTTCCTTACTGTGCTGGTAGGAACCGGTCATGTGGTTTACACGCTGATGCCCATTATCTGCGACATTGCCCTGAAGAAAGGCATCCGTCCGGAGCGTCCCTGCGGTGTGGCCAGTATTGCCTCTCAGGTAGGTATCACCTGTTCGCCTATTGCCGCCGCGGTAGTATCGTTTGTAGCCATCTCCAATGCCAATGGTTTCGACATCACCATCCCCCAGGTACTGATGGTATCGATACCCGCCTGTGTGTGTGGTCTTTTGGCAGCCGCCGCCTGTTCTTTCAAGCGCGGCAAGGACTTGGACAAAGACCCTGAATTCCAGGCCAAGCTCAAAGACCCTGTGCAGTATGCCTACATATACGGCAACAGCGCCACGACCCTTGACAAGAAGATAGCTCCCGAGTCGAAGCGCGCCGTATACATCTTCTTTGCCGCCCTTTTGGTGATAGTGACCTTCTCGTTGGCACAGGTGTTCAAGGTAAACCTGTTGCCGTCCTACAGTTCTATCGTAGCCGACGGCAATGCCAAGTCGGTGACCATCGCTCCCGTGTCGATTGACACCGCCGCCGTGGTGTTGAAGACCGTGAATGGTGAGGAAGTGCACACTACGGAGAACCATACGATAGCCGCTCCCAACACTGAGGCCATCCAAGTGAAGACCGATGATTTGGCCAAGGCCAAGGTAGTGATAGAGAAAGCCACTACGAAGAAAGACAAGCCCCTTGCCATGAATCTTGTTATTCAGATAGTGATGATATCGGCCGCCGCTCTGATGATTATCTTCTGCAAGGCCCAGCCGAAGAAAGCCGTTGCGGGCGCCGTTTGGCAGAGCGGTATGGTGGCCGTTGTGGCCATTTACGGCATTGCATGGATGGCGAACACCTATTTTGACAACTACATGCCAGAGATGAAGCTGATGCTCAGCGACTTGGTGACAGCCTATCCTTGGGCCATCGCCTTTGCCTTCTTCATGGTATCCGTGCTGATCAACTCACAGGGTGCCGTGGTTGTCACCATGCTGCCATTGGCCTATTCGCTTGGCATTCCCGGTCCGGTACTTCTTGGTGTACTTCCGAGTGTTTACGGTTACTTCTTCATCCCCAACTATCCTTCGGATATTGCGACGGTGAACTTCGACCGTTCCGGCACCACCGTGATAGGCAAGTACCTTCTGAACCACAGTTTCATGATGCCCGGTTTGGTGAGTGTGATTGTGAGCACGCTTGTGGCCTACGGCCTTTCCCTGGTATTCTATTAAGAGGCCAGCCTTGCTATAAAAAAAAGCCTGCGAAATTCGCAGGCTCTTTTATTATCTTACCCTCAGCCGCTGTCCGACCCGCAAGGTATGGTCGGGCGAGAGGCCATTCATTTTGTAGAGCGATTTCAGTCGGATGCCATACATTTGCGCGATGGAGTAGAAGCTCTCCCCTTTTCTCACCACATGCGGTTGCGAGTATTGTTTAGGAGCCTTTTTCTGTTTCTTTTTGAGGTAGACGATTTCGCCCTCGCTCAGTTCGCCTGCTCTGGGTCTTTCATTATACTTAGCCAGTTTTCGTGCGCTGATACCCACCTCCTGTGCGATAAGGTCGAGGTTGTCGCCCGGTCTGGCCTTGAGATAATAATTGTCGTTGAATCTGTAGATAGGATGCAGTGTAGCCCCCTTTCTTACAGGCCGGTCGGTGCCCGTATGCGTAGCCACGAACCTATCGAAAGAGCGTGCCCTGTCGTACTGATACAGTTCGTAGGTATTGATGATGTTTATGAGCGTCTGCGCATATTTCGGGTTGGTGGCATAGCCGCACTCCTTCAGTCCTCTGGCCCACCCCTCATAGTCGGTCAACTTGAGTTGGAAGAGTTTCTGATACCGGTCTCTCTTGAGGAATTTGCTATGGTCCTCGAAGCTCTGTTTCACATTGTCGTAAGCCCTGAAACATTCCCCGTTGAGGTCATCGTCGTGCGTCATGGTTCTTCCCGCCCATCCATGGCATTTGATTCCGAAGTGGTTGTTGCCTTTTCTTGCCAGGTCGCTTGAGCCCGCCCCACTCTCGAGCAGCCCCTGTGCCAGTGTGATGCTGGCCGGTATTTTGTAGCGGAGCATTTCCTCTATAGCCAAGTCTTTATATTGCGCGATATAGTCGATATAGTTTTGGTTGCGTTTCAGTGTCTGCGCCATGAGCGAAGCCGTCATGGCAGAGCCCACCGCCACAAGGAGCAAGCGCGTGAAAGCATAATGCGAAAAAGTCCTGGAACGTGATAATAATACCTGAAGATTCATGCTTTGCCAAATTTTCTGCAAATTTAGTGAAATAAATTGAGAATATCCACCTTTACCCGCATTAAATGGCGGCGACGGTGCTGAAAGGGCACGGGAAGACAAAAAAGTCCGCCACGCAGTTAAGTACATGGCGGACATGGTTTAAAGAGATATGTAAGGAAATTAAAGCATGCTTGTGATGACAGCCGCCTCCTTTCCCTCGAGGAAGAGGACATCGGTGACCGGCTCATAGCTCATCTGGCGGTACTGCAACAGCATGACAGCTGCGAACTGCTCATCCTGCGAGACACACGTCTCGAAGAGATAATTGCCATTGGCAACAGGAGTCAATTTGAATCCCTCCGCCTTTTCGGCCATCGACTGCTTAGGTTCCTGCAGAATGTGCCTGAGTCGGTCGCCGTCGGCCGGTGACAGTTCGAAAGTCCTGACATTGACCGGACTTCCAGTCGGTGCATAGGAAAGTTTGGTACTCAGTCCGAAGAAAGATTTTTTTACATTCACACGTGAATCAGCGCAGACAGCCGCAGCCATCTGCAAATTATTGAAATTTGCCATTATTATTAAAAGTATTATAAAAAAGTTGTTAGCGTCTCCCCCTTCTTATTTGGAAACGGGAACAGAGCTAACAGAGGAAACGTCTCAACGCTATGACATAATAGTAGCGAGGAGACACCCCTTCGGGACAGGCCAAAGCCAGGCCACGGTGCAGGAAGAGGCAAGCATATTTAATAAAGTGACAAGAATTTCGGTTGAGTAAGGCAAAGTCTCCCCTACCCGTTTTACCACCTCCGTGAGAAGGAATCAGTCTTGACGGTCTGTTGGCCCCCACCCTGTGAGAAGCGCCTGCAGTCCGAACCACGGGCGATGCCGGCCGTTCGTTTTGCTCCATCATTCCTCCCTGCGCACCATCGAAGCGAGCCACGGTAGCGTTTTCGCCTTGGTGCCGCTGGATGTTGCCCTGTGCCAAAATGCCCTGTCCGGGAGCCATTGCCCCGCACAGCAGCACTAAGACCGCAAAGAGCCGGAATAAGAAGTTTTTCATGACCATTAGGACTTAATGGTGCAAAAGTAGAAATAAAAAACGAGCCATGCAAACTATTCCAAGACAAAAACTTTAGGTTCTCTATCTTTCATTACGGTGCAGAAGACCAAGAAGCATCCACTCTCTTTTAAATATACTTAAAAAGGGGAAACAAGCAGTTGAATAATATGAACAAAAAGAAAAAATAGCACTACCTTTGTAGTTTGAATCGCAGTCGGGGAACAGATTACATTAAAGAGAACCGCTCAAGCAACGCCACAGATGCAATCACTACAGGCTATCCATCACCATCCTACGGCAAAGGCCCTTGTCCTCCTGTTAGGAGTATTCTGGCCCTTGCAGCAGCTCCACGGCCAGACCGACACCGTGTACAACGACACGGTGAAGGCCCGTAACATCAAGGAGCTGACGGTTACATCCCGCCGTTCGGCCACCCGCCGCCTATCAGGCGCTCAGAACGGTTTCAGCATGAGCCGGGATGAGCTGTTCAAGGCCGCCTGCTGCAATCTTGGCGAAAGTTTCACGACCAACCCCTCCGTAGACGTGAACTACTCTGACGCGGCGACCGGTGCCAAGCAGATACGCCTGCTTGGTTTGAGCGGCACCTATGTGCAGATGCTGACAGAGAATCTGCCCAACCTGCGCGGTCTGGCCAGCGCCTACGCCCTTGACTACGTGCCCGGTCCTTGGATTCAGAGCATCCAGGTATCGAAAGGCGCCTCTTCGGTACGCAACGGCTATGAGAGCATCACCGGCCAGATAGACGTAGAATACCTGAAGCCCGACGCCGAAGAAGGTCTGTCGGTGAATCTCTTCGGCAGCACGATGAGCCGTGTGGAAGCCAATGCCGACGGCAACCTTCATCTGAGCGACCGCTTGAGCAGCGAAGTGCTTGTGCACTATCAAGACGGTCTTCACCACCACGACATCAACGACGACGGTTTCGCCGACGAGCCCAGCATCCGCCAGTACAATGTGCAGAACCGTTGGAAATGGAAAGGCGACCGCTATCTGATGCATGCCGGCATAGGGTTGCTCAACGAGCGCAGAGACGGCGGCCAGACCGGGCATCACCACGGCAGCGCCGAAGCCTATAAAATGGGCATTGACACCAAACGCTACGAAGGCTACTTGAAGCACGCCTTCGTGCTGAATGCCGAGCACGGCACCAACATTGCCCTGATGGCCAACGCCACCCTTCACGAGAGCGACGCCCACTACGGCCACAAACTTTACGACGCCGACGAGCACACCCTCTACAGCCAACTGATGCTGGAGACCCACGCCGGCGCCATGCATGAGTTGTCGGCCGGTGTATCGTTGAACCACGATCACCTGAAGCAGCACCTTCAGAACAGCACAACGATAGCGGAGAGAGAGACCGAGACCACCGCCGGCGTGTACGCCCAATACACCTACACCCCCAGTGAGCGTCTGACCGCCATGGCCGGTGTGCGCGCCGACCACAGCAGCCGCTACGGCACCTTCGTCACCCCCCGCCTGCATATAAAATACAGCCCTACCGATGCCCTCCAACTACGGCTCAGTGTAGGCAAAGGCTACCGCAGTGTGCATGCGCTGGCCGAGAACAGCTACCTGCTGGGCAGCGGGCGGACCCTCACTATCGACGCGCTCGACCAAGAATCCGCCTGGAATGCCGGTCTGAGCGGCGCCCTCACCCTACCCCTTGGCGGCAGAAACCTGCGGATAAACGCCGAGTACTACCACACCCACTTCAGCCAGCAAGCCATCATCGACTACGACAGCCATCCCGGCGAGATACACATCGCCAACCTGGACGGCCGTTCCTACTCGAACACCCTTCAAATAGACGCCAGCTACCCTGTGGTGAGCGGTCTGGAAGTGACCGCCGCCTACCGCCTGAACGACGTGAAGAGCACCTACGGCGGCCGTCTGCAGACCAAGCCCCTGACCAGCCGCTACAAAGCCCTTCTGAGCCTGAGCTACAAGACCCCACTGGGACTGTGGCAAGCCGACGCCACCCTGCAGTTGAACGGCGGCGGCCGTCTGCCCACCCCCTACACCGAGGCCGACGGAAGCAGTTCGTGGGCATCACATTTCCGCTCTTACGAGCAGCTGAGTGTGCAAGTGACCCGCTGGTTCCGCCATTTCTCCGTCTACATAGGCGGTGAGAATCTGACCGGCCGCCGACAGAAGACCCCCATCGTGCATGCCGACGCCCCCTGGAGCGCCCAGTTCGACCCCACACTGGTGTGGGGCCCGGTGAGCGGCGCCATGGGCTATGCCGGCATCCGTGTGAACATAGGAAGAATGTAACAACAACCCCAATAGACAAGAAGATGAAAAGAACCGCCCTCATTCTGAGCCTCGTGCTGTGCAGCGCCGGCATCCTGGCCAAGGACATCAAGACCGTAGTGGTGACCACCACCCCCCAGATGCACTGCAACAACTGCGAGTTGAAGATAAAGAACAATCTGCGCTTTGAGAAAGGTGTGAAGAAGATAGAGACCGACATCGACACCCAGACCGTGACCATCACCTACGATGCCGACAAGACCACGGTGAGCAAGCTGATAGACGGTTTCGGCAAGTTCGGCTACAGCGCTCGTGAGTTGCAGGCCGACGAGAAAGTGGAGAAGAACAGCGACGAGAGCTGTCCCAACATGTAAGCCACCGCCGTGCATTCAACCACCAAGAAGACTGCGGCCGAAATGGCCAAGCCCCAGCGCCCCACCCCCGTGCTCATAGCCGCGGGCAGCAACCACGACGCCTCGCGTACCCTCACCGAGGCCCTGGCGAGTCTGCCCCAGCTCCTTGACGACATGGTGATGACCGAAGTGCTGGTGAATCCCGCCCTCGGGATAGAAGCCGCCGACTTCAGCAACCTACTCATCACCGGCACCACCACACTCGACGCCGCCAGTCTGAACACCCAGCTGAAAGCCATCGAGCGGCGTTGCGGCGACCGCCGCGAGCTCCGTTCGTGCGGTGAGATACTGTTGGACCTTGACCTTCTGGCCTTTGGCCGCCGACAGCTACACCAGGCCGACTGGGAGCGCGGCTACATCCAGCAACTGCTTGAAGAACTCAGCGTGCTTTGTGCCGACCGTCGCGAGGTAAGGCGCTGGCGCCGCCTCATCCAACCCCAACCATCCACAAAATCATGAACCGACAGATTCTCCATTTTCTTCCTCTCCTTCTGGCCCTCTGCGCCACCCTGTACACAAGGGCCCAGGACTTCGACCGCTATTTCAGCGACGCCACTCTCCGCATAGACTACACCTTCACCGGCAACGCCTATGAGCAGCGCATCAACGTGGACGAGCTGGTACGTCTGCCCCGCTGGTGGGGCAA
>CACYUZ010000031.1:0-56313 GCA_902777645.1 uncultured Prevotellaceae bacterium | reverse complement strand
CTCATCCTCCTTCACATTGACTGCCGGTGCTGTTGTATTGGCGCGAGGCATGAAATCAGTGTTGAAGAAATCATCAAATACTGTCGGAAACCAACTGTTCTTAAACATTACTGGTAACATAATCAATACCTCCTAATTATTTTTTAGTTTAACGTTTTTGTTTGCCTTGGCCTTGCGGTCTCAGCCGGGCTGTCTGCCGGAGGCCATTCAAGCTGTGCTTTTGTGGTGCCCGCTTGCTTTCAGCTCTCACTCAATAAGTTGCAAGTTTTGTGCCAAGGCTTTTTTGAGACAAAATGTCTCCTTTTCGTGACAAAAAGGCTCATTCTTGTCTGCATGCTTCTATGCTCGCCATAAAAGAGGAAAAACCGAAAAGAAATGCCTCCTTATGCGAGAAAAAGGTCCAAAAACATCTTTACCCGGGCCAGATACTCGCGGAGATAAATAAGAAAGGAGGTGCTGGTATGCACATCATCGGCATTGAAACCGGTGATACCGCTCACATCCAGGTCAAGATGCTCTGCCTGATAAATGGCTCGCTCGTTGTGGAATCGTTGCGATATGACAATGAACCGGTGGAGGCCGTAGACATTCACTGCCCTTACCACCGACTCGAGGGTGCGGATGCCCTTGCCGTCGAGAACAATGGCGCCGGCATCGACACCGTGGGCCACCAGCGAGTCTCTCATGCATACCACCTCGTTCACGCCCTCAAGGCTTTTCTCTGCCCCGCTGACGAGTATCTTCTCTATCTTACCCGCTTTGTAGAGCTGAACCGCGGCATCGATGCGGTTTTTGTAAAACAGATTCTGGCGGTTTCCAATGCGTGTCTGCGGTGTCGTTCCCAGCAGCAGTCCCCATTTTGTGGGTGTGATGCTGTCAGTTTCAGAAAACACCTTTCCTTTGGCGTTTTTTACCACGATATGGTTGCATATCAGCAGGCAGGCGATACACAGCAAGGCGACGATGGCGATGGTCCATCCGGCATAGATATAGATTGTTCTCATGATGACTTTTGGTAAGCGGCATTTGGCCTTGCTGCAAATATAGGACTTTTCTGTTAAATATGCCATGATTTGCCCGTAATTAACAATAAAACCGTATTTTTGTATTGGCAAAATGAATAAATCTAATCACCCATAATAATCTGAACCGCTAATGGAAAAAAGAAAGAATATCGTGGTTTTCACGGGCGCCGGCATCAGCAGGGAGAGTGGCATACCCACTTTTCGCGACATGGACGGTCTGTGGGAAAAATTCGACCCTATGAAAATGGCCAGTGTGGAGGGCTTCAAGGAATACCCTGCTGCGGTGCTGGAGTTTTATAACGCCAGGCGGAAGAATCTCATGGAAGTGCAGCCCAACCATGCGCATTATGTGTTGGCCGACCTGGAAAAGAAACACGACGTGACAATCATCACCCAGAATGTGGACGACCTGCATGAGAGGGCAGGCAGCTCCCGCGTGATACACCTGCACGGCGACCTGCGCAAGGTCACTTCGTCGGTAAACCGGTTCGACCCCGACTGCATAAAGGAACTGCCCCTCGATGTCCCCATCCGGATGGGCGACAAGGCTGCCGACGGGTCGCAACTGAGGCCGTTCATCGTTTGGTTCGGCGAGAGTCTCGACAATATAGAGGAAACCGCGGAACTGATAAGCCAGGCCGATGTCTTTGTGGTGGTGGGCACTTCGCTGGTGGTGTACCCGGCAGCGGGGCTGGTGATGTTCGCCCCCAAGGAGGCGGCCAAATATCTCATCGACCCGGGCGATTTGGGCTGCCGGTTGCCCAGTGGCTTCAAGCACATCCAGAGCAGCGCTGTCGAGGGCATCGATGTCCTTATAAAAGATATAGACGACTGACACTTACCAGCGAGGCCCCATGCTCATCACAGGCATGGGGCCTCGCTGTCGAATCACAGGTTGATAGTGTCATCATTCCTGTCGAACAAGTTGTATAATATTCTTTTTTTGCTATTCATGCAATATTTCGATATTCTTTGATTTATAGAGGTGGAATCACATATCACAAAAGTTTTCAAGCGTACAAGATAAATAAACGACAACATGAAGAAAACGGTTTATATTTCATTTTTTGCAGTACTTTCACTCTTCTTTTTCGGATGCAATGATGATGATTCCGATCTCTCTGGAGTTGAAAGGTCACTGGTCGGATGCTGGCAGGTGGTGGAGCGACATTACAACAGCCGCCAAGAGCCAATAGAGGGAATCCAAGTAATGGTGTTCAAACCGGACAGGACACAGTCATTTTACAAAGACGGTCAGCTACAATATGAAACTCAATTTTGGACAAAACCCGTCAAGGACTACGACGGCTATTACCTTTATCACCAGCCTGACGAAGACTACTCACAGTCAACCTTCAGCTGTACTTTGGAGGTATCAGGGAATCAACTTACTATTTGCGAGAGCGGATGTTTCAGTGTTTCCAAAACCGTTTATAAGCGAATACCAAGTTTAAATGAAGCCACTCCCGTAGGCTATAAATACGAGGACAATCCTACAATGCTTGAGGGCACGTGGCATTTGACCAAGATTGTTGGTGACGGATTCCAAGAATACCAAATCCTTGCAGGCGAAGTAACCGTGTATTTCGACGGCAACCACACCATTCAAGTCGTCAACAAGGAAGATAACAAGGAAATGAAACCCTTTATGAATTCAGGTTCCTATTCCTACGAAATCATCAAGACTGAGACCAACAAAAACGATAATACAGTCTATACCACCATCAATCTTGATGGCAAGCTATGCACCTACTGGTTCAAAGATGGCATGATGGTGATTGATTACGGCATGGCATACGATGCCCCGGCATATTTCTTCAAAAAACTGGATTTTACCAATAGTTAAACGGTTATGGTAAAAACGATTCTGAGCAAAGAGTTAAGGTATAACGGCGGTATAAACGGAACCATAGAATATGAGATATGTGACATTCAATATGAATGACCATAGACTCTCCCGCAGAGACAACCAGAAGAAAGGCCCCATGTCCATCATAGGCATGGGGCCTCGTCGTTAAAGGTGATTTCCCGAACTTATTTCATCAGCCGGTTTTTCTCAAGCGTCCAGTCCTTGCGCTTCGACAGACCATTGTCGGGGCCTTCGAACATACGGGCGGCATCGGCATCTTGCTTCAGCTGCCAGTCGAGCCAGGCCAACGCCACCACGGTGAACTCGCCGCCGTGGGGCTGGGCATAGGTGCCGCCGTGGCCCACAGGATAGTTGGCCGCACAGGCCGGCACATGGTCTATGAGGTGGAAGTCGTCCATGCCGTTCTCATAGGCGATGTCGGTCTTGCCGCCCAGCAGGTAGATTACGGGGGTGTGTATCTCCTTCAGCTTCGATTTCGGGGGCATGGGCATGCCGCCCACGGCACTGGCCGCATTCGAAGCCTTGAAGAGGCCGCTGTTGCACACCAGCAGGGTCTTGATGCGTGGGTCGGCACAGTTGAAGAGGGTCTGCAGACCGCCGCACGACATGCCTGCCAGTGCGATGTTGTCTACATCGATTTTGTGGTAGTAGGGAGACTTGCGGTCGTTGTTTTGTGCGATAATCCAGTCAATCGACTCAATCTGCTGCTCCGAGGTCGACATGGGGCCTATGTAGCGCTCGTCGTCCTGGGGCATGTAGCCCGTGGCCAGCACGATGTAGCCGTGCGAGGCAATCTCGTTAAGGAATTTGTAGTGCTCGAAGGGCGAGTTGGCGCAGGCGCCGTTGCCCCACACCAGCACGGGCAGTTTTCTGCTGGGTCCGAAGGCTTTCAGGTCTTTCGGCACAAAGACAGTGTGGGCCTTCAGCGAGGGCTCCATTTTCATCACGGCCTTGTAGGGACCGGTGCCGCCGTCCTCCACGGTGCGCTGCTGGGGCAGGCGGCCGCGCTCGGTCTCCTGCCGTTGGAAGTGGTAGAAGCGGTCCACGAAGTCAATCTGCTCGCGGTTGGGCACCATGATGAGCGAGGCGCCGTTGCTGAACTGCATCGTGGTGGCCTTGTCCTTGTCGAAGGCCGGCCAGTAGGGCAGACCCTTGCCGTTGGGGTTGCCGGTCTTGGCGAAGTTCACCCAGTATTGCTGCAGTATCTCGCTCACGGCGGCCTCGGCGGGATATTTGTCGGGCTGGTTCAGGAAGGTGCCGTTCAGATAGAGGATGTCGTCGGCATGGGTCACCCCGTGCCGCTTCTTGTTGCCGATGATGCTTAGCTCTGAGGGTTGTGCCAGATAGGCGGCGTAGGCGGGTTGCTTGCCCGTCTTCGACTGCAGACTGCCCCAGGCGAACGACGGCCAGGCGAAGCCCATGTCGCGGAAGGCGTCGCCATTGCTGAAATAGGCCTCCTCATCGGTGTTGCCGGGGTAGACTCTCAGCGCCTCCTGGGCGAAGGGACCGAAGATGTGCTCCACATTTTTCCGGTAGTCCTCCGCCTTGATGGGGCCTACAAACAGCGAGCCCTCGTCGGAGTTGGTCATGATAATCACCGGCACGTCGTTGTAGTCGCCGCGCTCATAGTTGCGGTAGAGGTCGTCGGTTATCACATAATTGTCCACACAGGGCCAGAAACCGCCGAAACCCACGTCGTTGCCGGTCAGCGCGGCGGCATCCATCTGCCGCAGTTGCTTGAGCGACTTCTTTTTCAGGTGCTTTTGGAATTTGAGTCCCTGCTGTTCGGCTCCACGCTGAGAGGCATTGGTGATGAGGGTCCTGTCGCCGTCCTGCCAAGGGGCGAACGAGCCGCCGCTCTGGCTGATGCAGCCTTGGAAGAGGCCCTTGGCCAGGGGCGAGCCGCACAGGATGCTGCAGCTGATGGCGCCGGCCGACTCGCCGAAGATGGTCACCCGCGAGGGGTCGCCGCCGAAATTGGCGATGTTGCGCTGTACCCACTGCAGGGCATAAATCTGGTCCAGCAGACCATAGTTGCCAGAATGGCCGTCTTTCGACTCCTTGGTGAGTTCGGGATGGGCCATGAAGCCCAATGCTCCAGTGCGGTATTCCACGCTTACCACCACCACGCCGCGGCGGGCCAGGCAGGTCCACAGGTCGCCGGCGTAGTGACCGGTCTGGAATCCGCCGCCGTGTATCCACACCATCACGGGCAGGCGGTCGTTCACTGAGGTGGCCGGGGTGGCGATACCGAGATAGAGGCAGTCTTCGCTCATTTTGGGGCCTCCGTCGCCACGGGTGGGCTGGGGTGGCTGTGGAGCGAAGTCGTCGGCTTTCAGCACACCGCTCCAGGCCTTGGCGGGTTGCGGGGCTTTCCACCGGAGGTCGCCCACGGGTGGTGCGGCATAGGGAATGGCTTTATACACGGCCAGGTCGATACCGTCGGCCGTCGCTTCCAGGTCGCCCGTCTCCACATGGGTTTTCATGAGCGGCTGGCTGTAGCTGGCAAGAACCGCCCCGAAGAGGGCGCAGGCAAGCAGAAGGATTTTTGCTTTCATGATTGTATAGTGGTTAAGTGATGAATGAATTCCTTAATAGTATCCTATGCCTCCGCATTTGTCGCATAATTCCTTTCCGGTGTAGTTGCAGCAGTATCCGAATCCTTCGCCGCCGCATTCCGGACACACACGGCCCGTATTGCCGGTGCCTCTACAGCTGGAGCATCGTGTGGCCCGTACCAGATATTGGGCCGATACCCATCCTTCATCTTCCATACAGGGATGCGGCAGGATGTTGCAAATCTTTATGAACCCGTTTCTGCTTATATTGTAGCCCAGTACAATGTCTCCTTTGAAGAGTTGGATGGCGCCCATGGGACATTTCATGCCTCCGCTACTGTTCATTTTGCCATAATTGGTTCCAGGCCCGCGGCGTACGTTCACATTATTGCCTGTGCACCGGTAATAGACATCCTGTGAGAAGCAGTCTATACTGACCAGTACAAATAGTGAAAAAAGAATCAATAATTTTCTTCTCATAGTTCTAAATATTTTTATTTTACCATTTTGTTTCCGTTCACCACATAGATGCCGTGGGGCAGGGTGCTGTAGGTGGCGGTGGTGCCCACTCTCACGCCCTGAATGTTGTACACGGCCTCCGGGGCAGTCTTTTTCACGCTTGTCTCCTCTATGCCGTTGGGATCCTTGAGGTGGTCTTTGAAGAATTGGTTGTACTCCGTCCACCAGGTGCCCGAGGTCTCATGGCCCAGGGTGGGGTTGGTGAGGTATTTCTTCTCAGTGCTCAGCAGGTTGTTGTAGCTGGCCCAGTTGGTATGGGGCGGGCATACATTGTCCTGCAGCGAGTAGTTCATGTAGGTGGGGCAGCTGATGAGCGTGGCCAGGTTCTTCATGTCGAAGTAGGACAGCATGCGGTACATCTCCTCCTCCGTCATGCCCAACTGCTGCCGCTTGCCGTTGGCGGCGTTGCCGGGCCACGAGGCTATCTGGAAGTAGTCGGGGAAATCGCCCATGAACGGCACGGCGGGAGCGATGGCGTTGAGGCGTCCGTCGCTCAGGGCTGCGGCGGCCAGGGTGAGCGCGCCGCCCTGGCTGGCTCCCTCGGCGAAGATGTTGGCCTGCTGCACCGTCTGGCGCGAGCAGAGGAAGTCGATGGCTCTCACGGCGTCCATGAAGGCGCCGCGGTAGTAGTAATGGTCTTCAGAGTCGAAACCGAACACGAACCAGTCGCCGTAGGTGTTGGTGTAGGGCGGACGGTTGTTGATGAGCTGGCCGCGGGTCGACACGATGAGTTCCACATAGCCGGGGTTGTCGTCGCCGCCCATGCACCAGGGATCGTAGGTGCCGCCGTCGTAGCCGTTGTAGTGGATGATGGCGGGATAGGTGCCGGGAGCGGTGGGCTCGGCGAAGTAGGCGCGGGCGATGCCCTCACCGTTGGTGTCGCTCACCGAGCGGTACTCGAGCAGGTACACCTTGCGGCGGGCTGTCGACTTGCCGGGTATCTCGGTCAGTGTATACTGCGGGTCCACCTCGGCCAGGTCGGCCTTCGCTTTCTGCCAGAAGGAGCCGAAGTCGTCCTGCATGTCAGGGGCGGAGACAATGTGCTCGGGGTCGTAGCCGAAGACGAAAGCGCGGGCCACCTCATTGTCCACCAGGATGGTGGCGGTGTAGAAGCCCGGCTCCAATGCCATCTCGGCGGTGTTGAGCTGGTAGGGCAGGGTGGCGCCGGCCGCCACTGTCTGAGAGGCTTCCATCGAGTAGCTCTTCGTGTTCTTGTCGTCTTTCACGTTCAGCACGATGTGCACATCGGCATCCGTGGCGGTGGGGTTGGTGATATTCACGGTGAAGGCGGGTGTCTCGCCTTCCGTCCACAGCCACTGGTGCACCACGGGCACACTGAGCTGCAGTTTGGAGAGGTCTTCCTCGCCGATGATGTCCACGCTCGTCAGGGTGAAGCCTACGCCCTGCACGATGCAGCCGTTGCCTTTCAGCTCGGTCAGCATGTCGGCGGTGATGGTGATGTCGGTGTGCTCACCGCTCAGCTGCACAAAACTGGCCATGTCGGGCATCTCGGCCCAGGAGCCGGTGCGCAGAATGGCCTGGGCGCCGCTCAGCAGGTCCTTGAAGTGCAGACGTATTATCTTGCCCACGGCGGCGCCGGTGAAGCAGGAGGCGGGCAGGGTTACGAAGCCGCTCCAGTCGTTGGGCACCACTTTCTCGCCTATCCACACGGCGTTCTCCAGTCCGGCGCCGCCATTGCCGGCATTCAGTTCTATCGAGGTGAGGGTGTAGCCGATGCCGGTCACCACCATGCCGTGCTGCTGCAGGTCTTCGAGCATGCCCGTGGTGAGGAAATAACTCACATGGTCGTCGGTGGCCGAAATGAGGATGTTGCCGGCGTGGGTCAGGTCGGCCCAGTTGCCGTTGCGCAGCGACACTTGCGGCCAGTCGGTCTGGCCGGTGAAGATGAAGTTCAACCGAAGTTCGTCGCCCACCTGTGCGTCGGCAAAGGCTGCGGCGCTCACTTGCACGGAGCCGCCTCCGCTCCAGGAAATAGGTTCTTCGCCGGTCCACAGGGTGGCGGCACTGATGGTGGTAGCCCAAAGCAGGGCAAGCATAAGCAATAGGTTCTTTGTCATATTCATGGTGTATAGTTTTTTGCAAAAATAGTGAAAATATGCGAACGGCCAATAGCATAGGGTGGAAAAAATACAAGAGGATATGTCTTTTACATGACATATCCTCTTGTGGGGTATAGCATGGCCTCAGGTCTTTTCAGCGGCTGAGGCTATGCCGGGCTGCGGCTTAGTAGCCGGGATTCTGATAGCTGTCGCCGTTGCCGATGGCTTGGATGAATGCCTGCGGAATGGGGCGTACGGCATATTCGGGCTTGAAATACTGGCCCAGGTCGGGATGCGTCTCCTTCAGGTAATTGGCGTCCTTGAGCATGCCCATGCGCTTCAGGTCGTAGAATCGGCAGTACTCGCCGCAGAGCTCACGGCCGCGCTCGTCGAGTATGGTGCGGGCGGTGGGGGTGGCGGTCAGTGCCTTGGCACCTGCTCTGGTTCTCACCTTGTTCAGATAGTTGAGCGCATTGGAGCCCTGGTTCAGATACAGACTGGCTTCGGCGGCGATGAGGTAGACCTCGGCCATGCGCATCATGAAGGTGGCGTTGAGGTTGCCGTTACGCATCTTGCTGGCATTGGCCACATAGTAGTTGTCGCTCTTGTGCTTGCTCAGCGAGGGGTAGATGTAACGGTACAGGTTGTCCTTGCCGTTGAGGGTCATCTTCACGTTGTGCTTGGCATCGTCGTACACGTCTTTATAGTCTACCAGCAGATACTTCGAGGTCGACTTGCCTGCCACTTCCTGGGCGTAGTTCACATCCTGCGGCACCACAATGCGGTAGCCCAGCTCGCCGGCCTTCAAACTTTGGCCCACCACACTGGCGTCCTTGTTGAAGTTTGCCTGGGTGTTGGCATCCCAGGTGAAGTCCTGGTTGGCATTCCATTCTGTGGTGAACGAGGCATGGTAGCGGGGGTCGAGGGTGCCGTCGCTCTGCACGAAGAGGCTCAGCAGGTGCTGGGTGGGCATGAAGTAACCCTCGGCGTCGTACTCATAGGAGAGAACGGCAGCCTCGGTCTTCGACCATGCGCCAAACTGGCTCAGCGCGCACTGGAAGTCCTCGTCCATGCGGTTGCATTTCCAGTTGCCGTTGCTGGAGCCGTGGCCGTCGGAACCGGCATACCAGCGGTGCTTCCAAAGGGCTTCTTTGTTGGCCATGTTGTTGGCCTGGCTGAACACCTCGGCAAAGGTGGGATACATATAGGCACCGTAGGTGTTGCCGCCCGACTCGCAGTCGGAAATCAGGATTTGGGCGGTATCCAGGGCTTTCTGCACATACTCGGTGGTGCCATATTCGTAGGTCTGCAGATAGGCTTTGGCCAGCATGCCGAGCGCTGCTTTCTTGGTGGGGGTGGTGCAGGTGGCGTCGGTGCCCTTCTGCAGCCACTGTACGGCAAACTCAAGGTCGGGCAGGATGATGTCTTTGTACACCTGCAGCGGTTCGGTGCGCGTGGGGTTGTACTCGGTCGAGGTGGCGGGCTCGGTGATTACGGTCACGGCGCCAAACTGCTCCACGGCATTGAAGTAGTACATGGCGCGCATGAAGCGGGCGATGGCCACTTGGTAGTTGCGTTCAGCATCGGTCTTGAAAGGCACCTTGTCGGCCTTCGAAATGGCTATGTTGCAGGCACCTATGCCGTCGTAGATACAGTTCCACATGTTGGCGGTGTGCGAGATGCTGGGTGCGGCTCCTGCGTCGTACCAGAAATACTGGGTGTACGACGAGTTGATGTTGGCACGGTAGGTCCACAGGTCGGTGTCGCCCTCAGTAAACATCATGAAGAATTCTGTTCCGTAGAGATGGCGTTCCATGCCGAAGAAGGTCTGGTTCACCAGGGCGGCATAGGTCTCTTCCGAGGTGGTCAGGTTGTCCATTGTGAAGCCGCCGGGGTTCTCCTCGTCGAGGGAGCAACCGCTCAGGGTGGCCAGGGTGACTGTCGTGGCTGCTGCAAGCAGCATGTTTTTTATAGTAGATTTCATATCTGTGTTCCTCCTGTTTTTAGAATGTGATGTTTACGCCAAACACAAACTGTTTGTAAGTTGGGAATGAGTCGGCGCCGCCCATTTCGGGGTCGGTTCCTTTCAGCTGGCTTTCCTTGCAGATAATCCAGGGGTTGTAGGCGGTGAAGTAGAAACGGCATTTCTCCATAAGGGCATAACGGCTGATTTGCTTCGGAAGGGTGTAGCCCACGGTGATGTTCTTGATCTTGAAGAATGAGCCGTCGAAGATACGGAGCGAGGTGATGCCGATGGTCTGGTCGTCGCCGGAGCCGGGAGCGGGATAGTAGGCACCCTGGTTGCTCTCCGTCCAGTAGTCCACACCGGCTATCTGGTTCTCCGTCACGGCCGACTTGCCGGTGTAGTAGCCCAGCAGCTTGCTCGAGATGGTCTGCCCGAGACGGGCCATGGCGTAGACGGTCAGGTCGAAGTTCTTATAGGTGAAGGTGTTGTTCAGACCGAATATCCAGTTGGGGTTCTGGTGGCCCAGCACCTGGCGGTCCTGGTTGGCGCTGTATTTGTGCTTGCCCTCGTCGGTGGTGCCGTCTTCCTCGTTCACCACGGGCACGGTCTCTATCTTCACCCAGCCGGGTTTCACACCATAGGTGTCGAGCTCTTCCTGCGAGGCGTCGGTGCCCCAGATGCCGGCATACTTGTAGTCATAAATCGACTTAATGGGGGAGCCTTCGAACAGACCCTCGTTCACCAGGTCGCCGTCGGGCAACTTCTCTATGCGCTCTTTCTGCCAGGTGGCGGTGAGCGAGGTGCTCCATGTGAAGTCCTTGGTGATGATGTTGCGGCTGTTGATGGTTATCTCAAGACCTTTGTTGCTCGTCTTGGCCAGATTCTCCCAAGTGGAGAGGGGAGATCCCCAACCCGTGGCACCGTTGGTGATGGGCATGGTGCGCTTGAAGAGCAGACCGCGGGTCACCGTGGTGTAGTAGTCGATGCTACCGTCGATACGGCGGTTCAGAATGGCAAAGTCGAGACCGAAGTTCCAGTTGTACGACTTCTCCCAACCCAGCGATGGACTCTCATAGGTGCCGGAGTATTGGGCGAAGGGGTTGGTGTGGATACCGTCGATGGTGATACCGCTGCTGGTGTAGATATAGGCGGTGGTGCTGGTGCCGTAGGCGCCCACACCGCCCGAGTTGCCGGTGATACCGGCGCCCACGCGCAGCTTCAGGTTGTCGAGCCAGCTCTTGGTGCCCTCCATGAAGGCCTCGTCGCTCACACGCCATGCCAGGGCGCCTGCGGGGAAGGAATCCCACTTCTTGCCGGGCGAAAAGAACGACACGCCGTCCCAGCGGTTGGAGAAGGTGACGAGATACTTGCCTTTGTAGGAGTAGTTGAAGCGCAGGGCGTACGACATCTTCTGGGTCTGGGTGAAGCCCGACTCGATGTGCTGGCTGGTGGCCGACATCAGACGCCAGTACTGCCACACGTCGAGTGCCTGGTTGCTGCCGCCTGCCAGGGCTTCCTCGGTGTTGTTCTTCTGCCACGACGACACGGCGGTGAGACCCAGCTCATGGTCGTGGGCTATGGTGCGGCGATAGGAGAGAATGTTCTCCCAGTTGTAGCCGTAGGCATCGTTGTAGGTCAGGTCGGCATGGGGTGAACCGGCATAGGTGGGACGCAGGGCGTTGGAGTACTTGCCCCAGTACTGGCCCAGACGGGCGTGCGACAGACTGGCGTTCACCTGCGAGCGGAAAGAGAGTCCCTCCAGCGGAGTGATCTCGAGATACCCGATGGCATTGATGTAGGTGCTGCGGGTGTTGCGGGCGTACTGGTTGGTGATACGGTCGGCGAGCGGACTGTACTGATTCTCGATGTACTCATGGTTCACATTGCCGTTCTCGTCGTAGACCACACCCAGCGGCATGGCGGCCAGGGCGCGTGTATAGGTCTTGTTGTCGCCGCGGTCGTGGATGGAGTAGGTCAGGTTGGAGGTGAATCCTATCTTGGCCCATTTGAAGAGCTGCTGGTCCACATTCAGGCGAAGGGCGTATTTGTCGCGCTGCTCATTGCTAAGCAAGCCCTTGTCCTGGTTGTACACGGCCGAGGCGTAAATCTGTGTCTTCTCCGTGCCGCCCGTCACCGAGAGGGAGTATTTCTGTGTGGTGGCTTTACGGCCCGACACCTCGTCCACCCAGTCTATCCACTGGCCGGCGTTGTAGGCGTCTACATAGGCCTGGTTGCCGCCCATCAGGGCATTGATGTTGTCGGGGTAGGCACCGTTCTTGTATTTGTAGGCCTCGCGGTAGTAGTTGGTCCACTCGTCGCCTGTCATGCCGTTCTTGTATTCGGGCGAGCCGCTCCAGCCGTAGTAGGCGTCGAAGTTCACCTTCACCTTGCCCATCGCACCGCGCTTGGTGGTGATGATGACCACACCGTTGGCGCCGGCCGAACCGTAGATGGCGGTGGCAGAGGCGTCTTTCAGCACATCGACGCTCTCTATGTCGCTCGGGTTCAGACTCTCATAGCTGCCGGGCAGACCGTCGATGATGAAGAGGGGCTGGTTGTCGCCGTAGATGGAGCGCGAGCCGCGCAGCAGCAGGTTCATGCTGGCACCAATCTCACCGCTCTCCTTGGTGATGTCGAAACCGGCTATCTTGCCCTGCAGGGCTTCCATCACGTTGCCGGTGGGGGCGATGGTCACATCCTCGTTCTTCATCGAGATGACGGCACCTGTCAGGTCGCGCCTCTTCTGTGTGCCATAGCCTATCACCACCACGTCGTCCAGACCCAGCACGTCGGGCTCCATGGTCACATTCAGCTGACCGCTGCCCACCTGCATGGTCACGGTCTTGTAGCCGGCATAGGTAAACTGGAGCTGTCGGCCGGCACCGGCCTCCACACTGAAGTTTCCGCCGAAGTCGGTCACTACGCCACCGGTGGTGCCCATCACTCTCACGGTGACACCAATCAGCGGGTTGCCGTTCTCGTCTACTACATGCCCTTTCACGGGCTTGGCTTGTTGCACTGCTGCAGGTTGGCTGGTCGACACAATTTCATTGCCTGCCCTAAGCGAAGCAGGGGTAAATGACAATGCCGCCAATCCAAGAAGCAGACATGTTTTCATAGTTCTTTCCATGTGTTTCTTTTTTGGTTTGTTACTAGGTAGTTTGCATGTTGATATGACGTTTTTGGCGGCTGCTTGTCCTCATCGCTTTTCTCCTAAATGCTATTTTTCCAATAAGATACATTTCATAATTCTTTCTTTTCGTGTATCCAGCAGCATGAAAAGGTCTGTTTTTTTTTGCCGTGTTGCCCATTATTCGTAATTTTGCATAAAATAAGCTGCACCTCGGCATAGCGCTCAAGCAAGCTTGGCGACTCTGCTCTCGGTTTGCGTTATTTTTGCATAAAACAATAAAGAAATATGACTGTAGATGATTATTCAGATGTGCTCCTCGACCACGGCATACGCCCCACGGCCAACCGCATTCTGGTGGTGAAGACACTGGAGAGGGCGGGACGGCCCCTCTCAATGAGCGAGATAGAGGAACAGCTCGTCACAATCGACAAGTCGATCGTGTCGCGCACCCTGGCCCTGCTGCGCGAGCACCATGCCGTGCATGTGATAGAGGGGGCTCATGAGGGTGTGCGCTATGAGCTATGCCACAGTCACGACGAACATGCCGATACCGACACCCATGCTCATTTCTACTGCGAGTGCTGCCACCGCACTTTCTGTCTCGACGGGATTCCCGTGCCCGAGATGGAGGTGCCCGAGGGTTTCGTGCTCTCCACCGCCAGTTTCCTGGCCAAGGGCCTCTGCCCGGCTTGCAGTGCCAAAACGCGGCATTAAGGCTGCCGCTCTCCACCGCTATTCTGCCAAACCTATGTAAAAAACAGCCGATTTGGCAAAATAACGGTTGGTAATTCTGCCAAACCTATGTAAAAAATAGCCGATTTGGCAAAATAATGGGTAATAGAGGTGAATGAAGCACCACAATATTTGCACTCTCTATGCGTTATATAGACAATAAAGACATGAAATCAGCAATGAAGCGTAATCTTCTGGTGGCGCTCGCCTTGGTTGGCTCCTTCTCGCTGTCAGCGCAGGAGGAGCGGAAAAACCGTGGCCCTATCGATTTGACCGAAAACCTTCAATATAATGTGGAGGCACAGGCCTCCTTCTCCGAAGGAAAAACACCCCTCTGGATGAACGCCAACCGCTACGGCCTCTCCTCGCTCGACGAAATGAACGGCTATCTGCGTGCCGGCGTGGAGCGGCCCCTGCGCACCGACTCGCTGCGCCGCTGGGGTGTGGGCTATGGGTTGGATGTGGCCGTGCCTTATCATTTCACGAGCAGCGTGGTGGTGCAGCAGGCCTATGCCGAGGCCCGCTGGCTGCACGGCGCACTGACCGTGGGCAGCAAGCAGCAGCCCATGGAGCTGAAGAACAACCGCCTCAGCACGGGCTCTCAGACGCTCGGCATCAATGCACGCCCGGTGCCACAGGTGCGTCTCTCACTGCCCGACTACTGGACACTGCCCGGCACCAACTACTGGGTGCACCTGAAGGGCCATATCGCCTATGGCAAGATGACCGACCAAAACTGGCAGCACGATTTCACCGCCCGGCAGCAGAGCTATGCCGACGGCATGCTCTATCACAACAAGGCCGGCTATCTGAAGATTGGAAAGGAAGAATGTTTCTACCCCCTCTCCGTGGAACTCGGACTGGAGATGGCCTCCACCTTCGGCGGAACGGCTCATGTGCGCCAGCCCGACGGCACCATGCAGACTTATGAGGGAGAGAAGGGACTGAAGTCGATGTGGCACGCTTTCGTGCCCGGCGGCGCCGACAGCGGCGAGAATGTCTATCAGAATGCCGAGGGTGACCAGTTGGGCAGTTGGATGGCACGTGTCAACTGGGACAGCGACACCTGGCGCCTCAGCTTCTATGCTGACAAATTCTTCGAGGACCACTCCTCTATGCTGCAGCTCGACTACGACGGCTACGGAGAGGGCAACGAGTGGCAGGCGAAGAAGAAACGCCGCTATCTGCTCTACGATTTCAAAGACTGGATGCTGGGCACCGAACTGCAGTTCAAGTACGGCACATGGCTCAGACACATCGTCTTCGAGTATCTCTACACCAAATATCAGAGCGGTCCCATCTATCACGACCATACCCCCGGCCTGAAAGACCATGTGAGCGGCATGGACAATTTCTACAACCACTACATCTATCCCGGATGGCAGCACTGGGGGCAGGTCATGGGCAATCCGCTCTACCGCTCGCCGCTCTACAACGACGACGGCAGCATCGAGGTGCTCGACAACCGTTTTACAGCTCTCCACCTCGGCTTGGACGGCGGCTACAACGACTTCTCCTACCGCTTGCTCGCCACCTGGCAGCAGGGCGTGGGTACCTATCACCATCCCTTCACCCGCTCGCACCACAACCTGAGCGTGCTGCTCGAGGGCATCTGGCAACCCACAAAGGGCGCGCTGTGCGGCTGGACGCTCAGCGCCGCCTACGGCATGGACCTGGGGGCCATTCTGGGCAACAACTACGGCCTCCAAATCACGGTGGCACGGCACGGACTCTTCAAGGACAAGAAAAAATAGACTATCGATATGCGACATTTCTACTCCATCCTTCTGGCATTCATCACACTCTGCATCATGGCGTCGTGTGAGTTGGAACCGTCGTCCGACGGCAACCTCTATGGCTTCTGGCACCTCGAAAGTATTGACTCCATCGGGGGCGGAGCGGCTGACTTGCGCGACCAGCTCATTTTCTGGGGGGTGCAGAGCAACCTGATAGAATGTTCCGACCGCTCCGATGCCCACTCGCCCGTCATCTTCCGCTTTAAGCGGCAGGACGACTCGCTGCACATGGGGCAGGCCTACTATAATCTGCGCGAGCAGGGCGACCCCGAGGTAACCGACGTGACACGTCTGCACACCTACGGCATCGGCGCGCTGCAGCCCGTTTTTGAGATTGAGAAGTTGAAGACCGACCGTCTGGTGCTCACCGATGGGGTGGTGCGCCTCATGTTCAAGAAATTCTAAACCTGTAGGAAGTTAAAAGCAAGATGAACAAACTGAAGATTCTTTACGTTAAGACACGCAACCTGACCAACTATGTGCTGGGGCCCATCCGGCGCATGGGGCTGCACCATTATCCTTTCACCATCATCTCCAACAACTGTTGGGGAGCCCACTGCTACCGCTACTACCGCCTGCCTTACGACACGCCCACCATCGGCCTCTACATCTTCACGCCCGACTATATACGTATGGTGCAGAATCTCCGTCATTATATGGAGCAGGAACTCCGGTTCATCTCCTGCGATGAATCGAAATACTGTGACATTCTCCGTGCACGGGGCGAGGAGCAGGTGCCCATCGGGTTGCTCGATGATGTGGAGATTGTGTTCCTGCACTACAAGAGCCGTGAGGAGGCACAGGAGAAATGGCAACGCCGCGTGAAACGTATCCATTGGGACAACCTCTACTTCAAACTGGCCGAGATGAACGAGTGCACCGATGAGCATCTCAAGGCTTTCGATGCGCTGCCCTATAAAAACAAGTTTGTCTTCACCATCCATCCCCGTCCCGATATCCGCTGCGCCATCCACTATCCCAGCTATGAACAGCAGGGCTATATCTCCGACGACACCACCTTCTTCAGCCGCGGGCTCAACCTGCGCCGATTCGCCAACGGAATGCTGTGGAAGTGAAAAAGCACTGCGCCTGCATGACACCGAAGTCATGCAGGCACAGCTGTATAGAAAGTCGTTTTACAGATAAGTTTTTTGTTGAAGATTCAATTTCTTTCAAAAGAGTTTGCAGACAGGCTTACTTCAATTTCAGCGATTCGAGCACCTTGAGCACCACCTCATTGTCAGCGGTTTTCACATTGCTCGTATTCACCTTGATGACCCCGCTTTCACCATCACCAATCTTCAGAATGGCTGCGAATGAATCACCGGCATCCTGCTTCCAAAGGAAGGTGCCACGATGGAAAACTGGAAAAACTTCTTCATAACTTGTTAATATTTAATGTTTTTTACACTTTGGGTACACCCAGTTCCTCCATGGTCTTGGCTATCCACTCCTCGTCGATGGCTTTTCCTCCCTCCGACTGTTTGGCAGTAGCGGCAAACTCCTTGATAAGTGTCGGGAAATCGGCAAAATCCTTGGTTATTTTCTCCAAGTCGGCCGGCTGTGCCTGGTCCATAGCCACAGCGAAGGGCTTGTAAGCCTCGATAGCTTTCTTGTACTGCTCTTTCCACTCGTCGGTGCTCCATTTCGCTCCTTCGGCCTTTGCCTTGGCCACGATGTCGGCCAGCGAAGCCGGCTGCTCGGCAGCGGGAGCGGCTTCTTCAGCGGTAGCTGCTTCGACAGCCTGCTCGGTCTGCTCACCTTCAGCGGCGGGTGCCTCACTCTTGTTTCCACACGAAGCCACCATCAGACCGGCTGCCATGATTGCTAAACCCAAAAATGTTTTTTTCATTGTTGATAAAGTTTTAAATGGAAAATAGATTTTATAAAATGGTATATATTGTCGTGCTGTATAGTTGTGGACCTTCAGTCGTGTTCATTCCCATGGCAATATCTGGCAGACAGATACTCATTGATCTTTCGTTCGATCAACAACTCGATTTTGGGCTCCAGCTGTTTCCATTTCCTGTCAATGATTCTCTCAACCAGAGCCTCCTGCTGGTCCAGGTATCCCAGATATTCTGAAGCCAGTTTGTGTGCCGCTTTTTGTTTGTCTGTCAAATCCATATCTGCAAGCATCATTGCGATGGCAAAATTACGGCAAAATAGGGCTTGGCCGGTTGATAGAATCTACCAAAAGGCGTGTTTAGACTTGTCATTTTCTTCCAAAATGACAAAATGGGTAATAAAAACGATGAATTTACTTTCCTTTAGCCCTTTTGTTCTTCCCGAAATTGTGTGGGTGAACATCTGTACACCCGCTTGAAGGTGTGGCTGAAAGAACTCGTTTCGTCGAAGCCGCACAGATTGGCGATATCTGCTACCGACATGGTGCGGTTGTCAAGGAGCAATCGTGTAGCGCGCTCCATCTGGATGGCCTGTATATAGGCTTTCGGCGTTTCACCTGCTGCTGCCATCAACCGCCGCCGGAAGGTCTGCACACTCATGTTGAGCTCCGAGGCCACCTTCTCCACGCTCAGGTTGCCCTCTTGCATGGCCACGTTCACGGTTTCGATGACACGCATGAGGAACAGCCTGTCCTCATCATTGCCGATGGCTTCGGTAGCTTCCGGCTCGTCAGTCGCTTCCGGCGTATCAGCAGGGTGAGGCACATCAGTTGTTGATGGCTGCTGTTGTGCCGGCTCGTTCGTATGCTGCGACCGGAGCTTTTCTATTTCCCGCACCAGCTCCTGCATCTGCATTTGCTGCCTGCGGCGCAAGTAACGTATGATGAGCCACGCTGCAAGAGCTATGAGCAATATAAGGATGGCGGAGCTGACCATTGTGTGCAGGTGCTTCTTCTTGACTTCCTGATTCTCCTGCTGCAGTAGGTCGTTTCCAAACTCGGCATTGTATCTCGACAGGGCATCAGCCGAGGAGTGGGTATAGAGCGAGTCCTTCAGGAGATCGAAATAATCGAGCTCTATTTTGGCCGAGTCGGGGTTGATGTTCCAGTAGCTCTCATAGAGGCCGCGGTGAGCGTGCATCTCGTTGTAGAGGTCGCCCATTTTTGAGAACAGCGTGGCAGCCTCTTTATAGCAGGGAATGGCCTCCCGTTGGCGTTTCTGGCAGAGCAGCGCCATGCCCATGCGGTTCAGGGCGATGGCGTAGGAATGGTAGTCGCCCACTTGCTTGAGCGCAGGAATCACTTGACGGTAAATGTCCTCTGCCTTTTTGTATTGGTGAAGCCCCAGCAGTGCCGAGCCCATTTGTGAGAGGCGTATGCTTGCCTGTGGCTCACGTTGCGCCAAAGAGTCGATGGTATAGGCTTGCCGGGCAAACGAGAGGGCTTTCTTGTCGTCGCCCAGTGAGTGGTAAATCTCTGATGCCATACCGAAGATGACGGCTTGCCGTGCAGGGTTGTCCACCTTCTGCGCATGCTCCATGGCTCCAACAATATATTGCTCTGCCTCCTTGGCCTGGTAGCCGGCCATGTAGATGCCCGCTAAGGTGTTCATGCTCGACGAGATGCGGTCGTGGTCGCCGCTCCGCATGTCGATGTCGAGACACTGTTTGGCATACTTGGCGGCGTTTTTCACATCGCCCATGCGCACAAAGACAAGACCCAGGAGGTTGAGGCAGTCGGCTTTTTCATCGTTGCCGTCGTGATACAGTGGCAGGGCTTTCATGCCATAGCTCACGGCCTTCTCATATTGCTGGTGGTCGTACATCCACTCTGCCGCCCAATACCACACCTGCTGCCGAAGGGAGTCGGCAGGGGTTTCAGTGCCGAACACCATTTTCTCATCGATGAAATCTTCTTTGAGCAATTCTTCAAAAAAGAGGTTGGCGGTGGCCGTTTCCGCTTTTTGGTCAAACTGCTTCAGCAGTGTGTTCAAATGGTCTTGAGCCATCAGGCTCACATTGGCCAAAAAGATGATGAGCAATGAGGCCACTGCACGCATGGAGTATGATGGATGGATATGTCTCATGTTGAATCGGTCTTGTGTCATGCCACCTCTTGAATCAGAGAATCTTCTTGTATATCTCAATGTGCTTCCGCACCACATCGTCGAGCGAGAACTCGCGCTCGGCCTTGGCGCGTCCGGCCAGTCCCATGCGCTGACGCATCGACTTGTCGTTGATCAGAATGCGGAGTTTCTCAGCCAGGGCGGCACTGTCCTTCACCGGCACGAGAAAACCGTTCACACCGTCGTCGACCGTGTCCTTGCAGCCGTAGCTCTTCGTCGTCACGATGGGACGCCCCATGGCGCAGGCCTCAATCAGCGAAAGGGGAACCCCCTCGCGGTAGTAGCTCGGAAAGGCCACAATGTGCGAGGCGGCCAGCAGTTGCCTCACATCGGTGCGGTGGCCGAGCCACTGTATGTAGCGGCCGTCGCAGAGTTGCTCCAGGTCGCTGCGGCTGATGGCTTTCGGATTGTTCGACAGTCCGCCGCAGAGCAGAAACTCCACCTTGCCCTCCATCTCCTTTCTGAGATGCTCGGCAGCCTCTATCAGCACCAGCATGCCCTTCTCCTTCACCATGCGGGCGGTGAAAATCACCTTTACAGGACCCTCTTCCGGCTCGGGCGAGTAGGTGTAGAGCTTCAAGTCGGCGCCGGACCCCTTGATGAAGTCGCTGTGCTCGCGGCTCACGATGCCGTGGCGCAGGAAGAGGTCCTCGTCTTCATGGTTCTGGAAAATCACGCTCAGGTGGTCGCGGTGGTTGGCGTATTTCATCACCGCCATCACCAAGCGCGTGGTGAGGGTGGGCTTCCGGCCCGAAAAGAGCACCCCCAGGCCGCTCACGGCGTTCACCACACTGTGCGTATGTGCCAGACGGGCGGCCAGACCGCCCCAGAGAATATCTTTGATGCCCACATGGTGCACGATGTCGGGTTTCTCCTGCTTGTACAGTTGGTACAGGAAGCGGAAGGTCTTCCATTCCTCCTTCAGGTTCATGCCGGTGGGGTTGATGGGCAGGTCGGTCATGCGGAGGCCAAGGGCCTCCACCTCTTTGCGCCGGCCGGTGTCCTTGCACACGATATGCACGTCGAACCCCGCCTTGGCGGCTGCCAGGGCGATGGCCTTGCGGTGTGACAGGAAGAAGCGGTCTTCATTGACCACCATAATCAGGTTCGGCATAGCGTGTGGTTTGAAAAATCATGCAAAATTAGTGATTTTTTACAAGAAAATGCCGCCCGTCACTCCTTATTTGACTTTTTAGGCTCAAAAAGTAATAAAAAGAGGTTTTCTCTCGTTCTAATAAAGCCTCTCCATATTAAAACAATGAGTGGGACACAGCAATAATGAAGATACTGTTTGTTCTTGACAGGGGAAACCTCTATGGTGGCGTGCAGAAGATGATGGCTGAAGTGGCCGTCGCACTGGCTGAGCAGCATCACGACCAGGTGGGTGTGATGATGGCTTATATCGATGACAACAAGATGGAGGACTATCTTCAGCGTCATCACGTGCGTGTGCATAATCTTCGATGCCGCAAATACAGTCCGCTTTTGCCCTTCCGCTATGCGCGCATCATCCGAAAGTACCAATACCAAGTGGTGCATACCAATCATTCCTTCAGCCAGATATTCGGCGGAATCGCTTCCTTGTTGGTACCTAAAACGGTCCGGTTCTTCTCCACGGAGCATTCCTTGGACAGTGTGCGCAGACGCCATGCCTGGTTCAGACCCATCGACCGCTTCTGCTATCGTCGCTATGCGTGTGTGCATGCTGTGTCGCATTGTGTGAGAGACCGGCTTCTGGCATGGGTGGGAGCTGATATGGAAAGCCGTGTCGATGTGATTGCCAATGGGGTCGATGTGCCGCAGCTCGTGTCATCGGCGCCGCTGGACAGGAAGTCGTTGGGCTGCACCGACGGCGATACAATCGTCTGCACCATCTCCCGCCTTGTGGAAAGCAAGGACTTGAAGACACTCATCCGTGCCATGGCGCTGCTGCCAGACAACTTTAAGTGTGTCATCGTGGGCGACGGGGCGGAAGAGGAGAATCTGAAAAACCTGAGCAAGGCGGAAGGACTGGAAAACCGCATTCTCTTCATGGGCCGCCGCACGGATATCGGTCCTATCTTGAAGTCGGCCGACGTATATGTTTCCACTTCCTTGTCGGAGGGATTCGGACTCACCATCATCGAGGCTTCTGTCTGCGGTTTGCCTGTGGTGGCCACCGACATTCCGGCCTTCCGCGAACTGCTTGATGAGGAGCAGCTCTTCTCGCCGGGCGACGCCAAGACACTTGCCGAAAAGATAATGGGGTGGAGGAGCCTGCCTCTGCATACGGACTTCCGCGAGAAGTATTCGCTCATGCAGATGGCAGATCTGTATAGAAAAGCAATGGCCAGCTCCTGAGAACTGGCCATCGGATGGCTTATTTTGCGTTCACACGGTATATGGCAGGACGTGCGTCAACTTTCCGGGTCCTGACATTCACCTCTGAGAAATCCACATTCTTGGCATTTTTCACGAAGAAGCCTGAGGCGGGCAGTACGCCCCACATGGTGCCCTCGGGATAGGCTTTGGCTTTGTCGTCTTTTGGGGCGGCTGTCTCACCCATACCTCCGTTGTGATTGATGACGATATTGCTCAGCTTGATGTTTTCCACTTCCTGGCCGGGCAGACCTGAAATGGAGCAGCCCGTGCTGCCGGCTCCTGTTACGGTCACGTCTGTTATCACCACACCATTTATGCTGCCCCGCTTGGGCGTGGCGGTCTTCTGTCCGTAAGTGTTGCCGCGGTTGCCCAGGCGCACGAAGATGGGGGTCTCGGTTCCTTTCACCGTGATATCGCTCACGGTCACGTTGGTGATTCTGCTGCCGTCGACACTTTCTATCGATACGGCCGAGATGCCGTTGGCGCGTCCGTTGTGCACCTTCTTCTTCTTGCTGGGCTTCACCGTGCAGTGGCTGAAGGTGATTTTGTCGAAGTCGCCATAGGTCTCCGTGCCTATCTTGAGTGCATTGCAGTGGCTGCTCACCGTGCAGTTGGTCACGGTGATGTTGCTGCAGGGCTGTGAGGTGAAGTTCTTTAGGCAGATGCCGTCGTCGTCGGCATCGACAACAGCTCCGCTCACCGTCACATTGCGGCAGCCGTTGATGTCCATGCCGTCGTTGCAGTTGTTGCAATGGTTGTACACCTTGATGTCTTTGATGGTCATGTTCTCACAGGCATAGTAGTGCTGCATCCAGACAGCCGAATTGCGCATTGTGACACCGCTCACAGGCCTCGTCGGTGAAGTTTTTCCCCTGTCCGTCGATGGTGCCACTGCCGGTGATGCCGATATTGACGGCATTGGCGGCGAAAATGAGTTGCGATGTGACGGCGACGCCAGGGCGGCCTTTGGAAAGCACGTAATGGACGGGATTGGTGCTGCCCAGCAGTTTGGCTCCTTGCTCCACATGAAGTGTGACACCGCTTTTCAGTACGATGGCGCCTGTCACAAATTTGCCTTTGGGCACCACCACGCGGCCGCCGCCGGCTTTGTGGCATTCGTCGATGGCCTGCTGGATGGCTGCCGTGCAGGGCGTCTTTGACCCTTTCTTGGCTCCGTAGGAGGTGATGACGAAGTCGCGGGCAGTGACACCGAGGCAGAACAGCAGCATGAGGCTGGTGAGCATGAGGTTCTTGATGGTCGTTTTCATAGGGTAGGGGTTTGGTGGGTTATTCATACTTTGCCCAGCAGGATGCGAAGGCGAAGGAAAAAATCGTTGGAGAAGTGCCCCATCGTGTATCGGCGGTCGGCGAAAAGACGCAGACGCCTCGCGGCCGACTGACGGTACAGGGCCATTCCTTCCACTGCTTGCCTCCTCGCCGCCGGCATACTGGCGGCATGGCAGTGGAGCAGTTCGCGGGCCATTTCTTCCCGGTCATGCTGGCTCCAGAAGGTGTGGAGCGTCTTCATGCGCCGATGCCACACCTCTCGCCAGGTGCGCTTCTGGCCTATCTGGTTATGGTCGTGCTGGCGGTAGAGCATGTGCGAGGTCTCGTCGTAGCACACCGTGCCGATGGCGGAGGCCACCTGGTATACCCAGAAGTCGTGGGCGCTCACCCTATGGGGCGGATGGTTCCTGATGTGGCTGGCCAAAGTGTTGTCCATCACCATCGTGCACCCCACGGTGAGGCATTTTACCATGGCGGTGTAGATGTCTAAGTGCAGTCCCGCCGGCTTTACAAGTCCTTCTTCGCGGCCGTCGCGGTAGTAGGTCACGTTGGAGCAGTAGAGCACACATTCCTGTTCTTGTTGCTCTATCATACCGACGGCGCGGGAGAGTTTGTCGGGCAGCCAGATGTCGTCCTGGTCGCAGAAGGCGTAGTAGTCGGCGTCAGGGGTTGCGTGGGTCAGCAGGTGCATGAAACTCATGGCCCATCCCAGGTTGTCGCCGCCATACCAGGTGAGCTTGCCTTCGTCTTGCCAACGGTCCAGTATGTCGCGGGTTCGGTCGGTGGAGCCGTCGTCGCGCACCAGGATGTCGGTTTCCACATCCTGTTGCGAAAGGAGCGACTGCAACTGCTCTTCCAGAAAGTCCTCGCCGTTGTAGGTCGACATCAATATGGTTACTTTCCTTTTCATGGCGTTTTGAAATGTTTCGACAGGAGCGACACTTGTATTTTCTGCTGCATGATGAGCACCACGAAGAAGATAAACTGCATGACGGGCACCAGACTCATCATCACGTTCTCCTGGAAGAACTGCAGCACCAGCACATACACCACATACACATAAAGGCATTTGCCCACACCGCTGCCGTTGCGCATCAGCCGGTAGCACCAGCCCGAGAAGAATCCGTAGAACACGGCAAAGAAGGCCACGCCCCTGTATTTGAAATCCTCGAAGAAGGGTTGGAACACGGTGAACACATTGGTGGGAAGAGGCACCCACACAAACTCCTGCAGCTTGCTGTTCAGCTCATAGTCTCCGCCGAAACGGTTCAGGAAGAGGTATATGGTGGCAAAGGTGTGGGAGCCAAACTGTGGCGTCAGGTCTTCGGTCACCTGCTCGAAGGCCACCGAGGGCGAGAGAACGTAGATGGCGAAGAAGTCGAGGAAGGGAATGGCGTCGTTGGGGTCGGCGTCTTCAGTAAAACTGCGTGCCGAATTGATAACGAAAAACAGCAGCACGATAGTGGCCAATGAGAGGATGATGGAGCGTATCTTTATCACACCTTTCTCATAGAGCACGAAGAGCACGGAGAGGAAGAGGAAAAAGAGCATGCCTTTCTCCATGATGGCAAATGCGCTCATCAGACCGGCCGTGATAATTGTGAGAAGTTGCCAAAGCGGTATCTTGGGATACCGCCACAGGCCCACCACAATGAGCACCTGGTTCATCACATAGGAGTAGTTGAGGAAACCGTAGCTCTCATCGCCGTAGACAGCCAGCAAACGGATATTGCTCAGCATGTCGGCGGTGTCGAACATGGTCACCACCTGAATAATCTTGTACAGGTAGAGGGGAGTGATGACCATGGAGATGACATAGAGTGTGTTGAACACGACCGTACTGATGGGCGGCGATTGGGCAATGGTGCCGGCATCGGCATTCGACCGGGGCAGCACATGATAGGTGATGAGCGCTGAGGCGCAGAAAAGTGGCACCCAAAGGGCCAGGCAGGTGTAGAATTGGTCGCCAAGAGGATACAGGAGGTCGCCTTGAAACTGAAACATCACCAAAATGGCCAGCCACACCGCCGTGGTGATGGTCCACGGCGAGAAGGTGTCGCCTATCTTGAAAAACAGAAAGGCGGCAAGCATGATGCCCATGATGAGTATGAACAGTATATCCATTACGGTTTGGCTTTATGTTCTTGATAGGTGCGGCGGCCCAGACACCACCAGGTGGTGGCGACAAAAGCCAGAAACAGGAATGCCGACACATAGCCGAAGGTGACGGGACCGGACGGCTCCTGGGCAACAGAGGCATTCTTTAAGACGGCAAACTTGAGAGAGAACTTGTCGACGAAGGCCTTGGCGCGGAAGTATTGCTCGCGGTCTCTTGAGAAGGCGCTGAAGGTGTTGTCGTACTCATTCATCAGATGGTCTTCCATGCTCTCTGCCACGGCCGAGGTGAGGTCTTGGTGGCTGTCTCTGAAACGGGTGTACTCATCGCGCGCTGCCTCAAAACGCCGGCGTGAGTCTTCCATCTTGCTGACGGCGGTTTTCAGGTCGCGGGTGTATCTCTCGCGGGCATAGTCGGCCAGACGTTTCTCCAGATGGGCTCTCACCGAGTCGGCCACAAGCGCTGCCACCACAGGGTCCTGGTCGGTCACCTGCAGCACGACAGTGCCGTATTTCGACGATACCTTGGAGCGGATGTTCTCGTGAATGATGGCATGGACACGGTCTCTCTCCGGAAGTGTGTCGCGGCTGATGCCCCGCCATATCCGCTCCCAGAGCGAGGCTTTGTGCTCATGTGCCAGGTAGTGGTAGTAGTCGGTGCCCTTGTTCTCCAGCCGCACCTGCGACATTTCCTCAATGAAAGAGGGCGACTCTATCAGCCGGTAGTAGACCTGGGGCATGCGCAGACCTTTGTGCTCATTGATGGCTCCTTTGGCCCAGGCGGCCATGTTGTTGAGACCGATGAGCAGGTCGGTCTCGAAATGCTCATCGCTTATCTTCACCTGCGAGGTGTAGCGCTTCGGAATGCCGGCACATATGATGAGGGCAGCCACGATGGCCAAGGCCGAGGTGATTGCATAGCTCCGCCAATGGAGAGAACATTCTCTCCACACGCTCCACCGGGGAGCCGTCAGGTCTGTGTCGTCGTGAAAGGCCACCTTATGATGCTTTTCTATGCCAATAGGAATACGTCCTTGCGGTGCTGCCACATCAGTATCAGCACGCGGAGCACGAATCCGAGAAACATGAAGATGGTCATGACCATCAGTTTCGACTTGTTGATGTGTTTCAGCGGTACGGAAGCCGACTGCACCACGGTGAAGGCGGGGGTGCTCTCCTGAACCTTGGCCTTGGATATCTGCAGCTGCTCATACATCTGGGTGTAGGCATTGTACTTGAGCTGCATCTCATTCTCAAGGTCTTCCTGCTTGGCACGGTAGGTCTGCAGGATAAGGTCCTGGTTGGCGTCGGAGTAGGCGGCATATTGCTGGCGGGCCGTCACATATTCCTCCTTGGCCTCCACAAAAAGCTTCTCCATATAGGCCAGGTCATTGCGGGCTTTCTGCGTGCGGTACTGGGTGATGAAGGCCTGCAGGCGGTTCTTGATGGAGTCGGCCATCACGGCCGAGATGACCGGGTCTTGGTCTTTCACCTCAATGGTGATGACACTGGTCTTCTTGTCGACCGTGCAGTTGATGCTCTTGCCTATCTTGTTCGCTATGTTGTGCTGCATCTTGCTCAGGTGAAACGGGTTCACCTTCGTGCTGTCGCCCGTAAAGGGCACATCGTCGGTCTTCAGCTTCGCAACGATGTCGTGCAGCAGACGGGCCGGAAATGTGTACCAGGCTTTCTTGGTGTGGTTCAGCAGATAGTCGTAGTAGTCGGTGGTCACACTGCCGTCTTTTGTGGTCACCTCTACGGGAAACAGACTCACGATGAAGTCGTTGGAGCCTATCAGGTCGGGATACAGCTCTGGATAGATGGCATCGCTGCTGCTGCCGAAGTCCATGTCCATACCCACCATTGAGGCGATGGATGATATGTTGGAGGTGAGACTGTTGCCGGTGGTCGACTCGGGAGCGAGCATCACCGATGCCTTGTACTCCTTGGGCGTGCCAAAGGCAACGGCCAGACCCAGAACGGCTGCCAGACCGAGAAATACGGCCATCATCCGCTTGTCTTTGCCGATGACTTTCAGCAGTTCGATGAAGTCGACCACAATTTTTTTGCTTTTTCTTTCTTCCATATCTGTAGTGTTTTTCTTACTTATCGGTTTCTCAGTACACGCCGTTTGTAGCGCAGTTTGTATCTGATGTATTTCAGCACAGAGCCATAGCCCAATGACCGGAGCATGCTGTAGTTGGCCTGGTTGTTCTTCAGTATCTGGACCAGATGCTTCATACGGTAGCCAAGGGTCACCTTCCTGATGTCGCGGGCACCGACGGTGTTGGTGCCGTGCTGGCGGTAGAAGACCAAGGGCTGGTCTATCAGCCGCACGGTGCCTCCCTGGCTCAGCACGCAGTAGGTGGCCCATACATCGTGCATGGCCACCGCCTTCTGGGGTTTTCGCACCGCCTTGCGGGCGGCAGCGTTCATCATCATCGTGCAACCCGTGACAAAGGGTATCACGGCCTCGTCGAAGGTGGTGAGGTATTCTGGGTGCAGGCCATTGTAGCGCAGGAAAGAGCGGGCTATGGGCTGCAGACTGCTGTCCACCACATACAGGTCGGTGTGCACGATGACAGCCCGGCCGGGTGCCTGCTGCTCTTCCTGGCGCATCGCCTCAAGGCTCAGCCGCACCTTGTCCTCGTCCCACACGTCATCGTGGTCGCAAAACAGATAGTAGTCTGCTTCCACCCGTTCCAGCATACTGAGGAAGTTGGCGCAGGCGCCATGCTGGCTCTCATAGCGAAGCAGCTGTATGTTCTCATGCTTTTGCGCGTAGTCTTCCTCCAATGCCACGGTGCCGTCGGTCGACCCGTCGTCGTGGATGTAGACGGTGAAATAGGGATACGACTGCCTCAGGAGCGAATCAATCAGTTCGCCCAGATACTGGGCTCCGTTGTAGGTGGCCAATAGAATGGCTATAGTGGGTCTTTCCATGCGATGAGGCCTATTTAATCCAGATTCCGGTTGCTTTGTTGTGTGTCAGGCGGTGCAGCTGCATCTTGTTCACGATGAGTCCCGGCACATTCACCAGTATCATCACGATGAGCACACTCGTTATGTCGTGCCGGTAATGCACCATAAGATAGGTGAGCGGGATGAACACGATGGCGGCCGTCACCGTCAGTATGAGCTGCAGCTGGAGCACTCCGATGCCGTTCAGATAGTAAGAATAGCTCAGACTGGCCAGGATGACCAGCAGATAAACGGCCATGAGGATACTCAGCGGAAGGGGTATCTCCACCTCGGTGCCCACCCAAAGGGCATACACCGGATGCGAAACGGCCACCATCACCGCCAGCACGGCGGCCACACCCATCACTATCTTGTCCATGCGTCGGCGGGCTTGGCGTATCCAGGCCATGTCGCCGCGCGCATAGGCATCGGTGGTGGCCGACCAATAGGGGGCGCTGATGATGGTGAAGACGAGCATCGTGATGCTGAAGTAGCGGTAGGCTATCTGATAGGGCGTTACCATCGATGGGTCGAAAAGCTTGGAAATCAATATGTTCGACGACATGAAGAGCAGTATGCCGGCTATCTGCAGCACAAAGAATTTCACACCGATGGTGAAGAGTGAACGTACGGCATGGCGGTTGAAGGTGCCCAACGAGGGGCGCAGCTTGGGGTAGCGCTCGTAGAAGGTGATGGGATAGGCGATGAGATAGGTGAGCAGCGGGGCGGCCGTGTTGACCACGGCGATAAGCAGCAGTGAGCCGCTTCCGCTCAGGTATACCAGCCAGGTGCCCACGAGTTGCAGCGTGTGGCCTATGGTGACCAGGAGGTTGTTCACGGCCGGCAGTTGGAGTCCCAGATAGAAATTGCCGATAAACTTGAAGATGAAGGTGGCCGATACGAAGAGGATGGAAACGGCCATGATGTCGCCCAGGTTGGGTATCACCTCCGGGTCTACATTCAGAAAGGCATGCAGGTCGAACGTCTTGACGGCGGCTATGGCCGCCAGCATCACGGGCAGTATGATAAGGGCCAGCATAAAGAAAGTAGAAGACACGGTCTCTCGTGCCTTCTTCATGTCTTCCTGGGCCAGGTAGGTGGCCAACTTGTTTCGCAGTCCGTTGCCCAGACCGATGTCCAGGTTGTCTATCCATATCAGCATCGAACTGATGGTGAGCCAGATGCCGTTTTTGTAGTCGCCCAGACAGTGCAGCGTAAGGGGTACGAGCAGCAGGGTCACAAGACCCGACCATCCCTTGATGAGAAAGGAGAAGAAGATGTTCTTCCTCATCAGGGCAGTGCGTTTGTCGGAGCCAAGAATTCGCTGCAGGTTCACTTCTTCGGGCTTTTACTTGAGAATGTTGGCTATCGTGGCGATGATGGCGGCGAAGGAGCCTACCGAGGTGGCTATGCTCAGCGTCTCGGCCAGCGTGGTCTTGTTGATGGCCTTGGCAGGCACCACAATCTCGCAGCCGGGCTGTGGCTTGGCGTTGTGGCTTACTTTGGCCACCTTGCCGTTCATGTAGATGATGTAGGCTTGGCGTTTCTTGGCCTTCGTGCTGAAACCGCCCGCCTGGCTGATGTAGTAGCTGGCACTCTTGCCCTCCTCATACACCACGGTGTTGGGGTAGAGCACCTCGCCGTTCACTTTCACGGTGCCGGTGTAGGGAGGCACCACGATGCGGTCGCCCTCGCGCAGCACAATGTCTTCGTCGCTGCCGGGGTGTAGCACGGCCTGCTCCAGGTCGATACCCACGGGATAGGTCTCGCCCACTTCATATTTCTTAAGCTGTTGTGTCTGCTTCAGGTTGGCAATGTTGGCATTGCCGGTCTTGGCTATCTGCTCCTGCAGGTTCTGCTCGGCCTGCTCCTGGGCGTCGCGCAGAACCTTGATGGCGCGCTGCCGCTCCACCTCGTCATACTTGCGCTCCAGACGGGCGCCGCGCAGGTAGGCGCGGTCGTTCACACCACCGGCTTTCTTCAGCAGTTCGCTCACACGCATGTTGTTGGTGGTCAGCGTGTAGGTGCCGGCAAACATCACCTCGCCTTCTATCTTCACGTTCTGCTGCTTGCTGTAGCCGGGGCTGCGGCGCACATACACCTCGTCGAAGGGCTGCAGGGTGAAACCGGGCTCACCGTCGATGATGAAACCTTCCTTCAGCGAGAAACTGTAGGTATGGGCGATGAGGCTGTCGGTGGTCAGGGCACCGGGGTTGATCACACGGCGCGCCACGTCGACCTTGGCGGTGGAGGCCGTCTCCTTCAGACCGCCGGCCTGCAGGATGAAGTCTTCGATGGTTTCATTGGCGGCATACTTGTAGATGCCGGGGTAGTTCACTTCGCCGTGGATGGTGATGGTCTGCTCCTCCATCAGGTCCTGCCGGGTGGGTATGTAGAGGGCGTCGTTGGGCTGGAGGGTGATGTCGCTCACCGTGCCGGCCAGGATGCCGTCCACGTCGACCTGTATCACCTCCAGGGTGCGGTCCTTGCGCATGCGGTGCATCACGGCATGGCCGGTGAAGGCGTCCTCACGCAGGCCCTCGGCGGCCTCGAGCAGGGTGCGCACGCTGGTTATCTCGCCGCCCACCTGGTACATGCCAGGGCGGAACACGGCGCCTTTCAGCTCCACCATGTTGTCGTAGCGGTCCAGAATGGAGTCAACCGTTATCGAGTCGCCGTCGGTGAGATGGAAGGAGGGCATGTCGAACTCATCCACATTGAATACCGAGTATTCGCGGCCCGACTTGCGTATCACGCGCACCGACTTCTTGTAGGCGTCGCCGGTGAAACCGCCGGCATATTTGATGAGGCTTGAAAGACTCTCGTTTTTCTTCATCTCATAGTACATGGGGCGCTTCACCTTGCCCGCCACGTTCACCAGGCAGTCGTAGGCGCCCACCATCACCACATCGTTGTCGGCCAGGCGCACATTGCCCGTCAGACGGCCGTTCTGAATGTAGTCGTACACATCGACCACCGAGATGAGTTGGCTGTTGCGGTATACCTTGATGTTGCGCAGCGTACCCAGTTCGGTGGGACCACCGGCCATGTAGAGGGCATGGAACACGGAGGCAAAGGCCGAGAGGGTATAGGTGCCGGGGGTCTTCACGTCGCCCATCACATTCACCATGATGGAGCGCGTTTCACCCACCGTGAGCCGCAGCTTGCTGCTCTGGTAGCGGGCGCCCAGTTTGGAGCGTATCGTGGCGTTGGCCTGGTTTACCGTCATGCCGGCCACATACACGGGGCCGTAGCCCTCGATGGTGACATGGCCGTCGGGCGACACCACACTTTCTATCGTCTTCTGCGAGGCACCGTAGATGTCGATATAGACGGCGTCGCCGGGCCCCAGGCGGTAGGTCTCGGGGGTGGCGATGTTCATGTTGGGCTCGAAGGTGAGCTGCTTGTTGCTGAACAGGTCGTGGCCGTAGATTTTCTTCTTCTGCTTCTTCACACGCTCCAGCAGGTTCTCATACATCGTGATGGTGTCGGCGGGCAGCCAGGAGTTGAGCTCGTCGACGAATTCCAGGTAGTCCTCGTCCTCATCGTCGTAGGTGCGCTGCGTTATCTCGTCGTCCTTGATGCGGTAACCGGAGTTGTAGCGGCTCACGTCGGTCGAGATGTCGGGTATCCGGTCGGCATACTGGGCATCGTCATACTGTGTCTTCTTGTTGCGGGTGCGGTCGGTGCTCGTCTGCGTGTTGGCGGAGAGGCCGCCCAGAGCTTCTTCCTTCGACATGCGCTCGAATTTCTTGCGCACGCGCCGTATCTGGTTGATGTCTACACCGCGCTGCATGAGCTGCACCACAATCTGCTGCTGCGAGGTGCCCGCCTCATGTTCCTTGATAATGAACTGGAATACCTGCTCATCGGTCATCGACGACTGCGCCGAGAGACACAGCGGCATGAAAACGGCTATGAGCAAAAGTAGAATCGTCTTTTTCATATCGTGATAGGAATTTTGTTCAGAATTTCTTGCCGCTCACCACGTTGTAGACCGTGTTGAGCAGAATCTTCAGGTCGAGCATCAGCGTGCGGTTCTCCAGATAGCGCACGTCCATGTCCAACCGGCGGAGCATCTTCTCCATCGTGTCGGTGTAGCCGTTGTAGAGGGTGGCCTCGGAGGTCAGACCCGGCCGCATCTGGTAGATGAGGCGGTAGTCGTGGCTGTGCTCCATAATCTGGTTGATGAAGTAGCGGCGCTCAGGGCGCGGACCTACAAGCGACATGTCGCCTTTGAGCACGTTCCACAGCTGCGGAAGCTCGTCGAGATGGTGGTCGCGCAGGAATCGCTCAAAGCGGGTCGACTTCACGCTGTCGCTCTGTGCGATGAGCTGCGGACCCTCGTCTTCCACCACGGTGCTCATGGTGCGGAACTTGTAGATGTGGAAGGGGCGGCCGCCGTAGCCGATACGCTCCTGCGAAAAGAACACCGGACCATTGTGCTGTATCTTCATGATGAACATGATGACCAGGTAGAGGGGCGACAGCACCACAAGCCCCAAAAGGGCGCAGACAAAATCTGCAACCCTCTTCACGGCCCGCTGGCAACTGCCCATGGAGTCGTGGCTGTAGGAAAGGCTCAGGGCCTTCTCTTGATATATCTTGACCAAAACTTGTAGTCTTTTCTATTTATATAACACGTTTTTCGCAAAATTGTTGCAAAGGTACTCATTTTTTTTCAATAATATAGATAGTGTTCGCTTTTTTGGACAAGCTGTTGCCGATACTGCGTAAAGGACTTGCATGAAGCGCTGCCTTCTGATGCCAGAAAAGGTGGCTGTTTTTGGGGGGATAAAGAGGAAAATGGTTGGGAAAAGAGAAAAAAAAGTATTTTTGCAGTCTGAGAATGAAACCATGTCAGGGATGCAACAGTTTTTCCGCACTTTCTTCACCGCTCTTCTCCTTGCGCTGCCGATGATCATGCCGGCAGCGCAGCAGGATGATGTGGTGCGCAAGTGGATTAAGCTCTCCTCACAGCAGCTCATCGACACGGCATGGCACCATACGCATGGTCACAATGTGACCGACACCACCCTCATCTGCCTGAGCATGGTGGTGAACCGCTACGAAAACGGACTGCCAAAACAGGAGACGTAACAGTGCATACAGGCCTCCATGTATCTGTGGAGCATCTATTTCTATCTCTATTTCGACTATTCCAAGAGCATGGAGTACCTGGTCAAGGCTCAGACTATGGCCCAGGAGGCCTCACTCCACATACCCAAGATAGACAATGCTTTCGGGGCGCTCTATCAGACGCTGGCCGAACAGTGCCACGACAGGAGCCTTCATGTGAGGGCGCTGCATTATTACACCCAGGCTTTTCATGAGGCACTGCGGCAGCGCCTCGACGAGGAGACCGACAATAGTTTCGGCAATGCCATCTATGTGGCGGCTGCCATCGACAGCATGGAGGCGGTGAACAGCGAATGGGACAGCTACCAACGCCTGCCCGTGAGTGAGAAGAATGTGCTGAGAATATATAACAGGCTGATGTACAATGGACTGCGCCTGATGGCTGAACAGAAGTTTGAGGAGGCTTTCAAGACCTTCGGACAGCAGTTCGACGGACTTCCCGATACCGATAACTATGTGCGTCATCAATACGTCACGCTCACACATTGTGCCAAGGCGCTGGAGTCCATGGGCCGCCGGCAGGAGGCGGTGGACTTTCTGCTGAAGGCTGAGCAGAAAGCGCTGCAGAGCGGCATGAAGGATATGCAGCTCGAGGTGTACGAACGCATGGCCAGCTGCTATGAACTGTTGGGCAATGCCGCGCTGAGCCGCCAGCTGAGAGAGAAATATTTGAGTCTGAAAGACTCGCTCGTCAACTACCGGCAACTGGCCGGACTGAGCGAGATGCAGTTCATGGGCCGGCTCAGCCAGCTCAACGACGAGATGGAGAGGGTGAGGCAGTCGCGCGACCATCTCGGCACCCTGCTCACCCTGGTGGCCGTCATCGCTTTCTTCCTGCTTGTGGTGTTCCTCATCCTGCAGCACAACAACCGCAAACTGCGCCGTACCAATGCCTCGCTCTACCAGAAAAACGTGGAGATGCTCAGGGCCGAGGAGGAGAAACGCCAACTGGAAAGGCAGTTGCACAGTGCCAAACCGCAGGAGGAGAAATACAAGAACAGCAATCTCGATGAGTTGACGAAAAATGAACTCATGGAGCGCATCCTCTCTATAATGGAAAGCGGAGGCGAGATCTTCTCACCCGACTTCTCTGTGGAACGGCTGGCGACACTCACCGACTCCAAATATAAATATGTGTCGCAGGTGATACACGAGAAGTGGGGCGAAAACTTCAATTCCTTCCTCAACAGCTACCGCATCAAGGAGGCCTGCCGACGGCTCGGCGATATTGACCACTACGGACAACTCACCATCGAGGCAATCGCATCGGGGGTGGGGTTCCGCTCGCGCACCTCTTTCGTGACTTCTTTCAAACGTATCACCGGACTCACCCCCTCCGAGTATCAGCGGCTGGCACGAGAGGAGGCTTCTGCTGCCCTGCCGGGGTAGTAGGGAGACCGGTGAGGTGTGGCGCAAATTGCGACACGCATGTCGAAATGTCGACTGATTTCTGAATTTTGAACGGTTTCCGTAAGATTTATTCCCTGTTTTTGTGAGAAATTCATATTTTTGTGGCCTAAAAACACAAAATACCTAAATGAAACGTTTTTTATGCTCGCTTCTGCTGATGACCGTCACAGCGGGGGCTTTCTCACAACAGACCGTCAGGCAGCGCGCCCTCAGTATGGCGGCTGAGTGCCTGAAAACCGACGCCGCCAACGTGGCGGTAGGTGTTTACCATGCTCCCGCCTCACAAGAGAGCGGACAACCCCTGTTGTATGTGGCCAACAAGGTGCGCAACGGCGGCTATGCCGTTATCGGCACGGACGGTACCCAAGAAGTGCTCCTGGGCTATGCCGATGAGGGGACACTCGATCCCGACTGTGTGCCGGCACCGCTCAAAGAGTGGCTCGACCTGTATGTTGGCCAACTGGCGCTCGCCGCACAGAACCCCGGCACCTGGCGCATGGCAGCCGCAAAGCAGGAGGCGATGGAGCCGGTGGCCCCGCTGCTGGGCGACATCACCTGGGACCAGACCTATCCCTACAACCTGCTCACCCCGCTCTATGTGGGCACCACCCATGCCGCCACCGGTTGCGTGGCTACGGCCATGGCGCAGGTGATGCGCTACCATCAGTGGCCGGCACAGGGGCGGGGAGAGCACAGTTATGTGTGCACCACGATGAACAATGTGACGCTCTCGGCCGATTTTTCCCAAAGCACTTACCAATGGCAGCACATGACGCCGAAATATTCCGTCAATAGCACTGAAGAGGAGTGCATGGCGGTGGCGCAGCTCATGAAAGACTGCGGCTATGCCGTCGACATGCAGTATGGCGAGCAGAGCGGCAGCAACATCGAACTGCTGCCCAATGCTCTTACCGCCTACTTCGACTATGACCCCTCGATTGGTCTCTACAACCGGCAGTATTACACCCAAAGCGAGTGGCACGACATCATCTGCCGGGAGATACGTGAGCACCGCCCCGTCTTCTCCACCGGATTCACAGGCGGAGCCGGCGGCCACGCCTATGTGTTCGACGGCTACGATGCCCAGGGGCTGATTCATGTGAACTGGGGATGGAGCGGCATGTCGAACGGCTACTACCGCCTCTCGGCGCTCACACCGCCCACACAGGGCACAGGAGGAAGCACCGGCGGCTTCAATACCAAGCAGGCCATCCTCGTGGGCATGGTGCCCCAGGGACAGGGCGGTGAACAGCACATACAGATTGTGTCGTCCGAAAAAACCAAGGCTACTCCCGCCACGGCCGATAAAAGCGAGGCCGTGACTCTGAAACTGACAGGAAAAATAACCAACTACCACTGGTGCGACGCCGTGGTGGACCTGGGCTTCGGACTCTTCGATGCCGAGGGCACGCTGCTCAAGGCCTTCGCCGTGGAGGAAGGGGTCGCCCTGGCCGCCAACCAGTATAAGATAGGACTGACCTGCAGCGAGGCCGACTTCTCCGATATCGCCGACGGGGCGTATGTGGTGCGGCCGGTGGCCCGCAGCCATGGAGCCGGGCATTGGACGGCAGTGACCAACTACAACTACTCCAAGCCCAACCACCTGCTGCTCAGCGTGCACGAAGGCACACTCGACTTCTTGGCACCCGCTCCCTATGACCTGAAGGCAGAGAGCATGGAGACCACCCCGTTCTATAAGGGCGTGGCGGCACAGGTCAAGGCTACCGTCACCAACCAGGGCGACATGGATTACAGCAGCGGCCTCAAAATGGCCCTCTTCGACCTCAATACGGGAGCGATGGTGGCGGCCGGCGACGAATACCTCACCGATATCGGGGTGGGAGAGAGCGTGCAGGTGGCCATGAACAGCGTGTTCAACGAGTTTCCCGGCACCTACGGACTCTCTATCATCGACGAGAACAATGCCCAGCTCTGTGAGCCGCTGACAGTGGAGGTGCTGCCCGCTCCCGAACAACCGTCTGACCTGCAGATGCGGCAGCAGCTCGCCTTCGCCGACAACAGCAGCGTGCCGCAGGACAAAGTGGACCTCACCGCACGACTGCAGTGCTCGCAGGGGGTCTTCGCCGGCGATGTAACCGTGTATATCTACGACGAGACGGAAACCACCGTGGTGGGAAGCTTCGATCCCGTATTCACCTTCGTAGAGGAGGGACAGCAGGCCGATGTGCCCCTGCATGCCACCTTCGAGAACGGGGTGCTGGGCACTACCTACAAGGCGGTGCTCATCAACCTCTCGGCCTACAGCTATGTGCAACCGCGCGACCTGGCCAGTTGCCTCTTTACCCTGGCTCCCGCCACCACCGGCATCACACCGGCCATTACAGATGCCGCCGACCCGTCGACCGTCTATACCCTCGACGGCAGGGCGGTAAGCACCCAGTACCGACTACCCAAGGGCATCTATCTGCGCAATGGAAAGAAATTCATCATCCAATAAAAACAAACTTATGAAGAAACAATTCATCCTTACGCTCGTGGCTTCGATGATAGCCATGGCGCCGTGCGCCGCACAGGAGGCAGCCCCGCACCAGGGACTCCAGAAAAAAGTGGAGCTCCCGGCACGGAAGCAACTGCTGCCCGCACGCAGAGTGAAAAAGAATGTTCCGCAGGCCGACATCGCGGCTTATCAGGGACGCACGTTCTATGGAGCGCTCAACAACTCCGATGCCTGGGACGGTGTGGGCATCGGGAGCGTGCCCTACGGTGTGTATACCTTCACCATGGGCAGCGAGGCCGACTTCCAACCGGTGTCCACCAACCTGGTGTACAACTTCATGGCCAGCGCCTTCTCGCGCGACTGCCTCTACGGTGTGCAGGCACTCTCTATCATGGGCGCCCTCAACGGTGCACGCTACCAGGCCCTCGACGCCGAGAACTTCAACACCGTGTGGGAGGAGATGCGCGACGGCTCCTACGGCATCATTCCTTCGGTCATGGCCTATGACCCCACCAGCGACAAGACCTATGCCGCCATGTACAACGATGAGCTCAACGGACTCAACTGGGCCGTGTTCAACAAGACCACACGCCAGTTCGACATCCTGCACAAATGGACCAACGACTTCCAGCCGCTCACACTGGCCGCCACACCCGACGGACAGCTCTACAGCATCGACGGCAACGGTTACCTCTATATGATCGACAAGACCAACGGCGAGGCCGAGATGGTGGGAGAGACCGGTGTGCAGCCCACCAACTATGTGCAGGCCATGGGCTACGACGGACGAACCGCCAAGTTTGTGTGGCAGGCCGTCGATGTGAGCGGCAGCAACCTCTATGCCGTAGACCCCGCTACCGCCACCACGGAACTCATAGAGCGCCTGAGCAAAAACGAACAGGTGTCGTCGCTCTTCTTCAAGGAGAACGCCGCGCTCGACAAGGCACCGGCAGCTATCGACAACCTGCGATTCGAGTTCAATGAAGACGGTGGCACCACCGGCTACCTGCGCTTCACCATCCCCGCCAAGTCGTACGACGGCGAGTCGATGATGGGACAGCTCAAGATGGATGTGTGGCTCGACGGAGAGAAAATCAAAGACAACGTAGGCGCACTGACCGGACAGTCGCTCAAACTGGCTGTCGACCTGACCAACGACAATCACTATGCTTACGTCGTGCTGCGCAACAATGTGGGTTGCTCGCCGCTCAACTATGTCTATGCCTATGCGGGCTATGATGTGCCGAAAGCGGTGACCGGTGTGACACTCGCCGTGGAGAACGGACAGGCCAACCTGACCTGGACGGCACCCGAGGGTGGTGTGAACAATGGTTACATCGACTTCGACCACCTCACCTACAAAGTGGTGCGCATGCCTGACAATGTGGTGGTGGCCGAGAGCTTGAGCGGCACTGCCTTCAGCGAGACCCTGCCCTCCAAGATGGAGCGCTACTACTATCTCGTGGCACCCGTAAACGGCGAGGGCAAGCAGGGTGAGTTTACCGAGTCGAACCGTATACTCGCCGGCGAGTCGTTCGGCACACCGTATTTCGATGACTTCAGCGATGAGTCGACACAGAGCCTCTGGACTATCATCGACAACAACAACGATACCTATACCTGGACGTACAACTCATGGAGTGCTGCCATGAGCATCAATACCACCTCCTGGGACATTGAGGTGGGATGCGACGACTGGCTCGTATCACCGGGCATCGCACTCAACCCCGGCATCACCTACGCCTATATCGTGAACATGCGCAACACCTTTGCCAACTACCCCGAGCGGGTGAAACTGCTCATCGGTACCGACCCGGCAGACCTCTCCACCTTCACCGTGCTCGATGAGAACAATGCTTACGATGTACTGGGCAACGCCACCGACTGGGAGTGCGACTTCCAGGTGGAGGCTGAGGGCACCTATTACTTCGCCATTCAGTGCGGAAGCCTCAAGGCCGACAACTGCTCGGGTGTCTTCGTCAACTCCGTCAGCGTGGAGGCACTCGGTGCCAACGGCGCACCCGCCGAGGTGACCAACATGGCCGTAACACCCGAGGAGACCGGCGAGATGGAGGCTGTCGTCTCCTTCACCGCTCCTGTCAACACGCTGGGCGGAAAGCCGCTTGCAGGCAATATTTCAGCCAACATCTACCGCGATGATGCCGAGACGGCCATCCATACCCTGACCGACATCACTCCGGGCGCTGAGGTGACATGGACTGACAACACCGTGCAGGGCGTGGGCAAGCACAAGTATACCGTGGCACCCGCCAACGCTGAGGGTGAGGGCAAGAAGGTGAGCCTCTCGGCTTTCATCGGCGTGTTCACACCTACTTACTCCGAATCGTTCGACACCGAGAGCTCGGCCGAGTTCTATACTACCCAGGCCAACATCGGCACCGAGGCTTATCCCACCAAGTGGACCTGGCAGTCGTACAGCCAGAACCTGGGCCTCAGCGCATCGCTCAACCCCGGCAGTCATGTGTGGCTCTATCTGCCCGCCATCAAGCTCGATGCTGAGTCGGTCTACGAGTTCTCCTTCATTTGGAACCACAATGTGTGGGACGGTACCGGTGCCGACGCCTTCATCTACAACGGCATGCAGCCCGACTCCACCGCACAAGCCCTGCTGGCACCGCTGCCTTACACCGCCTATGGCGCCAACCTGCCCGTGGCTCAGGATATCGTGACCACCGAGGCCGGCAAATACTATCCCTCTATCTTCATCGAGGGAACCAAAGACTTTGCCTATGCCATGCCTACCATCGACGATGTAGTGGTGAAGTTTGTGGCATCGGCTTTCGCACCCTATGCTGTGGAGAACCTCAAGGCTGAGGCCGACCAGGGCGGACAACTCCTGACCAACCTCTCGTTCACCGCTCCCGTCAACGACTATGCCGGACGTGCGCTTGAGGGTAACATGAAGGTGGATATCTTCCGCGGCGACAACGCCATTCCGGTGCAGACCTTCAACGACGTGAAACCGGGCGACGCGCTCTCCTGGCAGGACCAGCAGCCCATGCACGGCTTCAACAACTACCTGGTGGTGGCCACCAACGATAAGGGACGCGGCAAGGCCGTCACCGACACAGTGTATGTGGGTGTAGATGTGCCCAATGCTGTTGACAACTTCGCTATTGTGGGTTCGGACGACAACCAGAAGGCCATCCTCACCTGGGAGGCTCCCACAGAGGGCATCCACGGCGGTGTGCTCGATGCATCGCTCGTCTACATGGTGTTTGAATACTTCCCCGAGAACCCCGATGAGACAAAGATTTCCTTCCTGACCACCGACCTCAAGGACCTGAGCTATGTGGTGAGCCCCGAGCCCACCGACAAGCAGACGGTGCACTACTACGGTGTGATGGCGGCCACCAGCGCCGGCTATGAGATGATAAAACTCGACTATGTGGTGCTGGGCAAACCTTATGACCTGCCCTTCGCCGAGTCGTTTGCCAACGGCGCCGAAAGCTCCGAGGTGTGGATGGCCGGCGGCGAGAACACCAACTATGCCGCATGGGTGGAGGCTCAGGACGATGCCAACTTTACCTCTCAGGACGGTGATAATGGCTACGCACGCTACTACAACGGCTCCTACTACGGCAACCGCCTCATGGGCGAGCTTGTGACACCGAAGTTCAAACTCGACCCCGAGGCCGACACACTGACCTTCGCCGTCTACAGAGGACTCACCTCGACCAATGTCGAGATGCCTTGCCTGCTCGTGGAGCAGAATATCAACGACGGCGAGTTTGAGGCCATCAGCGACACCATCTTCGTGGCAGGCGACGGCAATGAGCCGGGCTGGTATGAGTTTGTGCTCCCCATGAAGACCTATCAGGGTGCCAACTTCGCTACCATCAAGTTCAAAGGCTTCGCCAGCAATATGAGCGAACTGGTGCTCATCGACAACATCCGCATCGTGGGCAAGAGACCCACCGACGGCATCCGCAACATGGAGCTGCGCCTGACCGACGGTGACATCTACGACCTCTCCGGACGGAAGGTGCCCACCACGGCTCCGAAGGGTGTCTACATCATCCGGAAGGGTGAGCAGACCCGTAAGGTGACAGTGAAATAATTTTCTAAAATGTTTAGACTGAAAGGGGGTGTTCCAAAAGGGACACTCCCTTTCTCCTTTCATGTCATAATAAATCGGTGCCTTTTGCGTTCTTATTACAGTTATTCATCTACTAAAACATCTATTCCTATGTATCTAAGAAATTTGTTCACACTGCTGTGCCTCGCTCTCACACTGGGTGCTCAGGCGCAGGATAATCCGTACCGTGTCTATACCCGGCAGTTGCCCTTCAGCATGCCCGAAGTGGCGGCACCCGTCTTTCCCAAGAAAACGGTGAGCCTGACCCGGTATGGGGCCAAGGGCGATGGAAAGACGCTCTGCACAGAGGCTTTCAGCAAGGCCATCGACGAACTGAGCCGCCAGGGCGGCGGTCGCCTGTCGGTACCGCAGGGGGTGTGGTTCACCGGGCCCATTGTGCTGAAAAGTCATGTCGACCTGCATCTGGAAAAGGGGGCCGTGATTCTCTTCTCGGGCGATATGGACCTCTATCCGGTCATAGAGACCAACTATGAGGGGGAACTGCGTAAACACTGCCAGTCGCCCGTGTCGGCTGTCGGTCAGACGGATATCGCCATCACCGGCCAGGGCATCATCGACGGCAACGGCATCTGCTGGCGCCCGCTCAAGAAGGAGAAGGTGACCGAGGGGCAGTGGAAGAAATTCACATCCAAAGGGGGCGTCTTTCCACGCTCCACCATGTGGTATCCCTCGGAGGAGAGGGTGAAAATGCGCCCTGTGCTGCTCTATCTCGAGAGTTGCCGCAATGTGCTGCTCCAGGGGGTGACCTTCCAAAACTCGCCCAACTGGTGCCTGCACCCGTTGCTGTGTGAGAACCTGATAGTGGACCAGGTGATGGTGCGCAACCCGGCCTATGCGCAGAATGGTGATGCCATCGATGTGGAGTCGTGCCGCAATGTGCTGGTGGTCAACTCCTCGTTTGATGCCGGCGACGACGGCATCTGCCTCAAGAGCGGACGAGATGAGCAGGGGCGCCGCCGTGGACGTCCCACCGAGAATGTGGTGGTGGACGGTTGCACGGTGTTCAACGGACATGGCGGTTTCGTCGTGGGCAGCGAGATGAGCGGCGGTGTGCGCAATATATGGGTCAACGACTGCCAGTTCCTGGGCACCGATGCCGGTCTGCGTTTCAAGAGTTGCCGGGGTCGCGGCGGTGTGGTGGAAAACATCTACATTCGCAATATCTCCATGGCCGACATCCTGGGCGATGCCGTCACTTTCGACCTGTTCTATGGCGGAAAGTCGGTCATCGAGCAATTGGAGAGCGGTGAGCGCATCAACAACATCGCTGCAGAGCCGGTAGGGGAGGGTACTCCCGTGTTCCGCAACATCGACATCCAGCATGTGGTGTGCCGTGGGGCCCACCGCGCCCTCTGGTTCAACGGACTGCCCGAGATGCCCATCAGCGACATCCGCCTCAGCGACATCACCATACAGGCCGATGAGCCCGGCGATTTCTTCAACTGCAAAAACATCACCAAGAAAAACGTAGTAGTGGAGTAGGGGTGGCAGGTATCCTCTTTTCTCTGAAAAAAAGGAATATTATCTGAAAGAATAAAGATTACAACAAAAGAGGCGAGGAGAAATCCTCGCCTCTTGGTAGGAACGGCCGGAGTTGAACCGGCGACCTCTACAATGTCAATGTAGCGCTCTAAACCACCTGAGCTACGCCCCTATATCATTTCGTGGGTGCAAAGATAATGCTTTTTTCCGAAACCGCACAAGGATTTTCAGAAAAAAGCATTATTTTTTTGCGTTATGAGGCCTCTCTGTCGAAAAAGCCTAATTTTTGTAGCTTGAGTATCTCATGATGCAAAGGGCATATGTCTACACTCCTATCACTCCTGAGACTAAGATGAGAAATCAATTCTCCATTCCGGCTTCTTGCTCCACAGGAGCTTTCTCTATGGTGATCGCCTCGGTGGTCTCAGTGCTGTGCCACACAAACTCACCCTCGAACACGAAGCTCACACTGCCGGCTTTCAAATCCTCGTAGGCGCAGCGCTCTATCCAGGTGCCGTCTTCCATCTTGCACTCGATGGTGCCGGAGGAATAAGCCTCAGGCTTGATGCGCACTTCGTAGCGGTCTATCTCATAGAACACACCGGGCTTGAAGGCCTCGCCCATCATCTTGCAATCCTCAGGCGTGTAGGTCGCGGCCATAATCCAGGTCTTTTTGTCGCTCATGTCGAAGAGACGCTTGCTGCCGTCCTCGTCTTCAACAATCCATTTCTTGAAAAGGCGGGTCTCCACACGCTGGGCCTGGCCGGGCAGGGCCAGCAGCAGGCAGCAGACCAGCAGGAGGGTTCTCATGATTTGTCTTGCCATTGCTTTTCTTGATTTATGGGGTTATACGGATTTGCCTGCCACCGGCCGTGAAGGCCGGTGAGGCGGTTTAATAGCTTCTGGCGATGATGACGCGGGCCACGGCGGGCTTGCCGCTCACCATGTCGACACCAGGGGTCTGCTCCACACCGAAGGGCACGCAGCGTATCGTGGCCTGGGTCTCCTCCTTGATGCGGGCCTCGGTCTCGGCAGTGCCGTCCCAGTGGCAGAGGAAGAAGCCGCCGTCCTTGACGCGCTCCTTGAACTCCTCGTAGTTGTCGCACTCGTAGATGCGCTCATCGCGGTATTTGCGGGCCTTCTCGAAGATGTTCTTCTGAATGTCCTCGAGCAACTGCTCCACATACTCCACGATGCCCTCGATGGGACGGGTCTCCTTCTCCAGCGTGTCGCGGCGCATCACCTCGAGGGTGCCGTTCTCCAGGTCGCGGCCACCCATGACAAGACGCACGGGCACACCCTTCAGCTCGTAGTCGGCAAACTTGAAGCCGGGACGCTTGTTGTCGGCATCGTCATACTTCACGCTGATGCCGGCGGCACGCAGCTCGTTGATGATGGGGGTGAGACGCTCGGTGATGGCGGCCAACTGCTCGGCGCCCTTCGTGATGGGCACGATGACCACCTGGATGGGGGCCAGACGCGGAGGCAGCACCAGACCATTGTCGTCGCTGTGGGTCATGATAAGGGCGCCAATCAGGCGGGTAGACACGCCCCATGAGGTGGCCCATACCAGTTCGGGCTTGTTCTCCTTGTTGAGGAAGGTCACATCGAAAGCCTTGGCGAAGTTCTGGCCCAGGAAGTGGGAGGTGCCGCTCTGCAGGGCCTTGCCGTCCTGCATCATGGCCTCGATGGTGTAGGTGTCGAGAGCACCGGCGAAACGTTCCGTCTCGCTCTTCACGCCCTGCACCACAGGCACGGCCATCCACTGCTCGGCAAACTCGGCATACACCTTGAGCATCTGCTTGGCCTCGGCCTCAGCCTCCTCGCGGGTGGCATGGGCGGTATGGCCCTCCTGCCACAGAAACTCGGAGGTGCGCAGGAAGGGACGGGTGCGCATCTCCCAGCGCATCACGTTGCACCACTGGTTGCACATCAGAGGCAAGTCGCGCCACGAGTGAATCCAGTTTTTATAGGTGTTCCAGATAATGGTCTCCGAGGTGGGGCGGATGATGAGCTCTTCCTCCAGACGGGCACCGGGGTCTACCTCTACGCCGCTCTTGTCGTCCTTGGCGCGCAGACGGTAGTGGGTCACCACGGCGCATTCTTTGGCGAAGCCTTCCACATGCTCGGCCTCGCGGGAGAGGAACGATTTGGGGATGAGCAGGGGGAAATAGGCGTTCTGCACGCCGGTAGCCTTGAACATCTGGTCGAGCTGGTGTTGCATCTTCTCCCAGATGGCGTAGCCATAGGGCTTGATTACCATGCAGCCGCGAACGGCACTCTGCTCGGCCAGGTCGGCTTTCACCACCAGGTCGTTGTACCACTGACTGTAGTTGTCTGCTCTCTTCGTCAAATCTTTCAGTTCTTTTGCCATCTTATTTGTTCGTTTTTACTTGTTCTTTGTGTGTTTGATGTCAGCGGCTTCTCCCGAAAAGTGCCGCAAAGACTTATCAGCGTGCAAAATTAGCAAAAAAAAATGAATTGCCCCTTCTTGCCGCTATTTTTTAGAGATTTAGGAGTGTAGAAGTATAGACCCATGCATACGTCTATACTCCTACACTCCTATACTTCTGTACTCTTAAATTAGCTTCTAAAGAATAATCTTCACCGTCTCGCTGCGGTCGGTGCTCTGCATGCGCACCACGAAGGTGCCGCGGCCCAGGTGCTCCTGCTGCATGCGGGCTTTCACCTCGGCGCGGGTGCAATCGAAACTGCCCAGCAGAATACCGTTCAGACTGTACACCTGTACATGAACCGGTGTGCCGGCGCTGATACTGGCGATTCCGTCCTCGGCGGTCACCACACGCAACTTGCCTTCGGTGCTCATCAGCTGGGTGTAGTCCCAACCCAAACCGTACTCCGAAATGTCGGGCAGGTAGACGGCGGTGGGGCTGCCGAGGCTTCCACGCCGGCAAAGGGATTGAGTGAGAATGCCGCCAATGCGATAGCGACGGGCATCACTGTCTCCTTCAATAGTTTTTGATAGTTCATGTTTGTTTTTTAGGTTATTTTGGATTATAAAATTGCTTGATAGTAGTCTGTTTAGGGCTTGCTTTTTACGGCATTTCCTCAGATTGCACAATAACACGATGCAAAATTACTTGATTTATATCATGTATGCCTACAATTTTTGAGCGTTAACCTATGTGAAATGATTAAAACAAGTGCGAAAAAAAGAAGAGGCCACAAAGCGTGGCCTCTTCCAGGGGTTATAGAGCCTTTAGGGTCTCTAGTTCTTCTAGGCCCTTCTACCGAAAGTCTTCTGCCTTCAGGGCTTCAATCATCTTGTCGAGTTTCTGCAGTTCGCGCGGTATGCGTATGTTCTGGGGGCAGTGCTCCACACACTGGCCGCAGCCGATGCAGTGGTCGGGCTGCCGCTCCTTGGGCACGGCGCGGTCCAGACTGATGAGATAGCGGCGGCGCAGGCGCGCATACTCCTTACTCTCCTTGTCGTTGGGCAGCGTGCCCTCGTTCTTGCACTTGTTGTAGTGCACGAAGATGCCGGGTATGTCGATGCCGTAGGGGCAGGGCATGCAGTATTTGCAGTCGTTGCAGGGTATGTTCTCCACACCCACTATCTTGCGGGCTATCTCGTCTTGCAGAAATTCCTGCTCCTCGGCGGTGAGGGGCTTGAGCGGACAGTAGGAGAGCAGGTTGTCTTTCAGATGTTCCATGAAGGTCATGCCGCTCAGCACGGTGAGCACACCCTCGGGGGTACCGGCGTAGCGGAAGGCCCACGAGGCGGCACTCTTCTCGGGGTCGCGGCGCTTCAGCTCGGTGGTGATAAACTGCGGCAGCTTGGCCAGGCGGCCGCCGAGCAGGGGCTCCATGATGACCGCGGGGATGCCGCGCTTCTGCAGTTCGCCATAGAGATAGCGGGCGTCGGTGTTGTCGTTGTTTATCTCGTTGGCGAAGTCCCAGTCCAGGTAGTTGAGCTCTATCTGCACAAAGTCCCAGTGATACTTGTCGTTCATCGAGAGCAGGTAGTCGAACACCTTCACGTCGCCGTGGTAGGAGAAGCCGAGGTTGCGTATGCGGCCGGCCTTGCGCTCCTCGACGAGATAGTCGAGCATGCCGTTGTCCACATAGCGGGTGTTGAAGGCTTCCATGCCGCCGCCGCCGATGCTGTGCAGCAGGTAGTAGTCGATGTAGTCTACCTGCAGCTCTTTCATCGAGTTGTGGTACATCTCGATGGAGCCGGCGCGGGTCTGGGTCTCCGGACTGAAGTTGGAGAGCTTGGTGGCCACGAAGTAGCTGCTGCGCGGATGGCGGTGCAGGGCGATGCCGGTGCAACGCTCGGAGAGACCGCGGGAGTAGGCGGGGGAGGTGTCGAAATAGTTCACACCGTGCTCGATGGCATAGTCCACCTGCTTGTTGATCATCTCCTGGTCGTACTCTTCCTTGCCGGCTATCTCGGGCAGACGCATCATGCCGTAGCCCAGAAGCGACACTTTCTCCTTGGTCTTGGGGTTCACACGGTAGGTCATCTTGCCTACGGGGGGCTCCACCTGCTGCTTGTATTCGGTCTCAGCCGGCGTCTCGGGCTTCTTGCAGCCGCTCACTGCGGCGGCGGTGGCCACCGATCCGATGCCGAAGAGCTTGAGGAAGTCGCGGCGGCTGAGGGGTTTTCTCTTGTTTTCTTCCATTTTTCCTTAGGGGGTTTAAGTCCGTTTCATCACACTTCCTTATGCACTTCGTGTCCTTCCACGTAGATGGCGGGGAAGGGACGTGCCGGACAGAGGTTCTCGCAGGCACCGCAGCCTATGCAGCGGCTCTCATTCACGGCAGGCACGTAGGCCGAAGCCTCGTCGTCGGGGTCGGAGGGCACCATCTCGATGGCGCCCACGGGGCAGTGGCGGGCACAGTTGCCGCACTCCACACCGTCGGTGAGCGGTATGCAGTTTTTCTTTATCCAAACGGCGTGACCCATTTGTGTCGAGCTCTTTACCTCGGGGGTGATGGGTTTGATGGCACCGGTGGGGCACACTTCCGAACAGCGGGTGCACTCAGGCCGGCAGTAGCCGCGTTCGTAACTCATCACGGGCTGCATCATGTGGGTCAGGTCGGTGGCGGGGCGCAGCACCTGGTTGGGGCACTGGGCCACGCAAAGCTGGCAGCCGGTGCAGTGGCGGGCCATGTTCTGCGCACTCATTGAGCCCGGAGGCGTGATGGGGGTCTGGCGGGTGGGGATGGCCTTGGACTCTATCACGGCCAGACCGCCGTCCACCTTCTTCTTCTCCTGCGCCATGAGGGCGGTGCCGGCCAGGGCGGTGGTGAGCAGGAAGGTGCGCTTGCCCTTGTCGGGCAGGTCGGCGGGCTGAGCCTCACCGGCTTTCTTGGTGGCGGGGGCGTAGCGCAGGGCACCGAACTTGCACTTCTCCACGCAGTTGCCGCAGGCCACGCAGCGGCTGTAGTCCACGGTGTGGGTCTTGTAGTCGATGCACGAGGCCTTGCAGTTCTTCGAGCAGAGGCTGCAGTTGCGGCACTTGTCGGCGTCGAACCGCACCTTGAGCCATGAGAAGCGGGCTACGAAGCCCAGCACGGTGCCCACCGGACAGATGGTGTTGCAGTAGGTGCGGCCGTTGCGCCAGGCCAGGATGAAGAGGACCACGAAGGTCAGGGCCGCGATGATGAGGGTGGGCAGGGTGCGCAGCCATACATCAACACTGTAGAAGGCGTAGCTGTCGGCACGCTCGGCCAGCGAGGCGAGCACGTTGTTCACCCCCATGTAGAGGGGTTGCAGCAGGTGGGTGGCGATGCGCCCGAAACTGCTGTAGGGGGCCAGGAGGGCCACCAGCGATCCGATGCCGGCGGCGATGGCCACCACCATGACGGCGAGCATTAAATAGCGCAGCCAACTCACTGCGGGCGAGTAGCTGTAGCGGTTCTTCTTCCTGCGGACGGATGCCATCAGGTCTTGCATCACGCCGAGCGGGCATATCACGCTGCAGTAGATGCGCCCAAAGACGAGCGTGAGCAGCAGCAGTATCACCAGCACCACCACGTTCAGACTGAGCACGGCCGGCAGAAACTGGAGCTTGGCCATCCAACTGAGGTAATGGTGCAGGGTGCCCGTGAAATCAAGGAAAAGCAGGGTGATGGCCACAAAGAAAATGGTGGCGAGGGCGATTCTGATTTTTCTTAACATTATTGAGCGTTTTAAGTATCTGTTCAGTGTATTCTTTATTCTGTGGGAGAGGGGGCTGCCGCCGGGCGCTCCGTGAGCGCCACAATGCGGATGCTGAGTTCGAAGAGGCCCCAGATGGGGAGCGATACCACGGCCAGTGTAAACACATCGGTGGTGGGGGTGATGATGGCGGCCACTATCAGTATGGCCACCAAGGCGTGACGACGGTATTGGCGCATCAGACCACTGTTGAGTATGTCCACCTTGGCCAGTAGCCAGCACAGCACGGGCAACTCGAAAACCAGTCCCATCATAAGGCTCATGTTGATGAGGGTGTCGACGTACGACTGCAGCGTGAGCATGTTGGTCACATCGGTGTTCACCTGGTAGGTGCCGAGAAAGCGGAGGGTGAACGGAAAGATGAGAAAATAGTTTACAATCGTACCTATTATGAACAGCAGGTAGGCGCTGCCGGTGGCCTTGACCGTGTAGCGGCGCTCCTGCCGGTAGAGGGCCGGTGAGATGAAGTGGAACAGTTCGAAGGTCACATAGGGGGAGGCCAGCAGCAGGCCCATGTAGAGGGCGGTCTTCATGTGCATCATCAACTGCTCGGTCAGACCGGTGTTGATGAGGTGCAGACTGAAGGCTTCGGCTCCCACTAGGCGGTACACGATGAAATCGGAGCGGGTGGGGGCGAGCACGATGTCGAAGAGCAGCCCCTTGCACGCAAAGGCCACAACGCCCACCGCCACCGTGATGCCCACGATGCGCAGCAGGCAGTTGCGCAGTTCCTCCAGGTGGTCCCAGAATGTACCGGTGGCCTCGTCCATCGCGTTATTCCTTCTCTTCTGCCTTGGTACTGTCTTTCTTGACCTCCGTTTTTTCCTCGTCGGCACTGTTCAGACCGTCCTTGAAGCTTTTCACACCCTTGCCCAGACCTTTCATCAGTTCGGGTATCTTCTTGCCGCCGAAGAGCAGCAGGATAATCAGCGCGATGACGAGCACTTCTTGCATTCCCATACCAAACATAGGCTATTTCGCTTGTTTTTTGTGTTTTTGTATCATGCAGCGGGGCTTGCCTTATTTCAGACCGGCCTTCTGGAGTTTTTCGTTGGCTTTCTGGGCCTTTTTCTCTGCCTTCAGGCGGTTTCGCTCGGCTTTCTGAGCCTCTTTTCTCAGTTTCTGCTCCTCTTTCAGGCGCTTAGCCTCAGCCTTCTGCTTCTTCTCCAGCTCTTTCTGCTGCTTCTTGGCTTCCTTGGCTTTCTTCTCGGCCTCTTTCTCGCGCTGTTTCAACTCTTTCTCGCGCTTTTTGGCCTCTTTCTGGGCTTTTTCAGCCTCCTTGCGGTTCTTCTCGGCCTCCTTCATCTGCTCCTCGCGCTTCTGATCGGCCTTTGCCTCGGCCTCCTGGCGGGCTTTCTCTGCCTGCTCGCGCTCTTTCTGGGCCTGTTTCATCTGTTCCTCGCGCTTCTCGGCGGCTTTGGCCTCAGCTTCCTGGCGGGCTTTCTCGGCTTCTATCTGCTCGGTGGGGGTGAGCACGGGCTGCTCGGTCACTACTTGAGCCATGGCCTTGGGACAGCTCACCAGAGCAGCTACGGCCAGTACGGTAAGAATTCTCTTTTTCATCGTCATCAATATTTTAAGGTTTATATCTTAATTTTTCATCTTTCATTTTTAATTTTTCATCTTTTCTGTTTTTGCGCGCAGAAGCAGAAACAGAAAATCCTGTATGCGTTGAACAGTCGGAGCGAAGGGCGGCGGTTCTCCATGCAGAGGCGCTGCCGCCAGGGCTTGCCCCGCCATCGGAAGAGAGCGGCGCCCAATTGGTGAAGATGCCACTTCCTCATGTGGCCGTAGAGCGTCAGCAGTCGTGAGTGGCGGCCCAACAGGTCCTGGTGGAGGGCCAGACTGCGAAGGGCGGCGTCCGTTTTGTCCATAAACCGGCTGTTCGACTCGAAGAAGCGGAACTCCACCGGGTTGTTGATGTGGAGGATACGGACCCCCAACTGCTCCATCCGTGCCCCGAAGAGCACATCTTCATAACCATACTCGCTGAAACTCTCCTCCAGCGGATGCTGAAGGAAGAAATCTCTGCGCACCAGAAAGTTGGCCGTATGGAATCCGGCGTAGGGCTCCTCGCGGCGGGCGGCCACGTCATGCCTGTGCTCACACGCTTTCTCATAGCGGTAGCGCAGCGAGCAGCCCCATTCCGCGGCATCGGCCACCACCACATAGTCGCCGTCTACCACCTCGGCATCAGGTGCCGAAAGATAGGTGCGCAGGAAGTCGGCCTTGCCCACCCGCATGTGGCTGTCGATGAAGAGCAGCCACTCGCCGCGTGCCTCTCGGGCCAGCCGATTGCGGATGCGGGCACGCCCCTCATTCTGGTCATAGACCAGATGGCGGCAGTGTGCCCCCTGCAGTTGGGCGGCGTTGGCAGCGATGGCGTCGGTATCGGTAGAACCGTCCTCGGCCACACTGAGTTCCCATTCCACCCCCTCGAGCTTCGCGGCCTGCCCAAGCAGGTCGGCCACCAAGGCGGAACAGTCGGCATTGTAGACCGGTATCAGCATGCTGATGCTGCGGCGCTGTAACTTAGCCTCACCGGCCCCGTTGGGTGGGTTCTGGGTCATTGTGTTGAAATGTTTTCTAAATGGGTGCAGCAAGGCCTGCACTCGTGCCCAAATGCTGCTTATCTTTTGCAAAAATATGAAATTTATCCGATTCCATGCCGATTTGAAAGGATAAATTTTGCGATTTGGCGGTTTTGGCGTATATTTGCACAAATTATTTATATAAAATTAAACTATGAGAAAACTACTGATTACTGCCTTTGTCGCAGCCATGGCATTTTCTGCCCAGGCTGTGCCTGCCTTAAAGAAATGGCGCACCTACCAGCAGACCGACGGTACGCAAGTGACCCTCCTGCTCTCGGGCGACGAAAACCTGCACTACTTCAAGACCACCGACGGACTGGTGGTGCTGCAGGACGAAAACGAAAACTATGTTTACGCCCAACTCACCAACGACGGCTTTGAACCGACCCAACTGCTCGCCCACAATGCCGACATGCGATCGGCCGACGAGCAGGCACAGATAGCCAAGCTCGGCGATGTGGCCAACACCGGCCTGCGCCGTGCCGCAGCACAGAAACCCCGTTTTGCCCATACCATCGGCGAGCCCACTGGCAATTTCGTGGGCAGCAAGAAAGGTCTTGTCATCATGGTCGAATTCTCCGACGTCAGCTTCACCGTCACCAAGCAGGATATAGTCGACATGGTGAACAAAGAGGGCTACAAGAATGAGTACGGCGCCATCGGCAGCGTGCACGACTACTTCAGCAATATGAGCGACAACAAGTTCGACCTCACCTTCGATGTGGTGGGACCCGTGAAACTGGAGCGCAAGTGCTACTACTACGGATACAACAGCGGCAAGAGCGACAACTACAACCGCGTGGTGGAATTCGTCAACGAGTCGGTGCTGGCCGCTGCCGACAGTACCGACTTCGGCCTCTACGACTGGGACGGCGACGGTTACGTAGACCAAGTGTTCCTGCTCTATGCTGGTTACGGCGAGGCCACCGGCGGACATGCCAACACCATCTGGCCCCACGAGTCGGCCCTCTGGAGCCCCCTCAACGTTGACGGCGTAAAGGTGTCGACCTACGCCTGCAGCAATGAGCTCAACGGCAACTCCGGCACCGAGCGCATGGGACTGGGCGTCTTCTGCCATGAGTTCACCCACTGCCTCGGACTGCCCGACTTCTACGACACCGCCGACGGCGGCACACAGTATGGCATGGATATGTGGGACCTCATGAGCTCCGGCTCCTACAACGGCAACTCCTGGATTCCCGCCGCCTATACCGGCTATGAGCGCCACTTCTGTGGATGGACGGACTACCGCAAACTGGAAAGCCCCTGCAAGGTGGACAAACTGGAACCCATCAGCAACGGCGGAGAAACCTATCAGATAGTGAATCCCGGCAACGAGAACGAGTACTTCCTGCTCGAGAACCGCCACGGCGGCTACGGATGGGACAAGGGCTTCTACACCACCAACAACAACCAGACCGTGTCGGGACTCATGATATATCATGTCACTTATGAGGCCGACCGTTGGAGAACCAACAAGGCCAACGCCACCGGCTATGGCTACCAGTGCATGACACCCGTTCATGCCGACTGCTCCGAGGAGACGGTCTATCAGCAGGGACAGTATCTTTATGTCAACGGCGATGAGTACCAGGGCGACCTCTTCCCCTACCGCCCCTCGATGACCGAGAACCGCAACTCCTTCTCCGATGACAGCACCCCGCAGGATGTGCTCAACACACCCAACACCGACGGCACCTACCTGCTGCACACCAATGTGACCAACATCCGCACGCAGGCACGCTTCTGCTTCTTCGTCTTTGACGGCGGTACACGCCCCTGGACACCCGACGGCATTCAGGAGACGGCTGCCGGCATGAACAGCGGCAAGGCTGATGTCTACTCACTCGACGGTCGACTCATGCGCACCGCTATGGAGAACGGCGCTACCGGTTCACTGCCCCAGGGCGTGTATGTGCTGCGCTATGCCGACGGCTCCTCGCGCAAGATAGCTGTGAAGTAATTCTTTTTACTCCATTTTATTCCAAAAAAACTGATGAGAAAAATTGGCATGCTGACGCTGCTGCTCACCCTCGTGACAGCAGCGTGGGCTGTGCCGGCTAAGAAATGCTGGCGCACCATGACACAACCCGACGGCACCAGCGTGGAACTGATGCTGCTGGGCGATGAAAGTTTCCACTATTTCATCACACGCGACAGCATACCTGTCATGGAGGTGAACCGCGCCTACTACTATGCACAGCCCAAGGGCTTCGCCATGGCGTCGACCGGCGTGCTGGCCCATGAGCCTGAGCTGCGCACCCAGCTCGACGCCCACAATATCTACTCGATGGAGGACATACAGGCCATGCAGGAGTTCGCCGTCAAGAAGGGACCGCAGACAGTGCGCTCCCGCAGAGCACTCCGCGTGGGTGAGGAAGACCATGCCGACTACATCGGACATAAAAAGGGACTTATCATCCTGGCCAACTTCAGCGACAAGACCTTCTACGACTATACCGAGGAGGACGGCGGACACACCACTTGGGTGCGATACGACGCCCTGGCCAATGATGTGGGCTACACCAACGATTACGGTGCCATCGGCAGCGTGCACGATTTCTACTACAACCAGAGCTACGGAAAGTTCAACCTTGAGTTCGACGTGGTGGGACCCGTCACGCTCTCGCAGTCTTATTCCTTCTACGGACAGGGCGACGACAACAACGCACCTCTCATGATCAAGGAGTGCTGCGAACTGGTAGACCCGCTCGTCGACTTCAACGACTACGACTGGGACGGCGACGGTGTGGCCGAGGAGGTGTTCGTGCTCTATGCCGGCTATGGCGAGGCCACCGGCGGCTATACCGATACTGTGTGGCCCCACATGTGGGAGATGGAATCAGCCGCCTATTACTATTCCAACCTGGGCATCCCCAACCCCTTCGTGCTCGATGGATGCCAAATCAATGTGTACGCCTGCAGCAACGAACTCTATGACAACAGCGGACACGTGGAGATGGGACTCGGCGTCATCTGCCATGAGTTCTCCCACTGCCTCGGACTGCCCGACCTTTACGACACCAGCCGCTTTCCCTCCAACTTCGGCATGGGCTCCTGGGACATCCTCGACTCCGGCAGCTACAACGGACCTGCCGGACTGGGATGGGTGCCCGCCGGCTACTCCTGCTACGAGCGCTGGTTCGCCGGCTGGATGAAACCCTCGGAGATGAAGAAGAGCCGCCGCATCACCAACCAGAAGCCTATCAACGAGAAGGGACAGTGCTACATAATATATAATGACAACCACCGCGACGAGTATTTCATCCTCGAGAACCGCAACCAGACTGACTGGGACTTCTATCTGCCGGGCTCGGGACTGCTCATCGTGCATGTCGACTATGATGAGAACGCATGGTACAACAACACGGTCAATTCCACAGCCGGCCATGAGCGGCTCACCATCTTCCATGCCAGCAATTCCAACTATGGCGGCCACGACGCCTATCCGTATATGTCGAAAGACAGCCTGACGGACACTTCCACACCGGCCGCCAAACTGTGGAACAGAAATACCGACGGCAAGAAACTGATGCACAAGCCCATCACCGAAATCACACGCGATGAGGTCACTGCCAAAACATCCTTCCTCTACCGTAACCTCAATGAGACATCGGACATCGAGGCGCCTGCTGTGGCCACCGACGAAGAGCGTGTCGATGTGTACCGCCTCGATGGTGTGCGCATAGCCACCCTGGGCCGTGCCGCCGACGTGCAGACCCTGCCCGACGACTGGCAGAAGGCCACCTTCGAGCCCACTATCGGCAAGGCCTCGGAGAACGACCCCTACACCCGCGTCGTCGCCACCAACGACCTCTCTACGGCGGCCCAGCGCTTTGCCTACCTGACAGGCGCTGCCGTCAATGAGACAACCTCCGACTACACCTGGAGCCACAAGCAGGCCGGCTCGCTCACCTATCATGCCGGCTCGCCGGCAGGCACCTATCTGGCACAGGTCGATGTCGACCTCAAGCAGATGCCCCGTCTGAAGAAGATTCTCTACCAGACACCTGATCAGATGGGCGAGAATGCCTCCGGCTCGTTCTCGGGCTCGGCCTACTACCGCTTCGGCGACGTGGTGAAGAAGCAGAACAGCAAAGGATTTGACGACTACTGGGTGTGCGTCCGTCCTGCATTCAGCCTTGAAGGCAAGGGCGACAGCCATTGGGTTTGCCTGAGCGACCTGCCTGATGAAAACCTCTTTACCTATGAATACGACAAGCAATCATGGGTACTGCCCACCAAGCTGGGTGAGAGCAAGGAGCACATGCAAAACTTCGCCGAGATGATGTATGCTATGCTCGATCCCGTCCAGTACTTCGCCAACCTGTCGGATCCCAAGTTGAAGGTGTTCCACGACTTCGACCGCACAGAGTTCGGCCAGTATCACAATCAGTATTTCTGGGAGCTGGTCCGCGACGCATGGGACGACCATAAGCTCTTCCAGCAGGTGTTCAACCTGATGGATAAGGAAGCTGTCGATGACATGATCAAGTCACAGGGCTTGAG
>CACYUZ010000030.1:0-33588 GCA_902777645.1 uncultured Prevotellaceae bacterium | reverse complement strand
AAGTTGAAGAGGGAGTATAGCGGGCTATACGACCGATGAGACTTGACGCTATGCACCGAATAAAAACAAAAAGCGACCGAAACAAATTCTATGGAATACAGCCTTTAATATCAAACAGAATTAATAGAACTCACCTTAAGTCAATAGGAAGCTATATGGATTACAGAAAAATAGGCGAAAACTACTACATCCGCATGGACAGGGGCGATGAGATTATCACCAACTTGCTCAAAATATGCGAGCAGGAATCTATACCCTCGGCAGTCTTCTCCGGCATCGGAGGCTGCCAAAGCGCAGAGCTGCAGGTGTTCATCCCCGAAAAAGGATGCTTCGAGACAGAGCACCTGGAAGGCATGCTCGAACTGGTCTCCATCAACGGCAATGTGGTGAGAGACGGCGAGGGACAGCTCTTCCATCATACCCATGCCCTGTTTTCCTTCAAACAGGAGATTGGCAGCGATGCTGCCGCGAGTGCTCATCCGGATGGCAGACAGACTGTGGCGGGGGGACACCTCAAAGCTACCACCGTGCTCTATACCGCGGAGATAGAATTGCGGCCTACAGTGGGCGGCGCCATCAGACGGAAATACGACCCGGAGACAGGTACTGGCTTCTGGGATTTTTAGCTATTGCTCGGCTGGTCGCGCTCATAGATTGATAGGTTCAACATTTTTTTGCATTTTCCCTCAAAAAAAATCCCAATACGCAGAAAGATTGCGTAGCGGTTGTGTATCTTTGCACACAGAAAGTGAGAAAGAGACGATTAACAAGGTCCAAGGCTGGCTTACTCCATTTGATCAGCTTTAGCCAGCCAATTACCTTTTAATATTATCTATATGAACTACAAGACATTGACCCAAGTGGCCCTGCGCTATAGGGCTGTGTTCCTCGACATTCGCCGCGAGAACATCAACATGCAGTCGGAGGCATCTGTGCCGGTCATGGCCTTCACGGCCCGCCTGAGGGAGAACGGCTTCGCGGTGAGCGAGCAACTGCTCCATGCTCTCAACGCCGTCAGCGTTGACCGGCTGGCCGAAATCACTGCCTGCGTCAATGAGGTGATGGGGGTAGACCTCAACTGGGCTCCCCTCGTCAAGGGGTGGAATGTGCCCACCGGTGAGAGTGTGGCCGACCATCTCGTCACGTTGTTGGCCAACATCTTCGGCGAGGAGGCCGGTTTCAAGGGCACCACGCTTCCCTGTGGGCATCTCATCCCGGAGGGAACGTTTCCATTGGAGCGCTACAACGGCTGCCCCTTCTGCGGCCGGCCCTTTGTCACCGCCGGTTTCGTCTACAAGGGACAGGGCAGCAAACTGAAGGAACTGCGACTCTTCACCCTCGACGATATGAAGCAGGTGTTCCACTCACTGCTCGCATCGGCCACTCCGCTCGACGGCACGCAGAAAGACTCGCTCAGCCTGCTGCTCCGTGAGCTGCCGCTTCCCGAAACCGTCTCCGTCACGATGAAGGAGACCGCCATGCTGGTGGTGAAACAGCTGGTGGAGCAGGGTAGGGACGAAGAGGCGGGAGCCCTGCTGAAGACGCCCACCGACGTGCTCCGCTACCTGTGGTACGAGAAGACGGGTTATGTGCAGATTATAGAGCCCAAGACGCTCATGCTTCATGCCGACAAACTCTATTACCACATGTGGGGACCGCTCGACATGGGAGCGGAGGCGCTCGTCGAAATGAAGATGAAGCTGATGCTGAAGTACGACCGAAAGACGTGCCTGCGGGTGGCCAAGTGGCTCAACGGCCTGCCGGTGAGCGCCGCGCAGGCCGCCGAGAACATGAACCCCAAGCGGGGCATGTGGGTGCGCATGATACGGGCCCTCCGCCTGGGCGAGTATTCGCGTAAAAGCGGTTTCGGTCGTCTGGCAGAGCTGCTGGATGTGTTTTATAAGCAGAGCTATACCACCTGGCAGGGACGGGTGGACAAGGCCCGCACCGAGAACAATGCCGCGCAGACGCTGGCCCTGCTCAAGGAGCGGCCGGGACTCTTCGCGCGCTGTCTCTTCGCCACCATGCTGCGCTTCGGCAGCGATAAGGTGCTGGCGGCTTTCGAAGAGGTGACCGACCAGTTGCCCGCCCGCCTGCTCCTCTCGCTCGGCAATGCGGCCGACGCCTATTTCGAAACGGAGCAGGTGCGTCTGGCCCGCCCCATCACCGGCGTAACGCACAAGATAATGCCCAACAGACTGTTGGCGCTTTACTCCAAAGCCGACCGCGAGGCGATGGCCGGTGCTGTCAATGCGCTTTACAAGACTTCCATGACACGCCGCTTCGCCGCACGGCCCACGGAGAGCAAGACCATCTATATCGACCCTGCGCTCTACAACATCCCTGTGAGCGTGGGCGACCGCTCTGCCACCATTCAGGATGCGTCGTTCGCCCTGATGGGCACCCGTTTCCCTGTGGAGGGTGATGCCGTGCGCCTGTTCCTGCAGTGGGGCAAGGGTCTGCATGCCCAGCCTTTGGACATGGACCTGAGCGCGCGTGTCTCCCTTCCCGACGGGAAGATAGAAGAGTGTGCCTACTATAGCCTCACCTGTGTGGGGGCCAAGCACTCGGGCGACATCCGCTCCATCCCCGAGATGGTGGGTACGGCTGAGTATATCGAGCTCTCCCTGCCAGAGTTGGAGGCCGCCGGTGCCACTTATGTCACCTTCACATGCAATGCCTACTCCACGGGAGCCCTCTCGCCCAATCTCGTGGTGGGATGGATGAACTCGTCGTATCCCATGAAGATATCCGAGAAGAAGGGTGTGGCCTACGACCCCTCGTGTGTGCAGCACATGGTGCGCATCAGCGAGGGCAATCTCTCAAAGGGCCTCGTGTTCGGCATCCTCGATGTGGCCAAGCGTGAGATTGTGTGGCTCGAGATGCCTTTCACTGCGCAGACACTGCGGGGAGCCGACAGCGAGTCGGTCGAGGCTTTGCTGCACAGATTGGAGAGCAAGCTTTCCATCGGCCAGTTGCTCGATGTGAAGGCTGCCGCCCAGCACCTCACTCGCGTGGAGCGGCCGGAGGCAGCCGATGAGTCCTACACCTACGAATGGGCGCTCAATCCCGCCGAAGTGACCAAGCTGCTGTCATAATTATTTCTCACTCTACAACTTCCCAGCGTAGCACGGCACCGTTCCGGCGGGCCGGGTCGGCACCGGTGTAGTCCATCGAGTAGGGGCTTCCTGTGGTGGGGCTCTTGCCTATGTAGCGGTGGGTGCGCATGGACATGAGCATGAACTCATGGTTCAAGTAGTCTTGCCAGAGGAATACCTCGGCCTTCTCGGGGTCGGTGGTCAGACGCACGTCGCCGGCCATGCCCATGCCCGAGACGAACACATAGCGGCCGTCCTCGCACTGAAGGATGACCTTGCCCTGGCCTTTGTCCACCAGACGGAAGTGCGTCAGGCGCGAGTTGTCCTTCTCGTGGGTGTCGTAGAGCAGTCCGTGCTCCATCGCCACGGCGGGCTTGCCGGTGGCGAGGTTGATGATGCGGAAGGTCTTGCCGTATGGAATATTCTTGCTGCGGTCGGCCTGCGGTTCCTCCACGGTGAAGTTGTCAAACTCGGCATAGCCGCCCTGGATGCCCTTGCGGTTGAAGGCGAAGAGGGCGTGGCGCGAGCCCTGGAACGTGATGAGCTGATACGACAGCGGCATCTCGCGGCCCAGCGGTTGGAAGACCTTGCCATTGAATGACCATTCATAGTGGGCACGGTCGTGGTCGTAGTCGCCCACCATGCGGAGCCATACCTTCTTCAATGGTGCGTCGCAGGAGGCGAGGCCCAAGGTGACGGTGTCGTTGGTGGCTTGCTCAAAGCAGTGCAGGAGCAAGCCATAGTGGCCTTGCTCGATGCCAATCCAAGAGCAAGGCACGTTGATGTTGCCCAGTCCGGCCACATCACCGTCCTTCATGCCTCCGACATATAGCTCGACTGTGGCAATGCTTTTAGGACCGATGACGCGTTGGGTGAGCGTGTTGCGGGCCCACATCAGTTGCTCGGCGGGCTGCGCCTGCAGCCGCAGGCGCCCGTTCTTCAGACTCCATTTCTTATCGTCGGGGTTGTGGTTCCACTGCCAGATGCGTCCCAGTTTCTTGCCGTCGAAGTTCTCGCTGCGCTCGTAGGGCGCCTTCATCTGGCTGGCGTCGGCTGCCGTTCCGGGGATGTTGGGCTTCAGCCACGTGCGCGGCGCGCGGCCCAGGTTGCCCTCCAGTCCCAGCATGGGCCAGCCGTCTTTCCATGTGATGGGGGCCAGTGTCACGGTGCGTCCTATGGAGTGGAAGTCCATCATGAGCAGAGCCCACCACTGGCCGCTCTGGTCTTCCACGATGCCGCCCTGGTGAATGTTGGTGCAGGCGGTGGCGTCCTTGTCGACGGGGGGAATGCCGAACTTTGTACCGTTGTGGCCTATGCGGTACTGCTCGTCGCGCGGCACCTGTGTAAGCGAGGCGGCATGATAGCCGAAGGTCTCGTCGGCGGTGATGGTGACGGTCTCATAGGGCCCCCAGATGCTCTTGGAGCGCGAGCAGAGCGTGCGTCCGTTGGGGCGGTAGTCGGTGGAGATAAGGTAGTACATGCCGTTGATCTTATACATGTGATGACCCTCGCCCACGGCCGAGCCATCGGGTATGATGACGCGCTCTGTCTCCTCGATGGGACCGCTCATGTCGGGTTTCAGTTCGGTGCAGCGCACCTCGCCGTAGCCGTGTATGGCGTATATCTTGCCGTCGTCGTCGAAGAGCACGCTCAGGTCGTAGATACGGCCCTGCATGTTGTGGTGCTTCCACGGTCCGCGTATGTCTTTCGCCGTGTAGCACTGCAGGCCCTTGCCGTTCACGTTGGAGTAGACGTAGAACATGCCGTTGGCATAGCGGATGCACGGAGCCCAGATACCCTGGCCGTAGATTTCCTTGTGGTTCTTCAGCGAGAAGGCGTCATCGTCGAAGTCGAACCGGTCGAAGCAGTAGCTGATGTTCTCCCAGTTCACCAGGTCTTTGGAGTGGAGTATCACCAGTCCGGGCACGGTGTGCATGGTGGTGCCGGCCAGGTAGTAGTCGTCGCCCACGCGCAGTATGTCGGGGTCGGAAAACTCATCGTAGAACAGGGGGTTGGTAAAGGTGCCGTTGCCGTTGTCGGCGGTCCAACTTTTGTTGGCTTGTTGCTGCGTCTGCGCATGGATGCCCAGGCAGAGGGCAAGCAGGAGCAGCAGCGTCGTTCTCGTCTTGTTCATAAGTGACAGGTCTTTAACTATTCGTTTGAAGTTGTAAAGTTACGCTTTTATGGCCGAAGCACAAAACAAAAGTTGATTATTTGCGGAAAAATGCCTATTTTTGCACACTTGAAACAACGTTTGTGTGGCTATGACGAGAAAAGAACGCTATCAATACGTGCTCGACTATTTCCGCAGGGAGATGCCCCAGGTGGCTACCGAACTGCACTACGGCACCCCCTTCCAACTGCTGGTGGCTACCATGCTCAGCGCCCAGTGCACTGACAAGCGGGTCAATATGGTGACACCGCCGCTCTTTGAGCGATATCCCGATGCCCGGGCCATGGCCGGGGCGGAGGAGTTTGAGGTGCTGGAGTATGTGAAGAGCGTGTCGTATCCCAATTCCAAGGCCCGCCACTTGGTGGAGATGGCCCGCATGCTGTGCAGCGAATTCGGTGGCGAGGTGCCCACCGAGGCTGCCGACCTGGTGCGGCTGCCGGGGGTGGGACGCAAGACGGCCAATGTGGTGCAAGCGGTGGCCTTCGGCAAGGCCACCATGGCGGTCGACACGCATGTGTTCAGGGTGAGCCACCGCTTGGGACTGGTGCCCGAGAAGGCCAATACACCGCTCAAGGTGGAAGAGGCGCTGATGGCCCATATACCCGAGGCCGACGTGCGCGACGCCCATCACTGGCTCATCCTGCACGGCCGCTATGTGTGCACCAGCCGCTCGCCCCATTGCGGGCAGTGCCCCTTCGCCGCTGTCTGCCCCACAGGCAGGAAAAACCTGAAGGCCGCCCCATAATCCATCCACACAATTATTAAAAGAAGACTATGCAAACCCAACTGATTCTCGATTTCCTGCGCCAGGTGGCGCGCAACAATGACCGTGAGTGGTTTCATGCCCACAAGGCGCTTTACGATGTCGCAAGGGCCGACTTTGAGAAGGGTGCGGCCCAGGCCATCGCCCGCATCGCCGAGTTCGACCCCACCGTGGCGCATCTCACCGTGAAGGATGTGACCTACCGCTTCTACCGCGACACGCGCTTCTCACCCGACAAGTCGCCCTATAAGCGCCATTTCGGCGCCTATATCTGCGCCCGAGGGAAAAAGTCGCTCCATGGGGGCTACTACATCCATCTGGAGCCGGGTCAGTGCCTCGTGGCCTGCGGCAGCTACTGGTTGCCCACCAATATCCTGACGGCTTGCCGCAATGAAATCATGGCCAACGAGGAGGAGTGGCTGCGCTGCGTGCGCAATGACGACTTCCTGAGGCTTTTCGGCGAGCCCGGCGGTGAGTGGATGGAAAGCGAGCACGGATTCGGACTGGAGATGCTGAAGACTTGTCCGGCGGGTTTTCCGCGCGACTACCGCCACATTGCCTATCTGCGCATGAAGAACTACTGCTGCTGGCGGCGCGTGGCCGACGACTTCTTCGAGGGCGACGGATGGCTCGACGAGACGGCGGCGATGATGCAGACAGCCAAGCCCATGATGGACTTTATGAACGCCGTAATCGACGACTACGAATAAAGCCGGTAGTAAATCCACTTTTCCGGAGAATGCAAAAAAGATGCGGGCCGCAGAAGGATTCACACCTCCTGCGGCCCGCAAACTGTAAGATGTAGTGGTCTATGCAATGCCGGCAATCAGGCGCATCAGCGTCTCCTTGGCATCGCCCAACTCCAGGTACACACCCTTCTCGCGGCTGTAGAGCGGATTCTCCACCCCGGCGTAGCCCGGCTTCAGGTCGAAGTTGCAGATAATCACCTCGGGGGCCTGGTCTACATTGAGCACCGGCATGCCGTAGATGGGGGTGCCCTCCGCATTGCGGGCGGCAGGGTTGAGCACATCGTTGGCGCCTATCACCACCACGGCGTCGGTCTTGGCGAAGTCGTCGTTGATGGCTTCCATCTCATACAGCTTCTCATAGTCCACGTCGGCCTCGGCCAACAACACGTTCATGTGGCCGGGCATGCGGCCGGCCACGGGATGAATGGCGTAGCGCACGCGGGTGCCGCGGCTCTCCAGTTTGTCGGCCAGCTGGCGCACCTGGTGCTGTGCCTGGGCAAGGGCCATGCCGTAGCCCGGCACGATAATCACGTCCTTGGCTTTCGACAGCACACTGGCTGCGGTGGCCTTTTCTTCCTGAGCGGCAGGTTTCTGCTGTTCGGCTTCGTCAATCTTCTCGTTGAGCACTTTCACGCGGCCTTCCAGATTCTTCACAATCTCCTCCAGCTCCTTTATCTTTTTCTCTAAGTCCATAACTCGTTTTATTAATGCTTCGTTTTCATTGTCTTCTTTTGCTTGCGAGAGGGGAGCGGACTGCTCCTTCCGGGCCTGGGCCTTATGGGCGCCGCCCAACAGTATGCTCAACAGACTGCGGTTCATGGCGCGGCACATAATCTGTGTGAGCAGGAGTCCGGAGGCTCCCACTATGCCGCCCACCGCCACCAGGAAGACATCGCTGATGGCCATACCGGCTATGCTGCCCGCCACACCCGAGAGCGAGTTGAGCAGCGAGATGGTGATGGGCATGTCGGCACCGCCCACCCTGACTGAGAACCAGAGCCCGAAGAGGGCTGATGTGACCAGCGTGCCCGCCAGGCACGACACCATGCATGTCTCGCCTCCTATCGTGCCCACGATGATGAAAGCCACGGTGAGCAGCAGCCACAACAGGGTGCACAGCGAGTGCATGGGCCACAACACCGGTTTCTGCGGGAGCAGGCGGTGCAGCTTGCCGGCTGCCACCAGGCTGCCCACCAGCGTGATGGTGCCTACGGCCACGGCCAGCAGGGCGGTGAAATAGACAAAAGGCCAATAGCCGTTGCCGCTGATTTCGGCCAACTGACTGTCGCTGAAACCGATGCCCTGTGCGGAGAGCATGCCCACAAGTGCCGAGGCACCGCCGCCCAGTCCGTTGAAGAGGGCCACAGTCTGCGGCATCTGTATCATCTTGACCCTGCGGGCCATCGTTCCGCCGATGAGTGCGCCTATCAGGATGGCCGCATACACGGTCCACACCGTGAGCACGCCGCTGAACACCAGGGTGGCGGCCACACCCACCAGCATGGCAAGGGCGGAGAGCAGGTTGCCCGCGACCGAGGTCTTCACACGGCTCATCATGGAGATGCCGGCCAGCACCACTACGGACAACAGTGTACTGAGGATTATCTGAAAGGATGTCATGGCTGTTTGCGCTTCTTGTTGAACATCATCAGCATGCGGTGGGTAACACCGAAACCGCCAAACACATTCACGGCCGCAAGAATGATGGCCAGACAGCCCATCACTTGCGACAGCCAGCCGCCGTCAGACAGATAGGCGATGCCCGTGGCAGAGAGGGCACCCACTATCGTCACTCCCGACAGGGCGTTCATGCCCGACATCAGGGGCGTGTGCAGCAGGCTCGGCACATTTCGAATGATGAAATAGCCGAGCACTGTGCATACGATAAATATCAATACCAGAATGAGCGGGTGGATCATAAGCCCATAGCTTCGCGTGCGCCGGCATGAACCAGTTCGCCGTCAATACAGACAAGCGACTTCTGTATGATCTCGTCGTTGCGGTCGAGCACCACGCTGCCGTCCTTGACAAGATACTTCACAAGATTGTACAGGTTGTTGGAGAACATCCAGGTGGAGCTGGTGGGAAGCAGACCGGGAATGTTCTTCACACCCATCAGGGTGACGCCATAGTGGGTCTCGATGCCGCCCTTCGGGGTCAGCTCGCAGTTGCCGCCCTGGTCGATGGAGATGTCGACGATGACAGAACCTTTCTTCATGCCTTTCACCGTATCCTCGGTGATGATGATGGGGGCCACCTTGCCCGGTATCAGGGCAGAGCAGAACACGATGTCCATCTGCTGGATGGTCTCCTTCAATGCCTCCTGCTCCTGGATGAGCACATCGGCGGGCAGACGGTTGGCATAACCGCCCTCGGCAATGGCCAACTCGGCCGGAACGGTGGTGTCCACCACCTTGGCACCCAGCGAACTGGCGTTCTCCGATGCCATGGGGCGGATGTCGGCTGCATAGGTGATGGCGCCCAGGCGCTTGGCGGTGGCCAATGCCTGCAGACCGGCCACACCCACACCGATTACCATCACCTTGGCGGGCTTGATCTGACCCACGGCGGTGAACATCTGCGGAACGAATGTGGTGAGGTGGTTGGCGGCCATGAGAATGCCTTTATAGCCGGCGCAGGTGCTCATGGAGGTAAGGGCATCCATGTTTTGGGCGCGCGAGATGCGGGGTATGCCGTCGAGCGTGATGGCCGTCACACCCTTGGCGGTAAGCTGTTTCACCATCTCATGGTTCACGGGCGATGCGGGATGGATAAAGGTGATGAGCACCTGACCCTTGTGCATCATGTCGACCTCGTGCTTGCCTTTCTCCTCGTTGAAGAGCGGCTCCTTCACCTTGAGTATCAACTCGGCACGGTCGTAAATCTCTTGTGCGTCGGCCACCATCTTGGCACCGGCCTTCACATAGTCCTCGTCGTGGAAGAGAGCGCCGTCGCCGGCCTTGCACTCTACGAGCACTTCAAAACCTTCGTTAACAAATTTGCCTACAGTTTCGGGAGTACATGCAACACGAGCCTCGTCGTGCATAATCTCCTTGGGAATACCAATAATCATGTTTTTCGTAATTAATTAAAAAGGTTTAACAATTCGGTTGCAAATATACAAGATTTATGCAATAGGTGTTGCAGCGCACCTTATCTTTTGCATTTATTTAACGTTCTGCCTGCTACTCTTTTCACGGATGAATGTGCCGACTTTCGGCAGGGGCTGTTCTATTTTTTCATTTTCATCGACAATGATGGCGAGAAATATAAATATTATGCTTACCTTTGCAGCTGATTTTAAGCGATGGGTCTTTCCTGCTGTGGTATTATCCTATGGCGGGACAACTTTGGCTTATACGAACCTTGCTGGTATAGAAATGAAAAAAAATCTTGTCGACCGACTGTTCAACTGGTACTTCACAAAGGATGCCTTCCCTTATTGGGTGATCCTTTTCATTGATGTGCTGATATGCTATTTCGCCGGATTCGTTGTCTACTGGTATTACTATATGAATACCCTCGACTATGTATGGCTTGTGTCGAAAGGCGTTTTCGTGTACATGATCCCGGCCGTAATCGGCTTCAGGGTCTTCAAGACCTATTCGGGCGTTATACGCTATTCCTCCTTCGTCGACCTGCAGCGTGTGGCCATGGCCATGCTGGTGGGGCTCTTCGTGGCGCTGGTGATACACTATCCTATGAACTTCCTGAATGTGGAGTTCAAAGAGGCGTTCAACACCCGCTTGTTCGCACCTATCCGGGGGCGGCACGTCTTCTTGATGTACGGCATCGCCGTCATACTGATGTGGTTCTGGAGGGTAATAGCCAAGTCGGTCTATGACCTGGCCTACGACAACGACAAGGGCATGCGCACGCTCATCTACGGTGTGAAAGACGGTGGGGTGGGCCTGGCCAAGAATATCCGCAACCAGAAAAAGTCGAAATTCCTGGTCAAGGGATTCCTTTCACACGACAGTACTTTCCACAACAAGATTCTCCTTGGACTGCATGTTTATAATGTGGACGAGAACCTGGGCGATATCCTCGACGACCTGCACATTAATGCCGTGCTGGTGTCGCCGCTGCAGCACGAGTCGTTCCGAAAAGACGAGGGTCTGCAGAACCTCCTCTTGGAAAAGGGATTAAAAATATATATAAGTCCTGACACAAAGGAGTGGGACGGCAATGTGGATGAAACACTCAACAACCTGCGCAAGGTGAATATTGAGGACCTGCTGCCGCGCGACAAGATAGAGCTGAACATGGACTCCGTGGCCGAAATGCTCAGCGGCCGCCGCATCCTCGTCACCGGCTCGGCCGGCTCAATAGGCAATGAGCTGCTCAAGCAGATCTGCTCGTTCTATCCCGGGAAGCTGATGCTCATCGACTCGGCCGAGACGCCGCAGCACGATGTGCGCCTGATGATGAAGAACGACTGGCCGCAGATAGAGTGTACCACCATCGTGGGCTCCATCGTCAACCAGAAGCGCATGGAGCATATCTTCAAGACTTTCCGGCCGGAATATGTGTTCCACGCCGCAGCCTACAAGCATGTGCCCATGATGGAGGACAACCCCAGCGTGAGCATCCTGAACAATGTGCTGGGCACAAAGGTGATAGCCGACCTGAGCGTGAAATATGGCGTGAGGAAGTTTGTGATGCTCTCTACCGACAAGGCCGTGAACCCCACCAATGTGATGGGCTGCTCGAAGCGCATCTGCGAGATTTATGTGCAGAGCCTCGACAAGGCCATCAAGGAGGGAAAGGTAGAAGGCCGCACGTGCTTCGTGACCACCCGCTTCGGCAATGTGCTGGGCTCCAACGGCTCGGTGATACCGCTCTTCAAGCAGCAGATAGAGGCGGGCGGACCGGTCACAGTGACGCACCCCAACATCATACGCTACTTCATGCTGATACCCGAGGCCTGCAAACTGGTGCTCGAGGCGGGCACGCAGGGCAAGGGCGGCGAGATATTTATCTTCGACATGGGCAAGCCGGTGCGCATAGCCGACTTGGCGAAGAAGATGATCCAGCTGAGCGGGGCGAAGGACGTGAAGATTGAGTACTCGGGGCTGCGGCCAGGGGAAAAACTCTTCGAGGAGCTCCTGGCCAACGAGGAGAACACGTTGCCCTCCTTCCATGAGAAGATACGTATCGCCAAGGTGAGAGACTACGACTATGCGGAGGCTTCGGTTGCTATCGACGAACTCATCGAAGTGGCCGAAACTTATGATGATATGAGAATCGTGGAGAAGATGAAGCAGATAGTGCCCGAGTTCATATCAAACAATTCTATCTATTCCTCACTCGATAAATGATATGACTGACTCTGAACGGTATATCGCTTTTCTGAAATACGCACTCAATGAAAAGGCGCCTTATCCCGATTTTCTTGAAGGAATGGACTGGGACGGACTTGCTAAGTTCGGCATGGAGCAGGCTGTCTTCGGTGTGCTTTTTTACGGCTTGAACCGTATTCCCCAGGAGGTGCCCCACCGACCCCATCGGCGAAAGGTGGCTGAGTGGGTGGGACTATATCGCGAACTGCAGAAGAAAAACGAACAGGTGAACAAGGATGCAGCCAAAGTGACCCGTTTCTTCTATTCTAAATTCGGCGTGAAAAGTTGTGTGCTGAAAGGACAGGCTAATACGGCCTATTATCCCGACCCCTTCATGCGCACGCCGGGCGACATAGACCTCTGGATCGATCAGGATGAAGATACCGTTATGCGCATCGCACATTCCATCGACAAGGACTGCGAACTTGATTATCACCACATCATGGTGTCGGGATTGGTGCCCACCATCTTGGAGGTGCATCTCAAGCCTTCGTTTATGGTGAATCCTTGGTATGAGAGAATCCTCGACCGTTATTTTGAACAAGTGAAGCCTGCACAGTTCAAACAGTTTCTTACCCTGCCGGGCGGATGGAAGATTTGTGTGACTGACAGTGCTTTCAATCGTGTGTTCCAACTCTCTCACCTGCAGCACCACTTCTTCGGCGAAGGAGTGGGATTCCGGCAAATTATAGACTATTATTATCTGCTTCGCCAGGGCTTTTCCGAAGAAGAGAGACAGATTACCATGAGGACATTAAAGCATCTCCACATGAAACGGTTTGCCGCCGGTATCATGTGGGTGCTGCACGATGTGCTGGGACTGGACAGAGCATATCTGCTCACTGAACCTGACGAGAAGGTGGGACGGCTACTTTATGGAGAGGTGCTCAAGTCCGGAAACTTCGGACATGCCGACCAACGGTATCATTTCGACGGAACATCGCGGTGGGGACATTTCATCCTCGAGACCTGGCGTAATCTGCACTATGCATTTTATTTCCCCGCCGAAACGCTGTGGGGAAGACCACTGGCCCGCATCATGTTTGCCGTGCACAAAAGCAAACTGCGCCGGAATCTTGAGAAATCGTTGCGTTCCGACCAGACAGCCACAAAGTAACACGTATTTCTTTTCATACAGAACACCTTTTGGATACCTGAAAAAACAGCCCGGAGTCCTCACAAAAGAGAGCTCCGGGCTGTGTGATTTTAGCCTGCACTTGCTGTTTAGCCTTTCTTGCGCAGTTCGGCAAGCGACTCCTCCAGGGCGGCTATCTTCTCAGTAGCGTCTTTTTCCTTCTTGCGCTCTAAGGCCACAACGGCTTCGGGAGCATGGGCCACGAACTTTTCGTTCTGGAGTTTCTTCTGCACACCCGTCAGGAAGCCTTTCAGATGCTGTAGCTGGGCCTCCTGTTTCTTGATTTCCTCGGCCACGTCAATCAGATTGCCAAGCGGCACGGCAAACTCGTCGGTGCCTACCATCCACTGGGCGGCATCGGCCGATTTCTCGTCCACCACCTCGAATCCGCTCAGGAAGGCCATCTTCTTGATCACTTCGGTGTAGGGCTCATACTTGTGGGTGTTCACCACCTCGAGGGCGAGCGGCTCTTTCGGACCGATGTTGCGCTGGTTGCGCACCGTGCGCACTCCCGACACCACCTGCTTCACCAGTTCCATGTCGGCCACCAGCTGCTGGTCGGCAGCGCTGGCAGCGCTTATCTTCAGACTGTCGAGCATGATGCTGTCGCCCTCGGCGCGGTCGTAGAGATGCTGCCACAGCTCTTCGGTGATGAAGGGCATGAAAGGATGCAGCAGTTTGAGCAGCGCCTCGAAGAAACGCAGCGTGGCATCGTAGGTGGTCTGGTCGAGCGGAGCCCCGAAAGCGGGTTTCACCAACTCAAGATACCAGCTCGAGAACTCGTCCCAGAACAGTTTGTAGGCGCACATCAGCGCATCGGAGATGCGGTACTTGCGGAACTGCTCGTCCATCTCGGCAGCGGTCTGGCGCAGTTTGGCGTCGAACCACTCCACGGCCAGGCGGTTGCTTTCGGGCTGTGCGGCCTCTTCCACCTTCCATCCCTTCACCAGGCGGAAGGCGTTCCATATCTTGTTGTTGAAGTTGCGGCCTTGCTCGCAGAGGGCCTCATCGAAGAGAATGTCGTTGCCTGCGGGGGCACAGAGCATCATGCCCATACGCACGCCGTCGGCACCGTATTTGTCAATCAGCTCGATGGGGTCGGGCGAGTTGCCCAGGCTCTTCGACATCTTGCGTCCCAGCTTGTCGCGCACGATGCCGGTGAAGTAGACGTTCTTGAAGGGCATCTTGCCGGTATACTCGTAGCCGGCCATGATCATGCGGGCCACCCAGAAGAAGATGATGTCGGGGCCGGTCACCAGGTCGGAAGTGGGGTAGTAGTAGGCCAACTCCTCGCTGTCGGGGTGGTTGATGCCGTCGAAGAGGCTGATGGGCCACAGCCAGGAGGAGAACCAGGTGTCGAGGGCGTCTTCGTCCTGGCGCAGCTCCTCTATGGTGAGATGCTCGTAGCCGGGCAGCTGGCGGGCCTTGGCAAGGGCGTCGTCGGCGTTCAGCGCTACCACAAACTTCTCTTCCTCGCCCTCGGCGGTGGGAAGGAAATAAGCCGGTATGCGGTGTCCCCACCACAGCTGGCGCGAGATGCACCAGTCTTGTATGTTCTCCAGCCAGCTCTTGTAGGTGTTCTTGTATTTGGCGGGATGGAACTGTATCTCGTCGTTCATCACGGGAGGCAGGGCGATGTCGGCAAAGTGCTTCATGCGCAGGAACCACTGCATGCACAGGCGCGGCTCCACGGCGGTGTCGGCATTGCGCTCCGAGTAGCCCACCTTGTTCTCATAGTCCTCTATCTTCTCCATCAGGCCGGCTTCCTGCAGGTCGAGGCTTATCTGGCGGCGCACATCCATGCGGTCCATGCCCACGTAGAGGGGAGACTGGCTGCTCACTGTGCCGTCGGCATTGAATATGTCGATGCTCTCCAGGTTGTGCTTCTTGCCCAGCATGTAGTCGTTGGGGTCGTGGCAGGGGGTCACCTTCAGACAGCCCGTGCCGAACTCAATCTCCACATAGCGGTCCTCGATGACGGGGATGACACGGTTCACCAGAGGTACAATCACCTGCTTGCCTTTGAGCCACTGGTTCTTGGGGTCTTTGGGGTTGATGCACATGGCGGTGTCGCCCATGATGGTCTCGGGGCGTGTGGTGGCCACTACGGCATAGCGGCGGCCCTGGGCGTCGCGGTGCACCACTTCCTCTTCAGAACCGGTCTCACCGCTCAGGTCGTCGTTGGCCACATAGTATTTCAGATAGTAGAGCTTGCTCTTCTCGTCGTGGTATATCACCTCTTCGTTGCTCAGGGCTGTCTGGGCTTTGGGATCCCAGTTCACCATGCGCAGACCGCGGTAGATGAGCCCCTTCTCATAAAGGTCAACAAAGACCTTGAGCACGCTCTCCGAGCGCTTCTCGTCCATGGTGAAGGCGGTGCGGTCCCAGTCGCAGCTGGCGCCCAGTCGGCGCAGCTGCTTCAGGATGATGCCGCCGTGCTCATGAGTCCAGTCCCAGGCATGGGCGAGGAACTGCTCACGGGTCAGGTCGCGCTTCTTGATGCCCTCCTTGGCCAACTTGCCCACCACCTTGGCTTCGGTGGCGATGGAGGCATGGTCGGTGCCGGGCACCCAGAGGGCATTCTTGCCCTCCATGCGTGCGCGCCGCACCAGGATGTCCTGTATGGTGTTGTTCAGCATGTGTCCCATGTGGAGCACGCCTGTCACATTGGGGGGCGGAATCACGATGGTGTAGGGCTCGCGTCCGTCGGGTTTTGAACTGAACAGCTTGTTGTCAAGCCAGTATTGGTACCATTTTGATTCCACATCCTGTGGAACGTATTTGCTTGCTAATTCCATTTCGCTGATGAATATGTTGTTTTTATGTGTTCTATCCTATCTTGTCGAGTGCCTGGCGTATGTCGTCGAGTATGTCGTCCGCGTCTTCTATGCCCACCGACAGCCTGATGAGGTCGGGGGCCACACCGGCCTCGCGCAGCTGCTCGTCGCTCAGCTGGCGGTGGGTGTGGCTGGCCGGATGGAGCACGCAGGTGCGGGCATCGGCCACGTGGGTCACGATGTTTATCATCTGCAGCGCGTCCATGAAGCGCACGGCCGTGTCGCGGTCGCCTTTCAGTCCGAAGGCTATCACGCCGCACGACCCGTTGGGCAGGTATTTGCGGCCCAGCTCATAGTGGGCGTCGTCTTCCAGTCCGCAGTAGTGCACCCAGGCCACCCGCTCATCGTCGTGCAGGAACAGGGCCACGCGCTGGGCATTGGCGCAGTGCTGGGCCATGCGCAGGTGCAGCGTCTGTAGGCCGATGTTCAGAAGGAAGGAGTTCATGGGGGCGGGTATGCTGCCCAGGTCGCGCATCAGCTGGGCCACCAGCTTGGTGGTATAGCCTTTCTTGCCGAAGGCTTTCACATAGGTGATGCCGTGATACGACTCGTCGGGGGTGGTCAGCCCGGGATATTTATCGGCATGCGCCATCCAGTCGAACTGGCCGCTGTCTACCACGGCGCCGCCCACCTGGGTGGCGAAACCGTCCATGTATTTGGTGGTGGAGTGGGTCACGATGTCGGCGCCCCATTCGAAGGGACGGCAGTTGATGGGGGTGGCGAAGGTGTTGTCCACAATGAGCGGCACACCGTTGCGGTGGGCTATCCTGGCGAATTTCTCTATGTCGAGCACGGCGCAGCCGGGGTTGGAGATGGTCTCGCCGAAGAGCACCTTTGTGTTGGGACGGAAGGCCTTCTCTATCTCCTCCTCCTCGGCTTCGGGCGACACGAAAGTGCAGTCGATGCCGAGTTTTTTCAGCGTCACGCCGAAAAGATTGTAGGTGCCGCCGTAAATCTCGCTGCTGGCCACAATGTGGTCGCCGGCCTCGCAGATGTTGAACACGGCGTAGAAGTTGGCCGCCTGACCGCTGGAGGTGAGCACGCAGCCCACACCGCCTTCCAGGGCGGCTATCTTGGCTGCCACGGCATCATTGGTGGGATTCTGCAGCCGGGTATAGAAATAGCCGTCTTTCTTCAGGTCGAAGAGCTGGGCCATCTCGTCGGAGTCGTCATACTTGAAAGTGGTGCTTTGGATGATGGGCGGCTCGATGGGCTCGCCGTTGCCGGCCTTGTAGCCGGCATGCACGCAGCGTGAGGCTATACGCAGTTTCTTTTCCATTTAGAGTGTTCTTTTTACCATGAATTAAGCAAAATGAGCAATACCAAACAGGCTTGGTCATTGCTCCTTCCGGACATAACCCATTAAGGGGCAACGGGCTGGCCGTGGCCCTATTGGGTGCAAAGTTACTGCTTTTTCTTCAATTAATGCTCCTTTGACGGTGTAAATCGTAATTTTCGCTTCATATAATCTGATTCTGTTCTGCTCTATGGCCCTTCCTGCCTGCTGCCTGCCGCCCCCCGACGGCCGTATTTTGCCTCCCATTCGGAAAAAAATGCCGCCATTCTTTCTCTTCTCAATAAAAATGCGTAAGTTTGCAGCATAGATGCGGCAGACGGGCCATAGAGACTTGTGTGATGACGGCCGGTTGACATGAATGCCGCACTGAAAAGACTTTTTTACCATATGCATTCAAGAGAAGAGAAACTGGAGGCTTTCGGCCGGCTGCTCGATGTGCTCGACCGGCTGCGCAAGGAATGCCCCTGGGACCGCAAGCAGACCAATGAGAGCCTGCGCCCCAATACCATCGAGGAGGTGTTCGAACTGTGCGACGCCCTGATGAAGAACGACAAGAAGAACATCAGCAAGGAGCTGGGCGATGTGCTCATGCACGTCTGCTTCTATGCGCTGATAGGCAGTGAGACCGGCGATTTCGATATCGCCGACGTGTGCAACATGCAGGCCGACAAACTCATCTTCCGACATCCGCATATCTACGGCAGCGTGAAGGCCGATACCGCCGACCAGGTGCTGCAGAACTGGGAGCAGATCAAGCTGAAGGAGAAAGACGGCAACCGCCGCGTGCTCTCCGGCGTGCCCGATGCGCTGCCCAGCCTCATCAAGGCGTACCGCATTCAGGACAAGGCCCGCAACGTGGGCTTCGACTGGGAAAAGCCCGAGGAGGTGTGGGCAAAGGTGCACGAGGAACTCGGCGAACTGGAGGCGGAGCTGCAGAAGGGCGACAAGGAGAATTCCACACGCGAACTGGGCGACTTCCTGTTCAGTGTCATCAATGCCGCCCGGCTCTACCATCTCAATCCCGACAATGCGCTCGAGCACACCAACCAGAAGTTCATCAGAAGGTTCAACTATGTGGAGGAACACTCCATCCGTGTGGGCAAGCCGCTCACCGAGATTACCCTCCAGGAGATGGACCACCTCTGGGACGAGGCAAAGGAGCAAGAGAGGAAAACTGACGATGAAAACCATTAAAACACGAGATAATATGAGAAAAATTCATGTTTTGGCGCTGGGGCTCTTGGCTTCGTGCCTCTTGCTCGGCTTCTTGAGTTCCTGCAAGAAAGAGAGCGGGAAAAACCCTGAGATGAGAAGCCCCGTGCTGGTGGGCGAGCAGGACAGCACCCTGTATGGCACCTGCTATGCCGCCGCCATGCATTCCTTCACGCTGCTCACCGCCAACGGCGACTCCATCTTCTTCACACGCGAGACCGTGGATGAGGTGGGCGACCTGCAGGGCGGACTCTTCGAGGGTGACAAACTGGCCGTCGTGGGAGAAAAAGTCGATGGGGAGATGTTCGCACGGAAAGTCATCAACCTCAACTCCCTGCTGGGCAAATGGACCAGTCTGGACCGCAACTTCGAGATAAAAGACGGCGGCGAGGTGGTGTCGCAGGGTATGGCAGAGTCGAAACCCTATACGGAATGGAAGATACTCAACGGTCAACTGCTCCTCTCGGCCGATACGTTCGATATCGTGACGCTCGGGCCTGACAGCCTCCTGCTGGAGAACAGTGTGGGTATCTTCGCTTACAAACGCCAGCAATAGCCGATGCAGCCGTTTCTGGTCAGGGTGCTGGGGTGTGGGAGCGCAAAACCCACACCGCGCCACAATGCGTCGTCGCAGATTGTGGAGCTGAGAAACAAAATCTTCATGATCGACTGCGGTGAGGGCACACAGACATACCTCCACAAGGCACGGTTCCGCCTGGGCAAACTGGGCCACATCTTCATCTCCCACCTCCATGGCGACCACTGTTTCGGCCTGATTGGCCTGATCAGCTCGCTCGGACTCATGGGGCGCACCGCACCGCTCCATGTGTATGCCCCCGAGGCGCTCGGTCCTATGCTCCGGGCGCAAATCAACCTCTTCTGCGAGGGGTTGGACTATGAGGTGTGTTTCCATGCTGTCGACACCACGCAGATGCAGGTGGTCTACGAGGACCGAAGCCTCACCGTGAAGACCATCCCCCTACAGCACCGCATTCCCTGCTGTGGCTATCTCTTCACCGAAAAGGCGGGAGCACCCCACATCAGGCGCGACATGATCGACTTCTACCATATCCCGCTCAGCCAGATATACAATATAAAAGGTGGAGCCGACTGGGTGACACCCGACGGGCAGGTGGTGGAGAACCGCCGGCTCGTGACACCGCCCGATGCCGTGCGCTCCTATGCCTACTGTTCCGACACCAGCTATATGCCCCGTCTGCACGAGATGGTGAAGGGGGTAGACCTGCTCTACCACGAGAGCACTTACGGCAGCGAGTTTGAGCACCTGGCCCGTGCCTACCACCACAGCACGGCGGCCCAGGCGGCTATGGTGGCGCGCGACGCCGGGGCCGGACAGTTGATGCTCGGACACTTCAGCGCCCGCTACGACGACGAGACGCCCCTGCTCAATGAGGCGCGGGCCATCTTTCCCAACACGATACTGGCCAATGAAGGATTGGAAATACCGGTTGGAGTTAAAAAAGTTTAAAATTATCTTGCCGACACAATAAAACGGTGGGGCGTCTCGCCGTTTTTTTATATATTTGCATCGAGTAGCTAATAATGGCAGGAGATTCCCCGTGGGATTCTCCATAAATGCTATATAAAACAAGGTGCTTATGATGAAAAGATTATTTACACTGCTTTTGGCTTCCACCCTGCTCGTAGGCATGCCGGTGGCCATGTATGCAGAACAGGCCATAGAGGTGATAGACAATGACTATCAGAACATCTCCATCTCTGTGAGCGAGTCGGTGCTCCATATCACGGGCGCCAACGGTCTGGTCATGCAGATATACAATGTGGCCGGTGTGCGTGTCATGAGTGTGAAAGTGGAAGGCCCGGACAAGCGTTTCGAGCTCAACCTGCCCAAAGGATGCTATATCGTGAAAGTGGGCAAGGTGGTTCGCAAGATTTCCATCCGATAAGTGCTGCAATCCGTTGCAGAACGATAGAAGCAACCTACAGGTAGCGCATGCTCTCATCCTTCGCAAAGCGTGGAAGATGATGGGACGTGCGCTATAATTGTGCACCTGCGTCAAGTAAAAGCAACCCATACCCTACAAACTCCCTCCCATGCCCTACGACGAGAAACGTGTCCTCCAGCAGTTGGCCGACCCCGCCACACGAAGGAAAGCCTTCGCCGAGGTGGTGCAGCATTTCGGCCAGCCCCTCTATTGGAAGATACGTCACATCGTGCTCACCCACGAGGATGCCGACGATGTGCTCCAGAACACTTTTCTTAAGGCATGGGCCAAGCTCGACGAGTTTCAGCAGCTCTCCAAACTCTCCACCTGGCTCTACCGCATTGCCGTGAACGAGTCGCTCGACCTGCTCCGCCGGCGGAAGAAGGAGACCGAAATGCTCACCGACGATGACAGCCACTCCGTGGCCGACCGCCTGATGGCCGACACCTATTTCGACGGCGATGAGACCCAGGCCCGCCTGCAGGAGGCCATCGCACACCTGCCCTCTGTGCAGCGCACCGTCTTCACCCTGCGCTACTACGACAACATGAAATACAGCGAGATGAGCCGGCTGCTCGACACCTCAGAGGGCGCGCTGAAAGCCTCCTACCACATAGCGGTGGGGAAAATAACCGAGTGGCTTAAAAACAACAGCTGATTTTTATGCCCGAAAGCAAATATTTTCGACAATCCGATTAAACCAAAACGTATCTGATACGTCTATATATCAGACAAAGAAAAAAGATGCATAACGACCCCGAAACCAACAGCCTGCCACAGTGGGACGACACACAGTCGCCCTTCCGTATTCCTGACGGCTATTTCGACACCCTCACGGCCCGCGTGATGCACAACATTCCCGCCGAGCCCGCCGCACAGCCGGCTGCCGCCATGCGCTCCATGAAACCCTATCTCACATGGGCCGCCGTGAGCCTGGCCACCATCGGCATAGGATTAGGTGTGTGGCTGGCTGCCGAAAGAGGCGGTCTGAACACAGCTACGCAACCTGCCGCCACACAGGCCGCTGCCCAGATGCCTGCGGGCGATAACCTGGAGCAGATGGCCGACTATATGATGCTCGACCAGGAAGACTTCTACGCCTATCTCTCGGCCGAGTAGCGCACCCCCGACCTGCACAGTCTGCTGACAAGCAAAATAATCGACAGAGAATCAATTATACAGAAACGGTGAAAAAAACGATTATATCCCTCCTGCTGCTGGTGCTCGCACTTTCTGCCACCGCTCAGGGCAAAAAACATTTCGACCCTGCCAAGTTCAAGGCCGAGATGGAGCAGTATATCACGGTCGAGGCTTGTCTCACACCGTCGGAAGCGGCTGCCTTGTTCCCCCTCTACGAGGAGATGAAAAAAGAAATGCGCACCCTCTTCAACAAGGTGCGCAAACTGAAACAGATCAAACCCGCCGATGAGAAGGGCTGCAAGGACGCCGTGGCACAAATGGACCAGCTCGAACTGGAGATGAAACAGCTGCAGATGAACTACCATGCCCGTTTCCTCACGGTGATTTCGGCCAGCAAGCTTTTTGATGTCATCACAGCAGAGGAAAAATTCCACCGGCAGGCCGTAAGAAAGGCCGCACACGACAAAAAGTAGCCTTTTGCCCCCACCATCCCTAATAAAATTTAATTTTTCCAATATTTTAGCCCGATTACTTTTGAGGGTCGCTTTTTTATTGTAATTTTGACCCATGAAAAAGGGCCAAAACCCGTCAGAACGAAAATAAATGGCCTCTACGGCAATTGTGCCCCGTTTGCAAACAAGTAAAAACCAACTCATATAAATGGACGACAATCAGACATTCGACCAGGATAGAATCGTCAAGATCAACATCGAGGAGGAAATGAAAAAGTCGTATATCGACTACTCCATGTCGGTCATCGTGGCCCGTGCCCTCCCTGATGTGCGCGACGGATTCAAACCTGTTCACCGCCGTATACTCTATGGTATGAAAGGTATCGGCAATACCAGTGACAAACCCTATAAGAAGTGTGCCCGTGTGGTGGGTGAGGTGCTCGGTAAGTACCACCCCCACGGCGACAGCTCCGTATACGGCGCATTGGTAAGAATGGCGCAAGACTGGAACATGCGCTACACCCTTGTCGACGGACAAGGTAACTTTGGCTCGGTCGACGGCGACTCTCCCGCCGCCATGCGTTACACCGAGTGCCGGCTCGACAAGATGGGCGAGCACATCATGGACGACCTGGAGAAGGACACCGTCGACATGGTGAACAACTTCGACGACTCGCTCACAGAGCCTTCCGTCATGCCTACAAAAATACCCAACCTGCTCGTCAACGGCGGAAACGGTATCGCTGTGGGTATGGCCACCAACATACCCACCCACAACCTGGGCGAGGTGATTGACGGCTGCTGTGCCTATATCGACAATCCTGATATCGACACCGACGGACTCATGCAGTATATCAAGGCGCCCGACTTCCCCACAGGTGCCTACATCTATGGCATACAGGGCGTGAAAGACGCCTACGAGACCGGACGCGGACGAATCGTGATACGTGCCAAGGCTGAGATAGAGAGCGGCGACTCGCACGATAAAATTGTGGTCACCGAAATACCCTATGGCGTAAACAAACAGCAACTTATCGAGTATATCGCCGAATTGGTGAAGGAAGGCAAGCTCGAGGGCATCTCCAATGTGAACGACGAGTCGGGACGCCAGGGCATGCGCATCGTGGTCGATGTGAAGAAAGACGCCAATGCCAACGTCATCCTGAACAAACTCTTCAAGATGACCGCCCTGCAGAGCTCCTTCTCGGTCAACTGCATCGCACTCGTAAAGGGACGTCCGCGCCTGCTCACACTCAAGGAGTGCGTGCATTATTTCGTGGAGCACCGTCACGATGTGACCATACGCCGCACCAAGTTCGACCTGCGCAAGGCACAGGAGCGTGCACATATCCTGGAAGGACTCATCATAGCCTGCGACAATATCGATGAGGTGGTGCACATCATCCGGGGCTCGCAGACTCCCTCCGAGGCACAGCGCAACCTCGAGGCCCGTTTCAATCTCGACGAACTCCAGTCGAAGGCCATCGTCGACATGCGACTCTCGCAGCTCACCGGACTCCGCATGGACCAGTTGCATGCCGAGTATGAGGAACTGGAGAAACTCATCACCTACCTGCAGTCTATCCTCGATGACCCCGAGCTCTGCAAGAAAGTGATGAAAGACGAGCTCCAGGAGGTGAAGGAGAAATACGGCGACGCCCGCCGCACGGAGATAAAGTTCTCTTCCGAGGAGTTCAATCCCGAGGACTTCTATCCCAACGACCCGGTGGTGGTGACCGTGAGCCATCTGGGCTATATCAAGCGCACCCCGCTGAGCGAGTTCAAGGAGCAGGCACGCGGCGGTGTAGGCAGCAAGGGCGCCAAGGTGAGGGAGCAGGACTTCACAGAGTTCATCTATCCCGCCACCATGCACAACACCATGCTCTTCTTCACCAAGAAGGGACGCTGCTACTGGCTCAAGTGCTATGAGATACCCGAGGGCGCCAAAGACTCGAAAGGCCGCGCCATACAGAATCTGCTCAATATCGACTCCGACGACTCTGTCAACGCTTTCCTGCGCCTCAGAGGGCTCGACGACGCCGACTTCGTAGACAATCACTATGTGGTGTTCGCCACCAAGCAGGGCATCGTAAAGAAGACATGCCTGCGCCACTACAGCCGCCCGCGCACCAACGGTGTGATAGCCATCAACATCCTTGAGGGCGATGAGGTAGTGGACGTGCGCCTCACCAACGGACGCAACGAGCTCATCGTGGCCAACCGCAACGGACGCGCCGTAAGGTTCGACGAGACGGCCGTGCGCGAGATGGGACGTGTAGCCACCGGTGTGCGCGCCATGCGCCTTGACGGAGGCGACGACGAGGTAATCGGAATGGTGGTGGTCAACGACGCCGAGAAGGAAACCATCATGGTGGTGAGCGAGAACGGATTCGGCAAACGCTCGCAGGTGGAAGACTACCGCAAGACCAACCGTGGCGGAAAGGGTGTGAAGACCCTCAACATCACCGACAAGACCGGACGCCTCGTGGCCATCAAGAATGTGACCGACCACAACGACCTCATGATTATCAACCGCAGCGGCATCACCATCCGCCTGGCCGTGGCCGACTGCCGCGTCATGGGACGTGCCACACAGGGCGTGAAGCTCATCAACCTCACCAAGAAGAATGATGTGATAGCCAGTGTGTGCAAGGTGATGAGCTCTGAGCTGGAGGCCGCCGTGGAGCAGGAAAGCCGCGCCGAGTGGGCCAAGAAGAGCGAAGACATACGCCGCGACACCGTGGCCGACGTGCAGCGCGAGGAACCCGACACCGACGACGAGGAGGTGAACGAGGATGACCTGCTGGTAGACGAGGGCATCGTAGACGACTTCATCGACGACGAGGAGAGTCTCGAAGACACCGAGGACACCGGCGAGACTGCCGATGACAAGGAAGAATAATCAACCGCAGACCAAATAAACAACGATAAACCTTTTTAATTGTAATGATTATGAAAAAAATGATGATCGCAGCGTTGATGACAGTAGCTGTCTCAACCGCTTGGGCTGGCGATAGCGATGCCCTCAAGAAAATCATGAAAGCTGGCTCCTATGCCGAAGCTGAGAGTATGATCAAGTCGAGCCTCAGTGCTCTGGCCAACGATGCCGAGAAGGCAAAGGCCTACAACAAGCTCGTTGACCTGGCTATGAAGGGTGTGAGCAAAGAGATGAACGTGATTACCTCCAACCAGATGGCCGAGCAGCTCGGACAGGGTAAGGTGGAGCAGTATGACACCCTCTCTTTCTACAACTCTCTCTCTCAGGCTTTCGCAGCCGCCAAGGAGTGCGAGAAATATGATATCCTGCCCAACGCCAAAGGCAAGGTGGCTCCCAAATTCCATAAGAGCAACCAGGAACGCCTCTTCGGACTCCGCAGCCATTTCATCAATGCCGGTATCTGGTATCAGGACAAAGGCGATCTGAAGAAAGCCCAGGAGTATCTCGGCAACTATGTCGACTCTTACAGCGAGGGACTCTTCAAGGAACTGGCCGAGAAGACACCCGATGAGAACCTCACCAACATAGCCTACTATGCTGCTGTGTTCGCTTTCCAGAACCATGACATCGAGAGCTGCGGCCGCTATGCCGACATCGCCAAAAAAGATCCCGAGAAGGCAAAAGACGCCAACAACCTCAAGCTGGCTGTGGTGCAGGAGAGCCTCAAGACCCGCGCCGACTCGCTCAACTATGTCACTACCCTCGAGGGCCAGTATGCCAATGACCCCAACGACGAGATTGTGTTCGGCACACTCGTGGGCATGTACTCCGGACTCGGCATGAACGACAAGATGGAGAGCCTCTTCGACAAGAAACTGGCTACCGATCCCGACAACTTCACCGTATGGGCCATCAGAGGTCAGAACTTCATGATTGCCCAGGACCTGAAGAATGCCATCGACTGCTTCAAGAAGGCCCTGAAGACCCAGCCCGAGAATCCGCAGATTCTTACCTTCCTGGGCGCTTGCCTCCTGGACCGTGGCTCAGAGGCTGAGAACAATGCCGCTGGCAAGTCGGGCCGTGTGTCGCAGGCTGCCATGGACCAGATCCGTCCGCTCTACGAGGAGTCGAAGACTGCGCTTGAGAAAGCCAAGGAGCTGGATCCCGACCAGGCTTCCACCCGCTGGGCATATCCGCTCTACCGCTGCTACTATCAGCTCTACGGTGCTGACGACGCCCGCACCAAGGCTGCCGAGGCGCTGGCCAACGGCAAGTAATCAGCATAGCACAGCTGACAACACTCATTGAGGGGGGAGGGTGCTGTCCCTCCCCCTTATTATTATACAAAGTGCCTTTATATTAACGTCGCGATAAGACATTGCCACAAAGATGAAAAGATTGTTCATAGTTTTCACGATAACCGTTTGCCTGCCCCTGTTGGCCTGTGCCCAGAAGAAGGTGATAGCACAGGCGCGCACCTATGTGAAAAGTGGAAAGGAACTGGCCAAGGCCGAGAAAATGATGAGCGAACTCCTGGCCGACTCGGCCAACCGCGGCAATGACAAGATTTGGCTCACCCTGTTCGAGGCCGTGCGCAAACAGTATGAGCAGGGCAATGAGAAGCTTTATCTCAAACAGTCGTACGACACGGCCACCCTCTTCAACACCGCCGCCAGGATGTTCACCATCCTGGAAGCTTTCGACAGCATAGAGGCCACACCCGACCAGAAGGGTAGGGTGAAAGTCAAATACCGCGGCCGCCATGCTGCCTATCTCAACACCTATCGCCCCAACCTCTACAACGGCGGCACCTTCTTCCTGCGAAGGCAGGACTATGCGAAGGCCTACCAACTGTATGATGCCTACATCGACTGTGCCCGCCAACCCCTCTTCACCGACTACCGCTATGCCGCCACCGACAGCATGATGCCGCAGGCGGCCTACTGGGCCCTCTATGCCGCCTATAAGCAGCATGATGCCAGTCGCATGATGCTGCACCGCAGTATGGCCGAGCGCGACTCGCTCCACATCGATTTCGTGACCCAGTATGTGGCGGAGGCCAGTCTTTGGACAGGCGACACCGCCACCTATGCCGCCATGCTGGAGCGGGGCTTCCTGCACACGCCCACACATCCCTTCTTCTTTCCCCGCCTCATGGACTACTATACCAGCATAGGCCGCGCCGACTCGGCCATGGTTACCGTCGACAGGATGCTGCAGGCCGACAGCCTCAACCAGCTCTCGCTCTTCGCCAAGAGCACCCTGTTGCTCAACAAGGGCGACAACGACGGATGTATCGACATCACCCGCCGGCTCCTGGCGCTCAACGACAGCATGCCCGATGCCTATTGCAACATGGGGCTTGCTTACTTCAACAAGGCGGTGGCGGCCGATGCCAGCGGGAAGCCCTCGCGCAAGCTGCGCCGCCAGGTGCGGGAACTCTACAGCCAGAGCCTGCCCTATATGGAGCGGTTCCGGCAGTTGGCACCCGAGCAGAAGAGCAAGTGGGTGCCTGTACTGTATACCATCTATCTGAACCTCAATATGGGACAGCAGTTCGGCGAGATAGACCGCATACGCAGTGCCATGGAGAAGGAAAATACGCAATAGTCTCCGTCAATCACCCTCATATACTACAATTTATGCCCATGAATCTTCAACCTATTTTCGAGCGGCTGCATATAGAGCGGCTCAATGCCATGCAGGAAGCCGTGACCGACAAGATGCTGCACACACAACACGATGTGGTGGTGCTGTCGCCCACCGGCAGCGGCAAGACGCTGGCCTATCTGCTGCCTCTCGTGCAGCGTCTCGACCCTGACAGCGACCAGGTGCAGGCCGTGGTCATTGTGCCGGGGCGAGAGCTTGCCCTGCAGTCGGCCACAGTGTTGGCCGATATGCGCTGCGGCCTGCGCGGCATGGCGGTCTACGGCGGACGGCCGGCCATGGACGAACACAGGCAGATGCGCGCCGTTCGCCCGCATGTCCTCTTTGCCACACCCGGACGCCTGAACGACCATCTCGAGAAGGGCAATGTGGCCGCCGGGAGCATCGCCTGGCTCATCATCGATGAGTTCGACAAGTGCCTGGCCATGGGCTTTCAGGCCGAGATGCAGCAGGCCGTGTCGCTGCTCCGTGCCGTGAGGCGCCGTGTGCTGCTCTCCGCCACCGATGCCGAGGCCATACCGCGCTTCGTCAACATGCAGCGCAGTGTGCGCCTCTCCTTCCTCGACGACGAGGCGCCGGTGTCGCCGCGCGTCACCACCTATGTGGTGAAGAGCCAGGAGAAAGACAAACTGCCTGCCCTCGGCGCCCTGCTGCGCTGCCTGGGGCAGGGGAGCAGCATCGTGTTTCTGAACTACCGCGACAGTGTGGAGCGCACCGCTGCCTACCTGCGCAGTGAGGGCTTTACCCTTTCCCTCTTCCACGGCGGACTGGACCAGGAGCAGCGCGAGGCTGCCCTCTACCAGTTTCGCAACGCATCGGTCAATGTGCTCGTCTCCACCGACCTCGGCTCACGCGGACTCGATATTCCCGAGGTCGACAACATCATACACTATCACCTGCCGCTCGGCTCCGACGAGTACGTGCACCGTGTGGGACGCACCGCCCGGTGGCAGTCGGCCGGCAATACGTTTTTCCTGCTGGGTCCTGAGGAGCATCTGCCCGAATATGTAGACGTCGAGACCGATGATTATACCTTGCCCGCAGAGCTTCCCGCTGTGCCCCAGCCCCGTATGGCCACGCTCTACATAGGGCGCGGCCGGAAAGACAAAATCAGCAAGGGCGACGTGGTGGGCTTCCTCTGCAAGAATGGAGGCCTCACTGCCGCCGAGATTGGGCGCATCGATGTCTATGAGCGCTACACCTATGTGGCGGTGGCACGCAGCCGCAGCACGCAGGTTCTCAAGCTGGTGCGCAATGCCAAAATCAAGGGCCAGCGCACGGTGGTGGAGCCGTTGGGGCAGGATAAATGAGCCCCTACGGCCCTCCCCCTGACGGCAGAAGGGATGAAAGGGAAAATATAACCGTTTTTATTTGCATATACCAAAAATTCGCAGTAACTTCGCACACGTAATTTGTTACATAAGTTTATATACTATTAGAACACACCTATTTTAAACACCAAACAGATGAAGAAGTACAATTTCAATGCTGGTCCGTCGATCCTTCCGCGCGAGGTGATCGTCAACACGGCCAATCAAATCTTAGACTTCAACGGTAGTGGCCTTTCACTGGCCGAAATCAGCCATCGTGCCAAAGACTTCCAGCCTGTGGTCGATGAGGCAGTTGCCCTGATCAAGGAACTGATGCAGATTCCCGAGGGCTATTCTGTCATCTTCCTCGGTGGCGGTGCATCGCTCGAGTTCTGTATGATTCCTTACAACTTCCTGATCAAGAAGGCTGCTTATCTCAACACCGGTACATGGGCCAAGAAGGCCATGAAAGAGGCCAAACTCTTCGGTGAGGTGGTAGAGGTGGCCTCTTCTGCCGATGCCAACTACACCTTCATCCCCAAAGGATGGACCTGCCCCGACGATGTCGACTACCTGCACATCACTACCAACAACACCATCTACGGTACTGAAATACGCAAAGACCTCGATGTCAATGTGCGCATGATAGCCGATATGTCGTCGGATATCTTCAGCCGCCCCGTCGACGTCTCCAAATACGACTGCATCTATGCCGGTGCTCAGAAGAACCTGGCCATGGCCGGTGTAACCCTCATCATCGTCAAGGACGACAAGCTGGGCCGTGCCCCGCGTCAGATTCCCACTATGCTCGACTACCGCACCCATGTGGAAAAGGGCTCTATGTTCAACACACCTCCTGTGGTGCCCATCTACTGCGCACTGGAGACCCTGCGCTGGCTGAAGGCCAACGGCGGGCTCGAGGCTATGGACAAGCTGGCACACGACCGTGCCGACCTGCTCTACGGCGAGATTGACCGCAACAAGCTGTTCCGCGGCACCGTGGCCGAGGAAGACCGCTCGCTCATGAACATCTGCTTCGTGATGAACGATGAGTACAAAGAGCTGGAGAAACCGTTCTTCGAGTTTGCCACCTCGAAGGGTATGGTGGGCATCAAGGGCCACCGCTCAGTGGGTGGATTCCGCGCCAGCTGCTACAACGCACAGACCATGGAAGGCGTGCAGGCTCTCGTCGACTGCATGAAGGAGTTTGAGAAAATGCACTAAATCGTTCCTGTCATGAAAGTACTTATCGCTACAGAGAAACCCTTCGCAGCAGCTGCTGTCGAGGGCATCCGCAAGGAAGTGGAAGGTGCAGGCCACACCCTGGCGCTGCTGGAGAAATATACCGACAAGGCACAGCTGCTTGCAGCCGTGGCCGATGCCGACGCCCTGATTATCCGTTCCGACAAAGTAGACGCCGAGGTGCTCGACGCTGCCAAGAACCTGAAGATTGTGGTGCGCGCCGGTGCCGGTTTCGACAATATCGACCTTGAGGCCGCTACCGCCCACAAGGTGGTGGCAGAGAACACCCCCGGCCAGAACGCCAATGCTGTGGCCGAGCTGGTGATGGGTCTGCTGGTCTATGCCGTGCGCAACTTCTACAACGGCAAGTCGGGCAGCGAGCTCATGGGCAAGCGTCTCGGTCTGCTCGCCTTCGGCAATGTGGGCCGCAATGTGGCCCGTGTGGCCAAGGGATTCGGCATGGATGTCTATGCCTACGACGCCTACTGCCCCGCCGAGGCCATCGAGGCCCAGGGTGTGAAGGCTGTCGCCTCGCAGGAGGAACTCTTCAAGACCTGCGATGTGGTGAGCCTCCATATCCCCGCTACCCCCGAGACCCGTCAGAGCATCAACTACGACCTGGTGGGCACCATGAAGAAGGGCGCCATCCTGGTGAACACCGCCCGCAAGGAGGTGATCGACGAGGCTGGCCTGCTCAAGCTCATGGCCGAGCGTACCGACCTGAAGTACATCACCGACATCAAACCCGATGCCGATGAGCAGTTTGCCGCTTTCGAGGGTCGCTACTTCAGCACACCCAAGAAGATGGGCGCCCAGACCGCCGAGGCCAATATCAACGCTGGTATTGCCGCCGCCAAGCAGATTAACGCTTTCTTCGCCGAGGGAAGCACCCGCTTCCAGGTGAACAAGAAATGGTAAAATAACATTTTCTCCCCTCCGAAGAACGTTGGTTCGCCCGGAGGGGAGATTTTCTCATAACCACAACCCCTCACAACCTTAAAAACCTCACAACATTATACTATGGCTATCGTAAAACCATTCAAGGGCGTGCGTCCGCCGAAAGAATTTGTGGAGCGTGTCGAATCCAGACCTTATGATGTGCTCGACTCCGAAGAAGCCCGTGCCGAAGCAGGCGACAATGAGATGAGCCTCTACCATATCATCAAACCCGAAATCGACTTCGAACCCGGCACCAGCGAGTACGACCCCCGTGTGTATGAGCAGGCCGCACGCAACTTCAAGAAATTCCAGGACAAGGGATGGCTCGTTCAGGACAAGGACGACCACTACTATATCTATGCGCAGACCATGAACGGCAAGACACAGTATGGTCTTGTGGTGGCTGCCTTCGTCGATGACTATATGAACGGTGTCATCAAGAAGCATGAGCTCACCCGCCGCGACAAGGAAGAGGACCGCATGAAGCATGTGCGTGTGAACGACGCCAACATCGAACCCGTGTTCTTCGCCTATCCCGACAATGCCACGCTCGACGCCCTCATCCGCAAGTATGCCGCCACGGAGCCTGTCTACGACTTCATCGCTCCCGTCGACGGATTCCGCCACCAGTTCTGGATTATCAGCGATGCTGCCGACATGCAGACGGTGACCGATGCCTTCGCCGCCATGCCCTGCCTCTACATCGCCGACGGTCATCACCGCTCGGCTGCCGCAGCCCTCGTGGGTGCCGAGAAACAGCGCCAGAATCCCAACCACAAGGGCGACGAGGAGTACAATTATTTCATGGCTGTCTGCTTCCAGGCTTCACAACTCACCATCCTCGACTATAACCGTGTGGTGAGAGACCTCAACGGACTCACCCCCGAGCAGCTGCTTGCCGCCATCGGCAAGAACTTCGATGTGGAGGACATGGGCACCGATATCTACAAACCGCAGCGCCTGCATGAGTTCTCGCTTTATCTCGAAGGCCGCTGGTACCGCCTCACTGCCCATCCGGGCACCTTCGACGAGAACGACCCCATCGGCGTGCTCGATGTGGACATCTCCAGCCGTCTCATTCTCGACGAAGTGCTGGGCATAAAGGACCTCCGCGGCTCCAACCGCATCGACTTCGTGGGTGGCCTGCGCGGTCTGGGCGAGTTGAAGCGCCGTGTCGACAGTGGTGAGATGAAGCTGGCGCTCGCTCTCTACCCCGTGTCCATGCAGCAGATTATGGACATCGCCGACAGCGGCAAGATTATGCCGCCCAAGGCCACTTGGTTTGAGCCGAAACTCCGTTCCGGACTCGTGATACACAAACTTTCATGACGGCCGACGAGTATACCACCATCACAAAGACCGTAGGCGAGGGATATTACACCGAGAAGCGGAGTAAGTTCCTCGCCTTCGCTCACCATGTGGAGACACTTGATGAGGTGAAGGCGCTGCTCGAGGGCTACCGTAAGAGATACTACGATGCCCGCCATGTGTGCTATGCTTATATGCTGGGTGCTGAGCGTACCAACTTCCGTGCCAACGACGACGGTGAACCCAGCTCCACGGCCGGCAAGCCCATCCTGGGGCAGATAAACAGCGCTGTGCTTACCGATATCCTCGTGGTGGTGGTGAGATATTATGGCGGCGTGAATCTGGGCACAGGCGGACTGATTGTGGCCTACCGCACAGCGGCGGCCGATGCCATCGCCCACTGCCAGACCGAGGTGCGCCAGGTGGAGGAGACGGTGGTGTACGATTTCCCCTATGTCATGCTCAATGATGTGATGAGGGTGGTGAAGGACATGTCGCCGCGCATCGTGTCGCAGCAGTACGACAACACCTGCCGCATCACCCTTGCCATACGACGCTCCGAAGCCCAGCAGTTGCGCTCCCGCCTGGAAAAACTCTCTTTTCAATAATATTTCTCCAAAAATTTTGGGAAATTGAAAAATTAGTATTACCTTTGCGTCCGAATTCAGGGAAGGTTGGCAGAGTGATCGATCGCGCTGGACTCGAAATCCGGTATACCCCTTTCGGGTATCGGGGGTTTGAATCCCTCACCTTCCGCCAAAATATAAAAGGAGACCATAAAGGTTTCCTTTTATTTGTTTTTACCCAGAATCAGGGGGACAGGTTTTTGATTCCTTTAGGAAGAATCAAAAACCTGTCCCCCTGATTCTCTTCTTTCCTCGTTTTTGCCCCGATGCGACAAATCAAGCATCCATCTCTTTCTTTTGTCGCAAAACAGAGGGAATGTCGTACCCTTTTCGTCAGAAATCTAAGCATTTTTATTGTTCCCGTTGAAAACAGACGTATCTTTGCATTGTCAA
>CACYUZ010000029.1:0-35760 GCA_902777645.1 uncultured Prevotellaceae bacterium | reverse complement strand
AAACGATGGAAGGTTCTGCTCGCTATATCGAATATTGTCTGTATCGGCATTTTGGAAACTTCAGCCTGTCCGATGCCAAATGGCTATATACTGTTGGACACAAGTATTACTATGCCACGGGATTCAATCTCCTCCGCCTATCAGACAAATTGAGGATTGATTATAAATACTTGATATTCAAAAACGTGTCAACTGTAGAAAGGTATTTTTATGACAAGTATATCATTATGGGAAGTAAGCATATTGATTGGGCTATTAAATAGCAGGCTGTCTGATATATTCTTGCTTAACTTGACATAATAACTTCTCATAATATTATATTATCAGTTAAGGCATAAGCCCCAACTTTTAATATTAACAATTATGGAAGAAGTAAAAATTTTAGAACTGACGGAGCAATGCGTCAAGTTCTTCCAAGACCATTGCTACACGGAGAGCAGGATATCCAAGTACAAGGGTCTTTGGCGTACAGGCATCATCCGCTACATGGCTCAAAATGACATCGAGTATTATTCTCCGTCTGTGGGAGCAGGTTTTGTTTCAACCTGCCATTTCAATAGCACAATACGCCCACAGGAACGTGAGAGAATCAGGAGCATCCAAGTGCTTGATGACATGATGGAACTGGGCTACATCCGCAAACGTTGCATCACCCCCGTGTACCATGCACTTGACGGTGAGATCGGGATGGAAATGGAAAAGCTTGTAGCCCACCTGGCAAAGCTTCGTCGTAGCAAGTCCACCATTGGTATCTACCGTCTGCACCTGAGCGAGTTCCTCGCCCACCTGGAATCGCGTGGAACCGAGCATGTTACGGACATCAGAGAAAGCGACATCCTGACTTTTGTCTCCGCACACCCAAGCGACAAGGTGAACATTGTCTCTACACTGCGCGTCCTCTTCCGCTTCTGGAAGGAGGAACACGTCGTAGACTCACGCTTTGACGAGCTTTTTGACACCTACAAGGTGCACAGGAAGGAGCGTATCCCATCATTTTTCACGGCTGAGGAGGTGATGCGGATCGAGCAGTCCATAACCAGAAGCAGCGGTGTAGGCAAGCGCTCTCCATCCTACTACATCGTCAAGAGCAAAAGCGTCAGCACCAACCTCGGCATCGTCGTGGAGGCCATGTTCGGCAGGCTCCCCGAGGGTACGCCGCCCGAGGTGCTGTACAACCGCTGCGACGCGCTGCTGCGCCTGCAGAGGAACACGGAGCCGAGGCTGTTCGAGCTTGCCTGCGAGAACGCCATACGCTTTGAGAGATACTCCTACAAGTTCATCGACCACGCAATCAAGAGCAAGTGTCTGGGCATCCTGGACGCATGTCGGTCCGACGAGCTTGACGCTCCCCCTGAGCATGAGAACATCAGGGGAGTTTTCTGTTGAAACACAAGTCACTTACGTTTTACATAAATCCAAATTCATCATGGACGAAATCTCATCTATTTTCAAGCAACTGCGGCTGCCTGGCATGGACCAATGCTGGCAGTCGCTCATCGAGACCAGACGCGCGGACGGCATGGCGCTGCGCGACGGGCTGCTGCTCATGCTCCAGGCAGAGAGCGAGCAAAGGAAGGAGAACCGCAACGCACGCCTGGTCAAGCAGGCCAGGTTCCGATATCAGGCCACACTGGCGGAGACTTTGTTCGACTCCAGCCGGGGGCTGGACAAGAACAGGATCATGGAAATGGCCACGTGCGGCTACATCAAGCGCGGCATCCCCGTCCTTGTCACAGGAGCCGCGGGCACAGGCAAGAGCTGGCTGGCGACAGCCCTGGGCCATCAAGCCTGCATGCTCGGCTACAAGGTACGCTACTTCAACGTTTTCAAACTCTTCGAACAGATTACCGACGCACGCATGGAGGGAACTCTCACCAAGCTCTTCGCAAGGCTGGCCGACACCGACCTCATCATCATAGACGATTTCGGGGTCAGGTCGCTGGACAAACAGCAGATGCTTGATTTCCTTGAGCTGATGGAGGACAGGCATGCTAGGAAGTCTACCATCATCGTGAGCCAGCTGCCTGTGGCCAACTGGTACGACATGATGAAATCAAATTCTACAGCTGCGGACGCAATCTTAGACAGAATTGTGCATACAGCTGCAAGATTTGAGTTATCGGGATCAAGTTTACGAAAAAAATGATTACATTTGCCGCGAAATCAAGTTAGCAAACTCGTGAGTGACTGATTTTGTCCGATGCAGCTGACTGAATTTCGCCCGACGGGGGCACCCTTACCGAAATATGGCAGATAATAATAAAAATAGTCACATGCGAGGGGTATGTATGCACCGCGGCTTTAGTGACTCAGAATTAATTCAGCAGACACTAAGTAATGTCATCTCTACAACAAATACGCTTTTGTTTGCCAATAAAATTGAATTTCAACAATTAAAGTAATTAAAGTATTGCTGTATGAATTATATTTTGTAAATTTGCAGTTGAAAACATGTTGTAAACATTCCGATTATAATTTTAGATTTAAGATGTACTTGACTGTCACTCTCCAGTTTCTGAATGTGTCTTACTATTTGCATGGTGAAAATGCTCTTTGCCACATAATAAAAGTTTAGTCAATTATTTACAGCCAAAGAAACAATTATGAATAGAAGACTGTTATTACTCTTTGTCTCAATTGTAATAACCTTTGCTGTCAAAGCACAGGCAACTTATTCCCTGTCATTCAACGTGGGTGACTATTCACTCAGAACCTCAGGCGGACTGCTGTCCGTATTTTCATCAAAGACAGACGAGCGTGCGGTGGGAGGCGAACATGCTCCGGACCTTCCATACTATCCGTTACGCATTCTCCTTCCTGCGGGCTGCACGGATATCTCATACACGGCCGTCTACAGCGACTCGCTTGTCAGCACGGGTGTCACGATGACCGCCAACTCCACCGCACAAGTCGTGGAGTCCATACTCACCAGTCCGACGGCGGCGACCATTGACGGCCCCAACCATGTCGTCTATCAGGGCATCAGGGATGTAGGCAGGTACCGTTATGCCTATTTCCTCGTTTCCCCTTTCACATATCACCTCCAGAGCCACAAGCTGTATTACTCCCACCATGTCGGTGTCAGCTTGTCCAATTACATCACCTCATATACTAGCGGCCCCACAGTCTATACCGATGACGTTAATCTTCCTAGCTGGTTCAACAACCCAGATGACGGCGATGTCTATTACTCTGATTTCCATCCCTTTCCTGATGGTAGCCAGATTGACTACCTTATCATTACCAAGGAGTCCATCATCAGCAATTTCGAACGGCTCAGACGGTGGAAGTCCACCAAAGGCCTACGAGTGGCGGTGGTAAGGTTGGAGTTCATCTACAACCACTATCAGGGATCCACTAATCAAGAAAAAATCAAGCGCTGCATAGAGGACTACTACCACATCGGCACCCGTTTCGTACTGCTCGGCGGTGACGACACGGTGGTGCCAGCTAAGTTCGTGAAAGCGAAATGTGGTAATTACATTTCCACCTCCCCATGCGACCTCTATTACTCATGCTTCAACGGTGACTACAACTGGGACGGCAACCACAACGGTGTCTGCGGCGAGCTTGACGACAACATCGACCTCAAGCCGCAGGTGTATGTGACGAGGCTTCCTGTGCGTACAGGACAACAGATTCTCGACTATACCGACAAGCTCATCAGATACGAGAAGACCCCACAGCAGGTGAATTACCTCTGCAGGCTGCTCGACACAGGCTATCCTGCTATGGGTCTCTGGGGCAGTGTTGGAGCGGGATACAACGGCAATGATGCGAGATATTACCTCAACAAAGTGTATGACGACTACATTCAGCCCTGGTGGGGCGGCAACAGGTACTACCTGTTTAAGGACCAGAGCAACCTTGTCGGCGGCAGCACCTACTTCCTGACCGCGGCCAACCTGGAAGCGGAACTCAACAAGGGCTACCACTACGTGCATGAGTACTCACACGGAGACATTGACAAATGGTGCGTCCCTGGCAACTACTCCATTTCAAACGCCTCGGCCCAGACGAACGACAACACCTCGCTGGTGGTGACTAACGCCTGTTACACCAACGCCTTTGATGAGGAACCATGCCTGAGCGAGGCCTTGCTGCGAAACCCCGACGGAGGCGCGTTGGCATATTTCGGCAGCTCGAGGTACGGTTTCGGGGACAGCAGCGGCAAAATTCGCTATTCCGTTTTATACGACGCACTGTTCTTCTACAACCTTTTCAGGGGTTTCCCGCTCTACAACCGCAACTTCGGTGCGGTGGCTGCCGAGACCAAGAGGAGGTTGGTCGACGACTCCGAGACGGAGAGCTACCCCTATCGTTGGCTGCAGTTTACCATCAACCCGATGGGAGACCCAGAGATGCCAATATACACGACTAATCCCTCCACGTTCGGCAATGTTTCACTGTCTATCAGTGGCTCTAGTGTCACTATAGGCACAGGCGGTGTGGACAAGTGCACCATCGCCGTGACGAGCGCCTCCGATTACGGCCTCTCATATCTTGAGTCCTCACAGGACGAGACCATGCACACGTTCCAAAACGTTCCCCAGGAGTTCACGGTCTGCATCACACGCCATGACTATATTCCCTACTTAGTGAGCCTGACCCTCGGAGGCCAGCCACTGAACGACTCGCCGCTCATAGTCAGCAGCGCTGGTGACAACGTGTTTGAAGTCAGCTTCGGGGACGGCACATCTGTTGAGAGGGATGTGGAAATGAGCAGTGACGGTGTGATAACGGTGGTGGTCAGCGATCTCGCCACAGGTCAGGTCATGCTCACGGAAAAGACCCGAGAGGATGGTTTCACCATTAACGCCACCGGTTGGAAGAGGGGAGCGTATGTATTGCGCGTAAGCTCATCTGACAGTGTACGAACGGCCAAGATTCTCGTGAGGTAAGCCTGTCCCATGCTGATGAGAACGTTTTTGTTAAGCCAAATGTACAGAGCTAAGCTTGCTTGAGCTCTGCCATTGCGAGAAAAGATAGGATGAAATCCAACAACCCCCCAGGGCTGTCTCCCAACAGTCACTTGTCCTTTGTGCGCCGTTTCTCAACTTTCTCCTAGCCTCAACAGCGTTCTGGTCCAGCATGGTCACGGTGTCCTCCATGGGCTCCTCAACATGGTACCATCAGAATAAAAGAAGGGATGATATACGTGAAAAGATCGCGTCAACTTAGCCTTATGGTATAGAGTAACACACAGAAACAAGAATCAAGACGAAATGAATAACAAAAAACGAGATATCACTTTTGACATTGCAAGAAGCCTGTGCATTTTGTGGATAGTGGGGGTGTGGCACCTGAAAGACTACGTGTGCCTTGACGGTGTCAGCGAAGACATAATGCGTGCGGGAGATGTCATCACGACTGCAGTGCTGGGCGCGTTCACATTCATGTCAGGTTTCTTTCTGAAAAGACATAAGATGAGAACTGTGTCCGATGCCCTGCTTTTCTACAGGAAAAGACTTCTTAGGTTCTGGGTTCTGTATTTTGCGGCCTCGGCAAGCATATACTTGGCCAGCATAGCTGGCGGGTCCCCCTGGTTCGCTAGTCCTTTGAGTTTCGTACTGTCGCTGCTCGGGCTTTCCGTTTTCTTTCCCCCTCTCCCAAGCACCTTCTGGTATATCAGCATGCTGATGCTCTTCTACCTGCTGACACCCCTGTTGCTGGTCCCACGGAAACGTACGGGGAAGACGATGCTTTACTTGACAGTGGAGGCGGCCTTCGCCATCCTCTGGCTGGCTGGTGTCACAGAGGATCAGTGCATGGTGTTCTTCCCCATGTATGCCCTGGGGATGCTCGTCAGTGATAGGGACGTGACCAAGGTGAAATCCAGACGATGGTGGGTCATCGTATGTGTGCCCGCACTCTTAATCCTATCGCTGCAGATGGACCACAGACACATAGCATTGCTCTGCTGGCAAGTGCTGGCCCTGCCCCTATTGGTCGTAATATCGGACCTCCTCGCAAGAAACAGAATAGCGTGTGCCGCAGGACGGAAGGTCAGCTATGCCTCGATGAACATGTACCTCTTCCACAGGCATGTTTTCCTCCTCTCAGTCCTGGTGCTGAACGCCGACTCACTGCATAACATCCGCGAGGCGGTGATGCCGATATGGCTCGCTGTTCTCATCGTGGTGCCTGCCATTACGGTGTTCTCCTATTACCTGCAGAAAGTGTATGATCGCACGCTCTCCAAAACCCTGCACTGATGGAATAGTCATGCACTTGCCGACGAGGAGTGATGGTAAAATCGTTACCGCCTTTGATGGGAGGACATCCTGCAAGGAGTAAAATTTCAGTGTACTACAAAAAGAGCCCGCACACGGTCAGTGACAGCTATATAGGTATACGTACAACGTGGAAAGTTTAAGAGACACTTGTGAAAAAAAACATAAAATCTTGCCTTTAATGACAAGATTTTATTATTTTCGCAGCATAAAACTGAAAAACATCTGACATTATGAAAACTGCCTACACTTTACGAACCCTTCTAATCCCCATAGCTCTTCTGTGCGCCAATCTATGCCTACAGGGGCAGAACACCGTGGAGCCCAGTATGAAATTCGGCAAGCCCTCCGATGCAGAGCTAAACATGACCGTGTATGCACCAGACCCTGAGGCCGACGCCGTGGTGCTCTACAAAAGCACCGATGTGCACTACGATGTGTCGTCGGGGTCGTTCAAGACCGTCACCACTGTGAAATGCCGCATCAAGATACTGAAAGAAGACGGCAAAGAATACGCCAATGTGGAAGTGCCCTACTATGAGATGGAGAACGCCAACGCCAACAAGGAAATCATCTCAGGCGTGAAAGCCACCGCCTACAATATGGAAGGAGGCAAGGTGGTGAAGACAAAAATGGAGAACAGCGCCATCTTCAAAGAGCGGATTGACCCCAGCTACATGCTCCTCAAATTCACTGTTCCGCAAGTGAAGACCGGAACCGTGATTGAGTATCAGTACACCTCGGAAAGCGAGTTCTACTACACCATCGACACCTGGTACGCCCAGGAGGAGATACCCGTGCTCTATACCAACTACTGCCTCACCATACCCGAATACTTCAAGTTCAGCGTAGAGGAGACAGGAGCCGCAAAGACGGAGAAAAAGATAGAAGACGTGCCCGTGACCCTCTCATTCCAAGGCAATATGCTCTCATGCTACGGCAAGCGCTACGACATTACGGGACGCAACCTGCCCGCTATCAAGGGCGACGACTTCGTGTTCCAACCCAAAGACTACTACAACCGGGTGAGTACAGAACTGCGCCGTCTGGACGTGCCCGAAGCCATGATTTTCAAGAACTTCAGCACCTCATGGGACGAGGTGGGGCGTATGCTGATAGACAGCAACTTCGGAAAAATGGCACAACGCTCCAACCCTCTGAAAGCGGAGACTGCCGCCAGCGGGGCGCTTCAAAAAAACAGTGTGAGAGAAAAAGCGGCCGCCCTCTATGTGGCGCTGAAGAAACGGCTGGCCTGGAACGGCAAATACCGCCTCTTCGGCGAATCGGCCAACAAGGTGCTGAAAGCCGGTTCGGGCAGCAACGCCGACCTCAATGCCATCTACATGAGCATGCTCAACGAGGCAGGCGTGAAGTCGTTCCCCGTAGTGATGAGCAGCAGAGACAACGGACGGTTGCCTATCACCCACCCCTCTATCAAAAAACTGAACACCTTCGTGGTGGGTGTGATGGAGAACGACACCACCCTCTTCTTTGTCGACGCTTCGGCCGATGACGGCTATCTGAATGTACTGCCCTCCAACCTGCTTACCGACCAGGCCTATGTGCTGTTTCCCGACGGCAGCGGCCACTGGATGAACCTGCAGGAGCTCACCACCGCCAAGAGAAGCATCATCATAGAAGGCACCGTGAAGGCCGACGGCACTGTAGAGGGCACACAGGACATCATATCGCAGGACAATTTCGCCGCTGCGGCACGCAAGGAGTTCCGTCTGGCGCAAGACAGCATCAGCTATGTGAAAGACCTGGCCAAGAGCTCGGGAGCTGAGATAGCCAGCTATCTGATGGAAGGACGGCAGACCTACTCGCCCAAAGTGACGGAAAAAGTGGCATTCACCAAAAAGTTCGACGCCACCGCCGACCACATCTACATCAACCCCTTCGTGCTGCCCGTGCTCAAGGAGTCGCCCTTCAAGGAGGAGAAACGCGAACTGCCGGTGGAGTTCCCCTACAAGCAATCGCTGCAATACATGGCCAAGCTGCATCTGCCAGAAGGCTATCAGATAGAGGAGCAGCCCGAAAGGCTGGCCCTCTCGACCGAAGACAGAAGCGTGCAGTGCCGCGCCAATTTCCAACTGTCGGGCAGCGACCTGCTGGTGACCTTGCGGCTCGACGTGCGCAAGACGTTCTTCCCGGTAACCGACTATATAATGCTGAAAGGCATGTTCGACGAGATAGCCAGGATAAACAACGAAATGATTGTACTGAAGAAAGGCGAATGATGAGACGCAGCGGCATACTGACACTTGTCGGCACCATCATGGCTGCGCTGCTGACCGCTCCCGCGGCCGCGCAGACGCCCAAAGCCGTGGTCATGGAGGAGAGAAACGAGGTGAATGTGTACAGCGAGACGGGATTTACCTGGACACTGCACCGGGAAGTGCTGATTGCCGACCCCGCCGACAAGGAACACACCCACTTCTCTATCTTCCTGAACAAGGACATGGAACTGGCAAAGTTTCAAATCACGCTCAGCACGCCCGACGGCAGAATCCTCCGGACACTGAAACAGAAAGATCTGGTGAACACCGAGCTGAGCGAAGGCCTGGCCTCCGACGGCCGCATTAGCTATGTCAGTTTCATACCCACCACCACCCCTACTTTGGCCGTCGTGGACATGAAAGTGGACTTCAAGCGCGACAATCTCTCGCTGCCCGCTTTCTCACCCCTTGACAGCTACGACACCGAGGTGCGCCATGCCCAGTACGAACTGACCTGCCCGAAAGACTTCGCACTCGACTACCAAGCTGTGAACACCAACTGCCAGCCCCGAGAGACGCTCAGCGACAAGACAAGAAAACTGATGTTTGAACTGAGCGACCTGAAAGCGGTGGCCAACAGCTCATACAGCCGTTCGCTGAGCGAGACCGCCCCGAAAGTATATTTCAGGCCACGCACAATAAACTATTACAAGACACGGGGCAGCATGGCCACCTGGCAGGAAATGGGGCAATGGCTCTACAGCCTGACCACTGGTCTGGACGCACTGCCGCAGGAAGCTGTCGACAAGGTGAAGGCCCTCACCGAGAACTGCACCACCGAAAAAGAGAAGGTGGCGGCCCTGTACCGGCATCTGGCCGCCACCACACGCTATGTAAGCTTACAGCTGGGCATAGGCGGCTACCGCCCCATGCCGGCCGCCGATGTATGGCGGTTGGGCTACGGCGACTGCAAGGCACTGAGCAACTACATGAAAGCCCTGCTCAAAGCAGCCGGCATAGAAAGCCACTGCGCCGCCATCAGCACCCGTGAGGAACGGCTGCTGAAAGACTTTCCCAACTTCCAGCAGATGGACCACATGATACTGGAAGTGCCTCTTCAGGACGACACGCTTTGGATAGAATGCACCCACCCCAGTTTGCCACTGGGCTATGTTCACAGCGCCATAGCCGGTCACGATGCCCTGGTGCTCACCCCCGGAGGCGGCAGGATAGCCACCCTGCCGCAATATGCCGACACCGCCTCGCAGCATGTCACATCGGCCACCATCACACTCGCTGCCGACGGCACTGCCGATATCGCCATTGACGAGACCTACACCGGTCATCTATACGACCGCTACAGCCCACTGGCCAAGGTCTCTCAAAAAGACCTGAGAGAGTTTATGCTGGCTCGCTATAATCTGCCGCAGGCACAGATTACTGCGGCTACTGCCGAGGACCTGTGCGAAGACTTTCAGCTACCCCAAACAACGACCCGGCTGAAAGCACACAGCGGCCATTATGCCAACGCCACTGGAAGCCGACTGTTTCTGCCCTCCACGCCACTGCGCAACACTTTCTCGCCAGGAGCCGACAGTCATCTGGCCGCGGAACTCTTCATCCGGAAGGGCATGCTTACAAAAGAGCACATCACGATTCACCTGCCCGACGGCTACGAGGTGGAGGCGATGCCCGAAAGCTGTGAGAGGGAGACACCCTATCTCCACTTCCGCTACACCGCCGCGCAAGACGGGAAGGATATCGTGATAACCAGCGAGACCACACTGCGCCACGGTCTCTACCCCCAGGCGCAAGACGAGATGTTCGAGTTGGAAAAAATGATGGCATCTGTCTATGCCAAGAAAATAACATTAAAAAAGAAAAACTGACCGTGAGACCCACCTATCCCGACAACAGCCACGACCACTACACCCTGCCCGCCGAATGGGAGGAGCAGGACGGTGTGCTACTGACCTGGCCACATGCCAGTACCGACTGGAAAGACTATCTCGAAGAGATAACCGAGACCTACCTGCAGCTCACCCGAATCATCGCCGAACGGGAGCGTGTAATCATAGCCACCCCCGAGCCCGATGCCGTAAGGCAACTGACAGCGCAGCGGCTGCCCGCGCCCCTGACGGAGCGCATCAGCATCTATGCCTGTCAGAGCAACGACACCTGGGCACGCGACCATGGCGCCATTACCCTGACAAACGCTGAAAACGAAACGAAAGGCCATGTGCTGCTGCTCGACTTCCATTTCAACGGATGGGGAGAAAAATTCGAGGCCAATCTCGACAACACCATCACCCGCCAACTGTGGCGGCAAGGCGTCTTCAGCGGCGAGTTGCAAGACCATGACGACTTTGTGCTGGAAGGAGGCTCGATAGAGAGCGACGGCGAGGGCACCCTCTTCACCACCAGCACCTGCCTGCTGGCTCCCCACCGCAACCAGCCTCTGGGCCGTGAGGAAATAGAGCAGCAACTGAAACGGCGGCTGGGTATGAAAGAGGTGGTGTGGATAGACTACGGAGAGCTGGAAGGCGACGACACCGACGGGCACATCGACACCCTGGTGCGGTCTGCCCCCGACCACACTCTCGTATACTGCGGTCCCGGCCGGCCCGATGACCCGCAATATGACAGTCTGGCCCGAATGAGGGCACAGCTGCAAGCGCTGCGCACCCCCGCAGGAGACCCCTACCGGCTGATAGAACTGCCGCTGCCCGCCCCTCTCTGCTACGACAGCGAGCGGTTGCCCGCTACCTATGCCAACTATCTCATTCTGAACGGCGCCATCGTGTTGCCCACCTACGGACAGCCAGAAAACGACCGCCTGGCAGCCGAACGGCTCCAAGCCGCTTTTCCCCATCATGACATCATCGGCCTCGACGCCCGTGTCATCGTGCGGCAGCACGGCTCCATCCACTGTATCACCATGCAATTCCCCAAAAACTCCCTAACCCCCAACAAAGAATCATGAAGACCCTGAAGATAGGCATCGTACAGCAGCACAACACCGCTGATGTGAACAACAACCGCGAACGGCTGGCCCAGCAAATCGCCCGTCTGGCCCGACAAGGGGCAGCACTCATCGTGCTGCAAGAACTGCACAACTCTCTCTACTTCTGCCAGACAGAAAACGTAGACCTGTTTGACCTTGCCGAACCCATACCCGGCCCATCGACCGACTTCTACGGACAACTGGCCCGAGAGCATGGTGTGGTAATCGTGACCTCCCTTTTCGAGCGCCGGGCAGCAGGCCTCTACCACAACACCGCCGTGGTGATGGAGCGCGACGGCAGCATAGCCGGCACCTACCGCAAAATGCACATACCCGACGACCCCGCCTACTACGAGAAATTCTATTTCACCCCCGGCGACCTGGGCTTCCATCCCATACACACCAGCGTGGGCTGTCTGGGCGTGATGGTGTGCTGGGACCAATGGTATCCAGAGGCAGCACGCCTCATGACACTGCAGGGTGCCGAACTGCTCATCTACCCCACCGCCATAGGCTATGAGAGCAGCGACACCGCCGACGAGCAACAGCGGCAGCGCGAGGCATGGACCACCGTGCAGCGCGGCCATGCCGTGGCCAACGGACTGCCCGTGGTGGCCGTGAACCGCGTGGGCCACGAGCCCGACCCGTCGGGGCAGACCGGCGGCATACAGTTCTGGGGCAGCAGCTTTGTGGCTGGTCCTCAGGGCGAACTGCTCTACAGAGCCAGCGACACCGACGAGGAAAGCACCGTCATAGAGATAGACCTGACCCACAGCGAGCAGGTACGCCGCTGGTGGCCCTTCCTGCGCGACCGCCGCATCGAAGCCTACGACCCGATATTAAAACGGTTCATAGACTAAGAGGGAAAAAATCAGACATCGGCGCTGGCAAGACTTACTCCAACCGGAGCAAGTCTTGCCAGCGTGTGGTATAGTTGCCGCTCCTGAAGTCGTGCTTGATGGCATTGCGGAAGGAACCCGCCTTGCCCTTTCCCTGCGGTGCCGTATACTGTTGGGAACCCAGCACAATAGTCTCACGGCCGTTGATGCGGTTGATACGGTCGACCGCCGCTGAGAGCCGGCGGCGCTTGGCATACTCATCGGCATCATAGTCGAAGAGGTCGGTCTGTATCTCGCCATCGGAGCACAACTCGCTCACCACGACGCCCGCCCGTTTGTACTGAATGCCCACACGGTAGATTTTCTGCAAGGCATCGTGAGCCGCCTGCACCACGGTCTGCACATCATTGGCAGGAGTGAGCAGGGGCACACTGCCCCACCCTCCATACTGCGGGAGATCGTCACGGAAATGATTGGAATCGATGAAGACGGAGACAAGGGCGCAGGCAGAATGCTGCTGCCGCAATTTCTCCGAGCAGCGCACAGCATCGTTGGTGACATGGGTGCGCAGCGTGGTGAAATCGGCTATCATGCCGGGAAAGGAGCGGCTGGTACAGATGGTCTTCTTGGCCGACATTTCCTCATTGGGCACACAGTCCTCGCCCAAAAGCTCCAGATAGGTGCGCTCGCCCGGTAGGTGAAACAGCCGCCGCACCCATGGCCGGGGTTTCATGGTGAAATCGTAGGCCGTCTTGACTCCGATTTCCTCCAGACGGGCCTGCGAGCGGCGACCGATGCCCCACACCCGGCCCACCGGAAAACCCTGCAGCGCTTTGACCCGCTTCTCATCAGTGTCGATGACACAACACTTTCGGTAGCCGGGGTAATCCTTGGCATAGCGGTCGGCACACTTCGCCAGTGTCTTGGTGGGTGCGATGCCCACGCTCACGGGCATGCCCGTCCACTTCAGAATCTTTTTGGAAAGGTCCTCTCCCCACTGTTTGTAGTTGAAATCAGAAGGCATGCCCTGCAGCGACACAAACGCCTCGTCGATGGAATAGCGGAAGAAAGCGGGTGCGCTGTCGCGGATGATGTTCATCACCCGCAGGGTGAGGTCGCCATACAGCTCATAATTGCTGGAGAAAGCAGTGATATCGGCACCGGGGAACAACTGCGCCAACTGGTAGAAAGGCGTGCCTTCCTTCACCCCCAAGGCCTTGGCCTCGCGGCTGCGGGCCACCACACAGCCGTCGTTGTTGGAAAGCACCACCACCGGACGGCCCACAAGGTCGGGACGGAACACCCGCTCACAACTCACATAACAGTTGTCGCAGTCGAAAATGGCATACATAAGCGGAGGGTTGACTAAGGTTAAAAGCCATCAGGATAGTGCGCCGTCGACGTGCCGTCCTGGTGCTTGCCATAGTCGGGCGGGATGCGCACAAAGGCACAGACCCCATAAGTGAGTACCGACAGGCATGCCACCACCACAAAATAGTGCCGGTAGCCCAGCATGTCCTGCATCCAACCCATGAGCATGCCGCACACCATGACGCCCAACAAGAGGCACGACAGGCAGAGGTCGTAGTGCAGCTTCTTGTCGGCACCCTGCGAGAAATAAATGATAAAAAGCAGATAGGCCGATAAGCCGAAACCACTGAAAAACTGCTCGATGCCCGCCAACACCGAGATGCGAATCACATTGGCCGGCATGGTATAACTCAGATAGACATAGACCAGGTCGGAGAGTGTAAAAGCCAGCGCCATGGGCCATAGCCAAGCCTTCAGTCCACCCCGCGTCACCATTTTCTTTCCCACCAAGCCGCCCAGCATGAAAGCGAAGGCGCCTACGGTGCCCAAGGCGAAAGCCACCTCCTGCGGTCCCATGGAGAGACCGCCGCAACTGCCCTTGTCGACCATAAAGAGCATGGAGCCCCTGTAGAGGAACGACTCATGGGCGGGATAGAGCAGGATGAAGGCCAGCGCAGCCCACTTGCCCGGTTTCTGCCACAAGGAGCGGGCAGCACCTTGCAATTCATCCCACCGCAGCGAGCTTCGCACCGCAGCCGGCTCGAAAGAAGGCAGGGCGAACAGATGAACCACCGCCAGCACCATATATATCATACTCCCAATGAAAAAGACCCGGTTCCATGCCTCGCCCAGATTGCGGGTGAGCACCTCCATATTGCCGGCCAGCATAATGAGAACTCCCATGCCTACCACCGTGGCCAAATTATAGAAAAGCAGACCCACATTGACCCAAGCCGCACGCTGCGCACGGCGGAGTTGGTAATAGAACACATCGTCGACCGCCGAGTTGTGCACTCCTCCGCACAAAGCCACCAAGGCGAGCGCTATCAGCGCCGGTGTGGTGCCATGGCGCATGGTAAGGCAAGTGCCGGCATGGTAAAGCGCCAGGGCCGTGCATGCCTCGGCCGCCACCACACACCAGCGGCGCACCAGCGGCGACGTGAAGAGCATACGGAAGCAGGGTTTCAGCAGGAAAGGCAGGTAGAGACACGACGAGAAGAAAGCCGTCTCGGTATTGGTGAGGCCCATGCGCTTGCCCATGACAAGTGTGACACAGGTGATAATCACCACGAGCAGGCCCTTGGCCAGATAGGTGGAGGGCACCCAGGTGACCGGACGCATGGCCGACGGGCCATGGATAAGACTGGAGGCGACTTGCTTTATCTTCATATCAGATTGTTGTTTCAGAATAATATCCGATTTCTAATGGATAAAGATTATCATTGCTCCTTCTTGCCGAACGAGGGGTCTATCTTGATGAAGGCAGACACGATGAATGTAACCGCGCAGAAAGCCATTACGATGACAAAGAAAGTACGATAGCCCACAGCGTCTTTTATCCATCCCGACACCATGCCCGGAAGCATCAGGCCCAGATAGGACAAACCGGTACAAATGGCATAATGGGATGTTTTGAACTCGCCCTGGCTGTAATATAGCATATAGAGGGTGAGGGCCGTGAATCCCAACCCATAGCCAAACTGTTCGATAAAGAGACAAGTGCTGATGAGCCACAGACTGCCGGGCTGTGCTATACTGAGGTACACATAAACGATATCGGGCAAAGTAATGGCGCAAACAAACGGCCAGAGCCATCGCTTCAGTCCGTCGCGGCTGGCCAGCATACCCCCGACGATACCGCCTAAAAGCAGTCCGACAAGGCCAACGGTGCCGTATGCCAAACCAAAGGCTTCTTTGGTCAGTCCCAAGCCGCCTTCCTCCAACGGGCGCAGCAAGAAGGTGCTGGCCATCTTGGTGAGCATGGCCTCAGGAAAGCGGTAGAGCAGCAGGAAGAGCAGCACGAAGACCACCTGCTTGACCGGCACCTTGGTGAAGAACGAAGAAAGCATCTGCCACAATCCGTGCGCCACCTCACGAGCCGTCAGCCCTTCATTGTTTCTGTCGGCAGGCTTGGGCATGACAAAGCGGTGATAAAGCCAGATGGCTATGAAGATGGCGGCAAGGCCAAAAAAGATAAGACTCCAGGTGAAGGCCTTGCTCTCCGGAAACAGTTCCTGCAGGCGGCCTGCCAACCATACCAGCACACCCTGTCCGAAGATGACCGCAACGCGGTAGAAAGTGTTGCGGATACCCACAAACCACGACTGGTCGTGACTGTCGAGATCAAGCATGTAGAAACCGTCGGCTGCAATGTCGTGCGTGGCACTGGCAAAGGCCATAAGGAAGAAGAAGAACATGGTGCCCTGGAACCAGAATGCAGTGTTGACCGTAAAGGCCACACCGGCGAACGCGGCACCCAGGAGCAGCTGCATGGTGAGCACCCACCAGCGTTTGGTCTTGAACAGGTCGACAAACGGGCTCCAAAGCGGCTTGATGACCCACGGCAAGCCCAGCCAACTGGTATACAGGGCAATCTCCGTGTCGGTCATGCCCATCTCCATGTACATCACCACCGCCACTATCATTACCACCACATTGGGCAATCCTTCGGCGAAATATAGCGTGGGCACCCAGGCCCAGGGATTGGTCTTTTTCGTATTCATAGCTTATCAATACAGTCGTTTTATTTCAGCTCCCTGGTAGTAGTGGAGCAGTATTTCATCGTAGAGATATCCTTTCTCGCCCATCACGGCGGCACCTATCTGGCAGAGTCCCACGCCATGGCCCCATCCGGCACCATGCAGGATGAAGCGCTGCGGCACCCCGTCGGCCTCGCCTTCGGTCTCCACATAGAAGGCCGAGCTGAGCAAGTGACTCTCAGAGAGCACACTGCGTATCTCCAGCTCCTTGCCGATGGTGATGGTGCGCTCGGTGCCCACGATGCGCAGGCGCACCAGTCGGCCGCTCTTGCCTCGCTCCACGGGTTCGAGCGCCTTGATACGGCCCACCTCCATCTTCAGTTTGGCGGCCACGAGGTCGGCCAACTGCTGTTGGGTGTAGGTCTGTGTCCAGCGGTAGAACTGCGTAGTTTCCTGGTCGTAGTCGCGCAGCACCTGGCTCAGTATCTTTTTGTCATCAGTGTGGCAGAAGGCCTCCGGACGGCTCTTTATCCATGCCACGGCATTCTCCTCGACGGTGAGGTCGGGCAGCGGCTGCCCGCTGTCGGCATCGCGCACGGCTAACAAATAAGGCTTGCGTATGTTGTCCCAGCAATACTGGAACTCCTCGGTGGCCCCACCACAGCACTTGCTGAAGCGGGCATCGCATATCTCGTCGTTGCTGGTGAGCACCTGCCCCTTGGTGGCCTTCACCGCCTTCACGGCTTTCTCCACCGCCGGTGTGGTGACGCCCTGGTAGCGCTGGCAGTGGTCGTCGGCGCAGACATCGAAGATGGCGTGGTCCTCGCGGTCGTACCACCGCAGAATCTCGTCGTCCTTGCGCACGAAGGAGAAGAAGCTGCCGCCCTCCTGCCCCACCTTGCGGCGGCGCTCCATCTGAGCCAGGAGCCAGCTACGGGATATCACGGCATGGGCCTTGAGCAACTCTTCCGAGGCCTGCGCGTTCATCTCGCTCGAGATGACACTGGCCAAGTAATCCTCCACGGGCAATTCATTGATGGCGCATATCTCATCGCTCTCCACCACCAGGCGCAGGATGCCCTTGAAGGTCTGCGTCTGGTTGCGCTGCCAGTGGAAGTGCTTTCCGATGACCACATCCTTGATAGAGAAGGTGGCATCGGCAGAGGGGGCAGCGAAGGCGAGTTCACGGTAGAGCTTGCCGTTCCACATGATGCCGCCCTCGGAGAAGGTCACGGTCTGCTCGCCCTCTACGGTGATGCCCTTGGCGCTGTAGGGTGCATTGAGCGAGAACACCAGACGATGCGAACTGACGATGCCCACCGACACCAGCGGCTGCTCTCTGAGGCGCTGCACGGCGGGAGCGGCCACCGTGGCACGCTCGCGCAGGGAATCGGTCACCCGCTGCATATCGTCGGGCGAGAGGGCCACTTCGCGCAGGATGTCGCCCGCCTCAGCAGCGGTGATGCCGTGGAAGTCGCACTCACGCGGTGTGATGATCAGTCCGGCCATATCGAGCGCGCCCGGACTCACACAGCGTTCGTCGGGTCTTTCGGTGCCGTAGCACTGGGGGCGGTGCCTGCGTCGCGGGAACACCACCACATTGTATTCCTCGGCCGCCCGCCATGCCACGATATTGAGCATGGGTTCTTCGGTCTTCGCGGCCTCCGTATCGGTCACCACCTCCTGCAATGTGCCGCACAGTCGGCGGAAGAAGCGCCGGCCGCTATCCATGCGCCTCGACCTGATGAGGAAAGCGGCACAGGGATACTCCTCGACGGTATAGATGCCCTCCTGACGGCCGTTCTCCAAAACAGTCTTCAGACTGCGTGAGAGCCGCGGCCATGCCGAGATGAGGGGCAGCGAGGTGCCGTCGCCGGCCTGCAGGTGCAGGTGGTCGGGGGCAGAGGCACCACAGCGCGGTCCGTTATAGAACACGGTGAGGTGCGGATACTTGCCCAGCAGTTTGTAGACGCTGTCGAAACAGGCGTCGATGCTCTGCGGGGTGTGTTTCGACGAGGGGATGGTGAAATGGACGGGCAGAATGGGATAGGGATTGACCAGAATGTCGAGCTGGCTGTCGAAATGGCTCACTATCTGCTGCGGCGGCCGGTTGGCGCCGCACAGGAAGCACGGGCGCTTGGCCAGCGTGGCCTTGTCCATCTTGGCGCCGGTGGAGACAATGCGCGCCGGATTCCACTGCAGGCGCACGTCGAACGAGGCGTCCACCCCATCCTCCGGTGTCCGGTCGGCCACAGGCACCGACAGTTCACGCTCCACCACCCCACCGAGCTGGCGGTAGTTCTGCCTTGCCAGCGGCCATGTGTCGAGCTGACGGTCGAAGAACCGCAGCAGCGGGGCATCGAAGCGGGGTGCCTCGTCCTTGTGGGCATTCATGGCGATGCGTGCCTGCAGTTCCATGGTGCGCAGGCGGTCTTTATAGAGATTGTTGGCGTTGACCCGCTCCACACTGAGAGCGGCGTCGCTGTTGCCGCCCCAACGGCGGCACAGGTATAGTTCGTCGTAAATGCGGCCTATCTTGTACTGCCGGCTGAAAGCCAGGCCGAGGGCATAGTCCTCGCCATAGCTGGTATTGGGGAAGTGGAGCTGGCGCAGCAGGGGGGTGAAGAAAGCCCTGGGCGCTCCGAGGCCGTTGATGCGTAACGCATTGTTGCACCCGTTGGCATCGGTCCACTCACGGTGGTCTATCAGTCCCGGCGGAAGGGTGTTCAGCTCAAAGTCGCACATGCGGTAGGAGCCCACCACCATGGCCGCCTGTTGGTCGTAGAAAGCACGCACGATGCGCCGCAGCGTGTCGGACGAGGAGTAGAGGTCGTCGCTGTCGAGCTGCACGGCAAAGCGGCCGCATCGGGGGTCGTCGACCGCCGTGTTCCAACAGCCGCCGATGCCCAGGTCGGTGCGTTCGGGCACGATGTGCACCAGCCGCGGGTCGTCGTACTGGTTGAGCAGTTGGGTGGTGCCGTCGGTAGAGTGGTTGTCCACCACAATCACATTGAAGGCGAAGGGAGCCTCCTGCGAGAGGGCCGAGTCGACCGCATCCTTGATGGTGCGCACACGGTTGTAGACCGGTATCACTACCGAGGCTTCACAGTCGAAATGCTGTTCCTGATAGTCGGGAGCCACATAGTCGGCTGTCGACACAAGGGCACCGAGGGCGCCGAGATGTTCCGTCACGGCCTGCTCCATCTCCACCTGCACCTCGCGGTTGCGCGGGTTCACATAGTCGAACTGCTTCTCGCCGCTGGCCCTCAGGTCGAGTTCCTGTTCGGTGTAGAGCAGTTCGTCGAGGTGGAAGAGGCTCCCCTGCCTGCTGAGGAAGAGCCGCAGGTCGTAGAGCCCGGCATAGCGGTAGTCGGTCGGAGCGGGCCGCTCGGCATAGGCCTTCACCCACTGGGTGCGCAGAAAGAGAAGCGACCCGAAGTCGAAATCGTCTCTCAGGCTGCCCGCCTGGTAGTCGATGACCGGATGGCGCACCACGCGGCCGTCCTCCACCGAGTAGCGGTCGCTGTAGACGAGGGCCGCACCGGTCTGGGTGGCCGCCTGCTGCAGACGGTCGAGGGCATGAAGCCCGAGCACGAAGGGTGTGGTCTTGGTGGCAAGCAGGATGAAAGGTGCTGTGGCACGGCTGGCCACGGTCCGTATAGCTTCGGCCGACCACAGGCGGTCAACCTCGACGAGCGTGCACCCCTCAGGGCATGCCACCTGCTGTGAACTGCGGCCCGCTACGAGCAGGAACACATGCTGCACGGAGGCGTCTTCGTGCAGCCGGGCCACGGTGGTTGCTGCCTGGCGCATGTCGTCGCAAGGCAGAAAACAATCTATTTTGTTTCTCATAAAGATTCACTGAGCATAATCCTCTGCAAAGATAATGCAAATCGGGTGAAGGACAAAATAAGCACCGTGGTTTTTCCCTTTTGCCGGCCTTTTTTGTGCGGCTGCGGCCACGGCGGGCAGTGGACTGCGGACTGCCTCGCAGGGCATGAAAAACCGTTTTCTCCCCTACAATTTGCTCAGTTCAAATAAAATGTGTATTTTTGCAGTTTGATGGAAAAACAGAAGAAACCACTGCTCGGTATGACGCTCTCCGGCCTGAAGGAAGTGGCCGCAGAGACAGGGCTGCCCGCCTTCAGCGGGAAGCAGATGGCCGAGTGGCTCTACCGTCACCATGTGCAGGATATCAGCGAGATGACCAACCTCTCGAAGAGCGGCCGCGAGCGGCTGTCGGAGGTCTACGAGGTGGGCGCCATGCCCCCCATCACCTGCCAGCGCTCGCAAGACGGCACGGTGAAGTATCTCTTCCCCACCGGCAGCGGACAGCGCGTGGAGACCGTCTACATACCCGACGGCGACCGCGCCACACTGTGCGTGAGCTGCCAGGTGGGCTGCAAGATGGGCTGCAAGTTCTGTCAGACGGGCCGTCAGGGCTTTGAGGGCCATCTCACCGCCCGCGACATCGTAAACCAGGTCTACTCGCTGCCCGAGCGCGACCGGCTCACCAACATTGTGTTCATGGGGCAGGGCGAGCCGATGGACAACCTGGACCATGTGCTGCAGGCCATCGAGGTGCTCACCGCCCCCTACGGCTATGCCTGGAGTCCGCGCCGCATCACGGTGAGCAGCGTGGGAGTGAAGAACAAGCTGAAACGCTTTCTCGACGAGAGCGAGTGCCATGTGGCCATCAGCCTGCACGCCCCCACCCCGGAGATACGCCTGCAACTGATGCCCGCCGAGCACGGCATGCCCATCGAAGAGGTGCTGAGTCTGCTGCGCCAGTACGACTTCGCCCATCAGCGGCGTCTCTCGTTCGAATATATCGTGTTCAAGGGCGTGAACGACAGTCTGGCCCATGCCCGCGCCCTGGTGCGGCTGCTGAAAGGCCTCGACTGCCGCATCAACCTGATACGCTTCCATGCCATTCCCGACTGTCCGCTCGAGGGGGTGGACGACCGGCAGATGGAGGCGCTGCGCGACTATCTCACACAGCACGGTGTGTTCACCACCATACGCGCCAGCCGCGGACAGGACATCTACGCCGCCTGCGGACTGCTGAGCACCGCCGAGCGCATAGCCGATGAGCGGAAGTAAACTACTCGCCGCCCTGGTGACGCTGCTGCTGCTCACCGCCTGCGGCCGCCACCACAGCATGCTGCCCGCAAGCGGCGGCAAGCCCTATGAGGTGCTCGTGGTGGGCGACCTGGACCGGCTCCTCACCGGCGAACTGACACGCCCCGTGGCGGGCCTGCCGCAAGAAGAGCCCTGTTTCGACGTTTCGGCCGTGAGCGCCGCCCACTACAACCAGGCCTCGCGGCTGGCACGCAACATCGTGCTCACCGACATCGACGCCCGCCGACACACCGCCGTCCGCCTGCGCTATGAGCAGGATGTATACGCCCATCCGCAGCTCATCGTCACCGTCGAGGCACCCTCGCTCAGCGACCTGCGCCGCCAACTGCCAGCCGTGGGGAGCCGGCTCAGGAAGTTGCTCTCGCAAGCCGAGACGGCCCGCTACATCACCGCGCTCGAAGAGCGCCACGGCACAGCGGAGAGCCAGAAGGCAGCAGAGCAGTTCGGCCTGACGCTGCTGCTCCCTCCCGAGTTTTCGGCATCGAAACAGGCCGACGGATTTCTTTGGATATCCGACGACGGCAAGGCCTCGCAGCGCAGCATCTGCCTCTACACACTGCCCCTGGGCACCGACCTTAAGGCGGGCCGCGACAGCGTGATGGCGCTGCACCTGCCCGGCGAACGCGAGGGCATGCACGTGGGCACCGCCCAAGTGCTCCCGGCCGATACGGTGCACACCCCCACAGGCGACAGAAGAGTGGTAAGGGGCCTGTGGGAGATGAAGGGCGACGTGATGGGCGGCCCCTTCGTGCTGCACGCCATGACCGACAGCACCCATCACCGCCTGGTGGTGGCCGAGGCGCTGCTCTTCGCCCCCGGACTGGCCAAGCGCAACGAGATGCGCCGTCTGGAAGCCATCCTCCGCACCCTGCGACCCATACGACAATAACAAAACAAGACAAAGATATGGACAACAACAAACCCCGCATCGCCATCGCACACGGCGACACCAACGGAATCGGATACGAAACCCTCTTCAGAGTGTTCGGCGAGCAAGACCTGCTCAGCCTCTTCGTACCTATTATATATGGCTCACCCAAAGTGGCCACCTACCACCGCAAGGCCTATGAACTGAACGCCAACTTCACCATCATCAAGACGGCACAGGACGCCAAGGAAGACCGTGTGAACCTGCTGCCCACCTTCGACGAGGAGGTGAAGGTGGAGATGGGCAGCTCCACCCCCGAGAGCCGCAGGGCCGCACTCACCGCACTGAACCGCGCCCTCTCCGACCAGGCCGAGGGACTGGTCGACGCCATCGTGAGTCTGCCGATTGCCGACAACACCCTGCTGTCGCCCGACGGCAGCCCCCTCACCCTGTCGCAGCATGCCGAACTGCACGCCGGAGCCCCGGGCACCAGCCTCACCATCCATGTGAGCGACAACCTGCGCATGGCCATCGCCTACGAAGGCTCGCTGAGCCAGGCCCTGCAGCAACTCAGCAAGGAGTCGCTCCTGCAGAAGGCCGCCCTCTTCCATGAGAGCCTGCTGCGCGACTTCCGCCTCTCCACCCCCCGCATCGCCCTGCTGCGGCTCAATGCCCAGCCGTCGACCGAAGAGACCGACATTCTGAAACCGGCCGTCGATGAGGCCCGCGAGCGCCATCTCGGCCTCTTCGGCCCCTACTCGCCCGAGGACTTCTTCACCAAGGCCCTCTACACCCAGTTCGACGGTGTGCTGGCCATGCACCACGACCAGGGCATGATAGCCTTCAACCTGCTCTCGCAGAACGAGGGCGTGACCTTCTGCGCCGGACTGCCCAACGTGATTGTGAGCACGGGCAACGGCGACGAGGCCGCCTTCAACCGCAGGGAGGAGAGCGACGAGCAGCGCCTGCGCAACGCCCTCTACATGGCCATCGACACACTGCGCAACCGCATCACCTACGACGAGCCGCTGGGCAATCCTCTGAAAAAACTCTACCACGAGAAGCGCGACGAGAGCGAGAAAGTGCGTTTCAACACACCGAAGAAAACCGAACCGGCAGCCAAACAAGAATGAGCAAGCGCTTCCAGAACATTTTCTTCTTCTTCGGACTGGCCGTGCTGGCACTGATGGTGTCGCAGCTCGACTTCGCCGATGTGTGGGAGCATGTGCGCCATGCCGGCTACTGGTTCATCGCCGTGGTGGCGCTGTGGGCTTTTCTCTACCTCTTCAACACGCTGTCGTGGTATATCATCATACGCAGCGGCAACCCCAGCCGGAAGATAAAGTTTCTCTGGCTGTACAAGGTGACCGTGTCGGGATTCGCACTCAATTATGCCACGCCCGGCGGACTAATGGGCGGCGAGCCCTACCGCATCATGGCGCTGGCGCCCTACATCGGCACCGAGAAGGCCTCGGCATCGGTCATCCTCTTCGCAATGACCCATATCTTCAGCCACTTCTGGTTCTGGCTGGCCAGCATCGTGCTCTTCGTGTGCACCCAGCCCGTGAGCATACCCATGGCCCTGCTGCTCTGCGCCACCGGCTCCTTCTGCCTGCTGGCCATCTGGTTCTTCCTCTCCGGCTACCGCAAGGGGCTGGCCTTCCGCGCCATGAACCTGCTGCAGCACCTGCCCTTCGTGAAGAAATGGGCCGCCGCATTCATTGAGCGCCACCGCGACAACCTGGACCACATCGACCAGCAGATAGCCGCCCTGCACAACCAGAACCCCAAAACCTTCTTCTCGGCCGTGATGAGCGAGTTCACCTGCCGCGTGTGCTCCGCACTCGAGATCTACTTCGTGCTGCGCGTGCTCATGACCCACGTGTCGTATGCCGACTGCATCCTCATCCTGGCCTTCACCACCCTCTTTGCCAACATGCTCTTCTTCATGCCGCTGCAACTGGGCGGACGCGAGGGCGGATTCCTCATGTCGGTCAAGGGACTGGCCATGAGCACCGACGCCGCCATCCTGGTGGCACTGCTCGTGCGCATACGCGAGCTGATATGGACCGCCATCGGACTGCTGCTCATAAAAGTGGAAGGCGACACCGAGGAGATTGCAAAAAAAGAATAAAAATCTGCCAAAATTGCAGTCATATCAGCTAAAATAGGTAATTTTGTCACGATTATGAATTCGATAGACCTTCAAGCCATCAAAAGACGCTACAACATCGTGGGCAACTGCGATGCGCTGAACCATGCACTAAACATAGCCCTGCAAGTGGCCAGCACCGACTTGTCGGTGCTCATCGTGGGCGAAAGCGGTGTGGGCAAGGAGATTATCCCACGCCTCATACACGACCAGTCGCCACGCAGGCGGGGCAACTATTTCGCCATCAACTGCGGCTCCATACCCGAGGGCACCATCGACAGCGAACTCTTCGGCCATGAGAAAGGCTCCTTCACCGATGCCATCACCGAGAGCAAGGGCTATTTCGGCATCGCCGACAAGGGCACCCTCTTCCTCGACGAGGTGGGCGAGCTGCCCATCGCCACGCAGGCACGCCTTTTGCGTGTACTCGAAACGGGTGAGTACATACGCGTGGGCGGACAGGAGGTGCTCAAGACCGATGTGCGCATCGTGGCCGCCACCAATGTCAACATACGCAAAGCCATCAGCGAGGGACGCTTCCGCGAAGACCTCTACTACCGGCTCAACACCATACCCATACAGATGCCGCCGCTGCGCGACCGCGGCCGCGACATTCTGCAGCTCTTCAGGCTTTTCGCCATGCAGATAGCCGAGCGGTATCATCTGCCCCGCATCACGCTCACCGAAGACGCCGAGCGGCTCATGCTCAAATACAAATGGCCGGGCAATGTGCGCCAGCTCAAGAACCTGACCGAGCAGATCTCCATCCTGAGCGAGGAACGCGTAATCAACGCCGACACGCTGCGGCAGTTCATACCCGACGACGCCGACACCACCCTGCCCGCCCTGGTGGCTCCCAACGCCAACAACCGCTACGACTCGGAGCGCGATATCATCTTCGAGATGCTCCGCCGCATGCAGACCACCATGGAGAGTATGGGGCACGAGCTGGCCAACCTGCGCAACCAGATGAACAACCAGCCCCTGCACAGCCAGAGCTCGTTCATCAACAACTACCGGGGCAACAGCCTGGGCCACCAGACCGACATAGAAGAGGCCCAGGTGGTGGAGATAAAAGACCAAGAACCCATGGCCGAAGGCAAGCCCGAGGAGAGCCTCAACGAGAACGACGTGAAGCGGCAGATGACCATCAAGGCGCTGGAGCGCAACGGCGGCAACCGTGAGAAAGCCGCCTCAGAGCTGGGCATCTCCACCCGCACCCTGTACCGAAGGATAAAAGACTATGGACTGGACCAGAAATAAAGCCCGCCTGCTCACAGCCTCACTCCTCGCACTGCTGCTCACCACGGTGTGCGCCTGCAAGGTGACCTACTCGTTCAACGGAGCGAGTATCGACTACAATGTCACCAAGACCATCCAGATTGAGGAGTTCCCCATCCGCGCCAGCTATGTGTGGGGCCCCATGCAGAACATCTTCAACAACGAGCTGAAAGACATCTTCGCCAACCACACCCACCTGAGCCAGGTGAAACGCAACGGCGACCTGAAGATTGAGGGCGAGATTACCCAGTATCAGCAGCGCAACAAGAGTGTGTCGGCCGAAGGCTACTCGGCGCAGACCGAGCTCTCGATGACCGTCAATGTGCGCTTCACCAACAACAAGAAGCACGAAGAGGACTTCGAACAGACGTTCACCGCCACCTCCACCTACGAGACCACACAGTCGCTCAGCTCCGTGCAGGAAGAACTGGTGACCCAAATGACGAAAGAAATAACCGAGCAAATATTCAATGCCACGGTGGCCAACTGGTAAACGCCAGCGCCGCCCCACCGAAGAAATGGACCTGACCCACCTCATAGGGCATCCCGAAGCCCTGAACAAAGAAACGCTCTTCGAGCTGCGCTCGCTGCTGGCACGCCACCCCTACTACCAGCCTGCGCGCCTGCTCCTGCTGCAGAACCTCTATCTGCTCCACGACCCCACCTTCGACGAGGAACTGCGCCGCGCCGCCGTCTATCTGAGCGACCGCCGCGTGCTCTTCGACCTGGTCGAGGCCGCCCACTACGAGCTGCGCCCGCAGGAGCCGAAAGCGCCGCAAGCCCCCGCCGCCCATCAGCCCGACCGCACCATGTCGCTCATCGACACCTTCCTCGAGTCGCTGCCCGACGAGGAGCCGCGCAAGGAGAAGCGCAAGCCCACCCCTGCCGACGCCACCGTCGACTATGTGGCCTACCTCATGCAGCTCGACGAGGCCGACGACACCCCCGACCCCGAGGTGCCCGAAATGAACGGACAGGCGCTCATCGACGACTTCCTCACCCAGAAGAAAGGCAAAATCAAGCTCAAGGATAAACCCGAGTACGTGCCGCAGCTCAACGACGACAAATCGGCCGACGACGGCATCTTCACCGAGACTTTGGCGCTGATTTACATCAAACAGGGCCGATATTCCAAGGCATTGGAAATTATTAAGCGTTTAAATTTGAATTATCCAAAAAAAAATGCTTACTTTGCAGACCAAATTCGATTTTTAGAAAAAATAATAATAAACAACAATTACAAAAATTAGAGAAATGTACCCATTATTTGTCATTCTGATTGTCATTGCAGCACTGCTGATGATTTTCATCGTATTGATACAAGAGTCGAAAGGCGGAGGCCTTACCTCCAATTTCCAAGACGCCAACAAACTGGTAGGCGTGCGCAAGACAACCAACTTCATCGAGAAGGCCACCTGGGGCCTGGCCATCGCCATGGTGGTGCTGAGCGTGCTCTGCGCTGCAGTGGCTCCGAGGAGCCATGGCGAGGAGAGCGCCGTAGAAAACCAGACTGAGAACCCGCTCACCAACCCCGCTACACAGCAGAAGTTCGGTGCCAGCCAGCAGGCCGCTCCCGCACAGGGCGCCGCTCCCGCTGCCGAAGGTGCCAAGCCCGCAGCTCCCGCAGCCGAGGGTGCCGCTCCCGCCAAGCCCGCAGCTCCCGCCAAGCCCGCAGCTCCCGCTCCTGCACAGTAAGAAAAAGCACTACATCGCAACACTCCATAGTGGACAGACATTCCCCCCGGGGGCATCTGTCCACTACTTTTTGTGCCCTTGGGCAAAAATAACCTAAAAAAAATTTGGGCGTTTCGCAGAAAATGCCTACCTTTGCACCCGCTTTGCTACCCATGCGAGCAACATGGTGCCCGTAGTTCAGCTGGTTAGAATGTCAGATTGTGGTTCTGAAGGTCATCGGTTCGAATCCGATCGGGCACACCAGGCGGAAGTCTTCACCCCGAAGGCTTCCGCTTTTTCATTTCCGCCGGGTTTTCATCTCCCCACATCTTTTCATATCTGTTACAAATCCGCAAAAAAACGTTTTCTTCTTGCAAGAATCAATAGTTATAGGTAATTTTGCCCCATAAAAGAAACTGCGGGGCCACACAGCACCCCGAAACCATTATGACAACCGATTATAAGCAACTCTGTCTGGACAACAACTCGGCGGCCGTGACGCAAGGCCGCGGACAGAACGTCATACCCGACACCAAGCGCGAGCCCCTGTGGCGCAGCTTCCTACGCAAGTTTGAAGACCCGCTCATCATCGTGCTCCTGGTGGTCTTCTTCCTTTCGCTCGGCATCTCCGTCTACGAGATTGAGATGAACAGCAAACCCTGGTCCACCCTCATCGAACCGGCCGGCGTGCTCGTGGCTCTGCTCCTGGCCACCGGCGTGGGATTCATCTTCGAGGTGCGCGCCGAGCGCGAGTTCCGCGTGCTCAACCAGCGCAAGGACGAACGCCCCGTCAAGGTGCTGCGCTGGACGGGCGACGACCGCCCCCACATACTGCAAATCAAGAAATGCGATGTGGTGGTGGGCGATGTGGTGAAGCTGGAGAGCGGCGACGAGGTGCCCGCCGACGGCCAACTGCTGCGCTCGCTCTCGCTCCACGTCGACGAGAGCGCCTTCACCGGCGAGATGTTCACCGCCAAGCGCATACCCACTGGCACCGACCGACCCGACGACACCGCCTACCCGCGCGACTTCCTGCTGCGCGGCAGCACCGTGATAGAGGGCAACTGCCACTACCGGGTGACGGCCGTGGGCACCGAGACCGAAGAGGGACGCGGCGCCAAAATCCTCAACGAGGAGCGCGCCGTGCGCACCCCGCTCAACGAGCAGCTCGACCATCTGAGCCGCTGGATTACAAGGGCCAGCTACATCGTGGCCGTACTCATCATCATGGGCAGGATGATCTATTACTTCCTCTTCGACGGCGACGTGGCCAACAACAGCGAGACGCTCGAGATAGCCGAGTTCTTTCTCGACAGCATCCTCATCGCCGTCACACTCGTGGTGGTGGCCGTGCCCGAGGGCCTGCCGCTCAGCGTCACGGTGAGCCTGGCGCTGAGCATGCGCAAGATGCTCAAGCAGAACAACCTGGTGCGCAAGCTCCACGCCTGCGAGACGATGGGCGCCACCACCGTCATCTGCACCGACAAGACCGGTACACTGACCATGAACAAGCTCGAGGTGACCGAACACCACCTCTATACCGACGCCGCCCTCCTGGCACGAAGCATAGCCGTCAACTCCACCGCCGACCTGAGCCGCCAGCCCGACGGCACCCTCCAGACCGTGGGCAACCCCACCGAGGGCGCCCTGCTGCGGTGGATAGCCCATGAGCAGCACACCGACTACCGCCAGCTGCGCGACGAGGCCACCATCCTGGAGCAGGTGCCCTTCACCCCCGAGACCAAGTATATGACCACCACCGCCGCCCACACCGACGGCAGCCGATGGAAATATGTGAAAGGCGCCCCCGAAATAGTGCTCTCGCTGTGCGACGCCATAGCCGGCGGCCACACCGCCGACGAAGTGCGCGGGGCGCTGGCCGAGGCGCAGAGCATAGGGCGTCGCACACTGGGCTTCGCCTGCCAGCGGCTCGAAGCCGACGAACAGGCTCCCCTGCTCTTCGTGGGATTCATGGCCATGGCCGACCCCGTGCGCGACGATGTGCCGCAGGCCATCGATACCTGCCGGCGCGCCGGTGTGCGGGTCATCATGGTGACGGGCGACGTGGCGCTCACCGCCAACGAGATAGCGCGTGAGTCGGGCATCATGACCCCCGACGAGCCCATACAGGAGATAACCGGCGAGACCTTCGCCTCGATGACCGACGAGGTGCTCAAGCGCGACGTGCTGCCCACCCTGAAGGTGCTCTCCCGCGCGCGCCCCACCGACAAGGTGCGCCTGGTGAGCCTGCTCCAGGAGATGGGGCAGGTGGTGGCCGTGACAGGCGACGGCACCAACGACGCCCTGGCGCTGAAGAAGGCGCAGGTGGGTCTCTCCATGGGCGACGGCACCTCGCGCGCCAAGGAGGCGAGCGACATCACCATCATCGACAATTCCTTCGCCAGTATCAACAAGGCCATCATGTGGGGCCGCTCGCTCTACAAGAACATCAAGCGCTTCCTCCTCTTCCAGATGACCATCAACATCTGCGCCTGCCTCATTGTGCTGGCCGGCGCCTTCATAGGCCTCGACTCGCCGCTCAACGTCACGCAGATGCTGTGGGTGAACCTCATCATGGACACCTTCGCCGCCATGGCGCTCTCGTCGCTGCCGCCCGACAAGCGGGTGATGCGCGAGCGCCCGCGCCACCCGAAGAGCCACATCATCGACCGCCCCATGCTGCGGCAGATGGTGGGAGCCGGACTCTTCTTCTTCGTGTTCCTCTTCGCCCTGTGGCAGCGCATGTGGCACACCGGCGAGCTCACGGCGGGAGCCGCAGGCCTCTTCCACGACTTCTCGCTATGGCAGACCGTCAGCGAGACGGTCGACTTCCACAAGGCCAGGGTGCACATCAGCCCCTACGAGCTGGGCATCTTCTTCACCTTCTTCGTGATGATACAGTTTTGGAATCTCTTCAATGCCAAGTACTTCCAGACGGGGCGCAGCCTGCTGCTCGACCTCTCGGCGGCCCTGCGCGGCCTCCGTCCGCTGAGCCAGTCGTTCAGCCGGGGCTTCGTGTTCATCATGACGGTCATCCTGCTGGGCCAGGTGTTCATCGTGCAGGTGGCGGGCAGCATGTTCGGTGTGGAGCCGCTCTCGACAGCCGACTGGCTGTTCATCGTGGCCACCACCTCGCTCATCCTCATCGTGCCCGACATATACCGCACCCTTGCCATCGAAAAGCGATGGCATAGTAAATAGAAAGGAAGTTAAAGGGAAGTTAAAAGGAAGTTAAAGGGACAAATCCAGCTGAACTGGCAAACTACGGATTTATCTGATTATACTGATTGTTTCAGAAAAATCAGATAAATCCGTAGTTTGAATTCACGACATCAGATTAATCCGTAGTCCAGCAGCCGGTCTATCTGTTCGCCGAGCGGCGCTACGCCGTCGTTCACAATCACGAAGTTGCTGCGGGCCATCACCTCCTCCTGGGGCCACTGCTTCCGCATCCACTCCATCACTTTCTCGCGCGACAGGTGGTCGCGCTCCATCACGCGTTGCAGACGCACCTCCAGCGGTGCCGACACGCACACCACACGGTCCACATAGCGGTCGAACCCGCTCTCGAAGAGGATGGCACACTCCATCCACTCTGCGCCCGAGGCCAGGAAGTCGTCGCCCACGGCCGGGTGCACTATCGCGTTTACGCGCCGTATGTTCTCCTCGCTGCTGAGCATAAACTGCGCCATGCGCGCCTTGTTGAGCCGTCCATCCTCATACAAGTCCTGACCCACCAGCTCCCTGAGCCGCTCCTTGAGCTGCTCGTCGTGCCGCATGAGCCGCTTGGCGGCGGCATCGCAGTCGTACACCTCGATGCCCCTTTCTCTCAGCAGCCGGCACACATACGACTTGCCGCTGCCTATACCCCCTGTCAGTGCTGTTCGCCTGCCCATCGCCTCACTTGCTCTCTTTCAGAAATCCCACTTTCCGCACGTCGAGCCTCGGATTGAGCACGAAGGCGGGTGCCTCGCTCACCATGATGTCGAGCACGGAGTCGTTCTCCAGCACCTCCTGGTCCACATTGGGCACCACGACGAATCCCACGCTGCGCGCCTCTTTCTTTCTCGAGATGGGCACGGTGTAGCGCACCGTCACCGAGGGCGGGAATGTTCTGATGAGCAGTCCGTTGCCCATCTCCGGCACCGAGATGCGCACGCGCATGGTATCCTCGGTGAGCAGGTCGGTGGTCACCTTCACGGTCACCTCCTTGGGCTGATACTTCACCCCGGCCTTGTAGGGCATCCTCACGGTCTTCTCATTGCCGTCGGTCTCCTCGTCGAGGGTGAAATAGTTGATGTCTACGGCCTTTATCTGCTTGGCCAGGCTCTTGATGGCATACACGGTCACCGAGTCGGGTGTCACCTCCGTCTTCATGAGCGTGTAGTGCTCCTTGGGCTGTATGTGCGGCTCCACGAGCCTCACCGGCACCTTGAAGGCCTCGCCCTTGGTGAAGTAGATTTTCAGCTCCTTCGGCTTCAGGTCGGTCACCTTGGCATTGCCCAGCTTCTTTCTCACGGTGGACAGCAGCTCGCTCTCGGTCACGGTGGCCACGCCCTGGTCCAGGTCGGCCTTCTTCACCAGTTCTGAAAAGTTGATTACGGCCTCTCTGTCCTTCATGCCCCTTGCCACGCCCAGCAGCGATAGTCCCTGTCCGCTCACCGTCACGGTCACATTCACCGTCTCGTCGCTTATCAGGTGGTAGTCGTTGCTCACATGTCCTATGGTCACGGGCACCTGCAGGTCTTTGGTGATGGTTTCGTTCAGTGTGAGCAGCAGCCAGAAGAATCCGCTCAGGCAGAAGCAGAACAGAAACGTCAGGAACTGCCTGTTGATGAATCTCAACAAGAAGTGCCTGACGTTATCGGTCTTGGGGCTCATGCTGTCTTATTTGGCGGCCGGGTTGGCAGCGTTGGCGTCGGCGAAGACATAGTTTCTGTCCACCTCGATGATGACGCCCTTGGCTATCTCCACGCTCACCTTTCCGGTCTCGATTTCTATCCTTTTCACCGTGCCGTAGATGCCGCCGCCGGTCACCACGCGGGTGCCTTCGGCCAGCGCGTTCTGAAAGGCCCTTATCTCTTTCTGCTTTTTCTGCTGGGGTCTGATCATGAAGAACCACATGATGGCAAAGAGCAGCACCATCATGACAAGCATCGACATGCCGCCGCTGCCCTGTGCAGCCTGTAAAAGAATCGTATTCATACTGTTTCCTTACTTTTTTTATGGTTGATTATTGTTACTGTCGTTGTCGCCGCCGCCCTGCTTGGTGCCCATGGTCTTAAGCAGCAGCCCCTCGTGTATCAGGTGGCGTGCTATGGCGTCGAGCATGCCGTTTATGTAGCCGCTGCTCTTGTAGGTGCTGTACACCTTGGCCAGGTCCACATACTCGTTGATGGTCACGCTCACGGGAATGTTGGGGAAGGTCATCATCTCGGCGATGGCTATCTGCATGATTACCACGTCCATATAGGCCAGCCTCGAGAAGTCCCAGTGGCGCGAGGTCTCGCTCATATAGCGCTGATAGGTGTCGGCGTTGAGAATGGTGGAACGGAACAGCTTGCGGGCGAATTCCTTGTCCTCCAGGTCCTTGAACTCCGGCAGCAGCTCCTGTGCGGCGCCGTTTTTCTCGTCAAACCGCTTTATGGTCTTCAGCACGAAGGTGTCCACCACCTCCTTGTCGTCGTTCCAGTAGAGGCTCTTCTCCTCGAGCACGCTCTCCAGCTCGGTGTTGTCCTGCACGAGCGTTTTGTATATTTTGCGCCACACCTCCCTGTCGGCATCATACGAGTCGTCCTCGCTGTCCATGTATTCCTGGTAGATGGGGCTCATCTCAATCTGGTTGCAGAGCTTGCGCACGAACTCCAGGTGGTCGTCCCAGGTCATCTTCTGTTTCTCCCTGAAGTCGATAAGCATGTCATTCTCCTCGAGCTGCTTGGCGAACCGGTTCTCCACAAACTTCATGTTGGGCATGGGCAGTCCTTCTCTCTCGGCTCTTTGTGCGGCTATCTGCGCGCGGCGTTCCTCCTCCTTGGTCACGGCGCCTATCAGCATGAGCAGATAGTTGTACAGGTCGTAGCCCTTCGAGAGGCTGTAGAGCAGCTCCTTCTCGGCGTTGGCCATATTGTTCGAGCCGTTTTGATAGTAAGCATAAGTGAGCTGCACCACCTTGATTCGAATGAGTTCTCTGTTTATCATAATCTTCTGTGTGTTTCTTATCAGATACGTTTGTAGTTTCCAAAGGATGATGCAAAATTACTTAAAAATTCATTCACATGCAAGAATTGTGTAAAAAAACCTCCTCCTTTTCGGGAAAAAACACACGAAAAAGTGCGGTTTCTTTTCTGTTTCGGAAAAAAGTTGTACCTTTGCACCGCTTTTTTAGCGCACCGGCCCCTTGAGGGCATTCGTGTGATGGCGAATTAAGCAATAACGAATCACAATTTATTCACTTAATTTAGAGTAACACAACCATTATGAAAGAAATCAATTTGAACGGCAGCAAGAGAGCCGAGATGGGCAAGAAAGCCACCCGTGAGCTTCGCAAAGCCGGCATGGTGCCCTGCAACCTCTACGGTGAGAGCCGTGGTGAGAACGGTCTTCCCGAGGCCCTTTCCTTTGCCGTTTCCGCCCGCGACCTTCGCAAGGTGATCTACACCCCGCACGTCTACGTGGTGAATCTTAACATCGACGGTGCCGAGCACGTGGCCGTCATCAAGGAGCTCCAGTTCCATCCCGTGACCGACGCCGTGCTGCATGTCGACTTCTACGAGGTGACCCCCGAGAAGCCCATCACCATCGGTATTCCTGTCAACCTGGTTGGTCTGGCTCAGGGTGTGCGCGACGGTGGCCGTCTGAACCTTTCCATCCGCAAGATCAATGTCACTGCTCCCTACAAGCAGATTCCCGAGAAGCTGGATGTCGACGTGACGAAGCTGAACATCGGCAAGAGCATCAAGGTGGGCGAGCTGTCTTACGAGGGTCTCGAGATAGCCACCAGCAAGGAGGTTATCGTGTGCACCATCAAGCGCACCCGTGCCGCCATGTCGGCCGCTTCGCAGACCGAGGAAGCCGCTGCTGAGTAAACCGCATTTTTCCCCCTATGGACAAGTATCTGATTGTGGGTCTGGGCAATCCCGGCGCCGAATACAGCGCCACCCGCCACAACATCGGCTATATGGTATTGGACGCTTTCGCAAAAGCGTCCAATATTGTTTTCGACGACCGACGCTACGGCTATGTGGCCGAGTGCAGTGTGCGCGGGCGAAAACTCTTCCTGCTCAAGCCCACCACCTATATGAATCTGAGCGGCAACGCCGTACGCTACTGGCTCAACAAGGAGAACATCGACGAGCACCGCCTGCTCGTCATCTCCGACGACCTGTCGCTGCCCCTGGGCACCCTGCGCCTCAAGGCGCGCGGCAGCGCCGGCACGCACAACGGCCTGGGCCACATACAGCAGCTCATAGGCCAGGACTACCCGCGCCTGCGCGTCGGACTGGGCAACGACTTCCCGCGCGGCTCGCAGGTCGACTTCGTGCTGGGTGCCTTCACCCCCGAGGAGCATGCCGTGCTCGACCCTGCCATCGACACCGCCGTCGAAATTATCAAGAGCTTTGTGCTGGCCGGCATCGACATCACGATGAACCAGTTCAACAAGCGCCCGCCGCGCCCCAAGAAGCCGAAGGCCCCGGCGGCAGATGGTTCTGATGCCCCGGCACCCGCCCAATCGTAAAGAGGGCATACGTCCCTTTAACTTCCCTTTAACTTCCCTTTAACTTCCCTTATACAATGTCCGAAGCCCGTATAGACAAGTGGCTGTGGGCCGCCCGCATCTTCAAGACCCGCAGCATAGCCGCCGACGCCTGCAAGAACGGTCGCGTCACGATAGGCGGCATGAACGTGAAACCCTCGCGCCCGCTCAAGGTGGGCGAGGTGGTCAGTGTGCGCAAGCCGCCCGTCACCTACTCCTTCCGTGTGCTGCAGTGCATCGAGCAGCGGGTGGGCGCCAAACTGCTGCCCGAGATCTACGAGAATGTGACCGACCCCAAGCAGTATGAGCTGCTGGAGATGAGCCGCATCAGCGGCTTTGTCGACCGCGCCCGCGGCACGGGCCGTCCCACCAAGCGCGACCGCCGCCAGATGGACGCCTTCGTCGATCCCCTCCTCTTCGGCTTCGACGACGACGACTTTGAAGAGGATGAATAAAAAAATCCCGCGAAATATCGCGGGATTTTTTTATTATTAAGGTGGGTTCTATTAATTATGTCGAGGCGATTTTTGATTTTTAGTCGTGTGCAGAGTGTAAGTTGAAGAGGGAGTATAGCGGGCTATACGA
>CACYUZ010000028.1:0-38927 GCA_902777645.1 uncultured Prevotellaceae bacterium | reverse complement strand
GGGAATGCTACGGAAGAGCGGGATTTGAACTGCTCAGAAGAAAAGTCATACTGTCTAACTATGGGTGATTTTGCAACAAAAGTGACGAAGATCCCAAAAAAGGAATCTTAGTCCCTTTTATTGATTTTTATAGCTTCCAAAATCTCTGCAAAGCTATAAAAAAGAATGTTTCAGAGAAATAAGATAAAAACAGAGGAACAGGTACCTGATTGAATTGTTAATTCTATTCCCGGATTATGGGGCAGTTCGGTCGGTTCTCGAGGCACACAATCTAAATGCCTAATTTGGGAAGATCTTAGTCAAAAAAATGCAAAAAAAGTTCTTGAGTTAAAAATATTATGTATATTTGCGAAACAAACGTGATGATGGCAATTATCATCCAGCCTTATGAATCTTAATTCTCCATAAACCGCCCCATAATCCATGAAGAGACCACAGGCCGTAGTTCTTATTCAGGAAAGGGACGCCGTGGGGACAAATCTTATATTCCCAATCCCACTTCACTCCCAGGTTTTCGATGAAAAGTTTATTTGTATATTTTATTCTGTTATTTATTGGAATTGAAGTAAATGCAGAATCTGTAGACACTCTTTTATTAAAAGAATACAAAAGAGGTTATGAATATGTTTATGAACTTATTGAAAGCGGATGTTTAAAGGACAGTTTGACAAACAGGTCGTTCTGCTCGCTGTTCTTTGAAAATTTGTGGACAATAACTGTAAAAAATGAAAAATCCTATGTTTTGTATTATGGTTATCGAATTGGTAAAGAAGAAGTGACTCGTAAAGAATTCTCAAATTGTGATGAGGTTTTTAATCGTTTGTTTACGCTTGATATAAATAAAAATGAAGAACCCATTCACAAATCAATAGACATCTACACCCCTATTTACTGGTATTTTGTCTTGGTAGACTCTTTACAGAATAAAAGATTTGAATGGAATTCAAATTCTAAATCGGATGACGATTATTCATATTATTTTTCTTGTGTCTTTGCTGATTATTATGCTTGTCTAATGAACATTATATTATATGACCAATACAATTTGGAAAAAAAGCATTAGAAGCAAGACCTAAAGCACGTCCAGTGAAGCCAAATCAAAAAAAGGTTACTCACCAAACAAGAAATAAAAAAGGAGAAGGAAATAAGTTTAAAACAGATAGAGGAAGCCAAGCTCCCCATGTCCATGATGAAAATCATAAAAATAAGAATAAAGATAATATTCATTATAGAATAGGAAGTAAAAAATTTAGATAATTTGTTATGACTGTATATTGGACAAGCGTTGAATACGAATACAAATTCAAGAATAATTTGAGAGGAGGCTTTGTGTACATCTTCATAAAAGCAAGAGATGCTATATCCGCTTACGAAATAATAAAAGAGGATCTTATATCAAAGGATTTAATCCCTATCTCATGGGATTTTATATGCCCATACGATTTCAATACAAAATGGGATACCGAAGAAGAAACACTTTGCTACAAAGGATTGTACGAAAAAGCGCTAAATAGCAAACGATGCGTTTATGATAGTTTCTATGCATATGCCAAATAAATTTTGAGTTCACTTTAAAAGTCGGACTAATTTAAATGTTAGCAATCAAGTATCACGGGCACAGGTTTGCTGCCGAGGACGAGGACGGGCACGCCGCTCTCACCTTCACCGACATCACCGGCAGCACCGTGCTCACCCGGAGGAAGGAGGGAGCACATATATCGATTCAAATACAATTTTAAATGAAAAGGCCAACAAACATTTTTTTAATTGCATTCATAATGCTCTTGTTATTATGCCATTGCGGACGAGATGACTCTTCTCAAAAAGAGGAGATTCCTGATTATTTATATTTAGGTGAGAGGACAAATGAGAAAATTATGGGCCAATATTGGATAGACGATGGAAGAAGGACTGTTTTTATCCGTGGTGGAGATGTAATATCCAATGAAAAGATTGCAGTGGAAGTGGCAAAACCTATTCTTTTCAATGCATTTGGTAAAGAAATAATAGAAAAGGATTTACCTTTTAGAGTCGAACTTATAAATGATTCTATATGGTTATTGTCTGGCACTTTATCTGCAAATACAATAGGTGGGACTTTCCACATGAGTATGTTAAAGTGGAATGGCCAAGTTATCGCCATATGGGGAGGTAAATAATCTATCAATTAAGAGTACTTTCACTATATCATAGAGGCAGTCGTTAAATATTAGTGAATCAAGGGGACGGGGAATTTGATACATTTTCTTGCTTGAAGAATTAAGCAATCCTCGTTTATGGCTATTGGGAGCCCTTGTGATTTTGAAAGAAATGTTGCTTCTTCCAAATGAAAGTTGTATATTTGCGGATGAATGTATTTGAGTCTATAGGCAGACTCCTTAACCCATCATTAAATATTAATCAGTAAAATTTATTATATTTGTATAACAAATGCTATCTGGGTCACTCTTGTTGCAAAATCATCCACAATTGCTGTACTCCGTCCTAAAGAGAGTCTCCTTTTCCGACAGAAAATTTGGCATCGTAACATTTCTTTTGTACTTTTGTACTGATATGACACAGCCCAGACAACTATGGAGCCGACTGACCCCGCTGTATGAGGAAGGCGAGGCCCGCGCCATCGTAATGCTGCTGCTGGAAGAGCGGTTCGGCCTGACACAGGCCGACCTCTACTGCGGCGGACTCGACATGCTGCCACAGGAGCAGCAAAAGCAACTGGAACTGCTGCTGCGGCGCCTGGAACAGGCAGAACCCGTGCAATTCGTGCTGGGGGAGGCCTGGTTCGCCGGCAGGAAATACCATGTGGGACCCGGAGTGCTGATACCAAGGCCCGAGACCGAGGAACTGTGCCGCATGGTGGCACAGGAGGCGCCGGAGCATCCCGATGTGCTCGACATAGGCACCGGCAGCGGCTGTATCGCCATCACACTGGCCCTGGATATCAGAGGTGCCCATGTCAATGCGTGGGATATCTCGCCAAAAGCCCTACAGACCGCCCAGGAGAATGCCGAATGCCTCGGCGCAGAAGTCGCTTTCAGTTTGACGGATGCCCTGCAGCCCCCTCACGACAGCGACCGGTGGGACATAATCGTATCGAACCCGCCTTATGTGTGCCGCTCCGAGGCTGCAGGCATGGCTCAGCATGTGCTGCAGCATGAGCCCCATGAGGCCCTCTTCGTGGACGATGACGACCCGCTGCTCTTCTATGCGTCCATCGCCCGTTATGCCACCCGGGCTTTGCGGCCCGGCGGTAGGCTGTACTTCGAGATCAACACCGCCAAGGGCCGTGAGACGGCAGCGCTGCTCACACAGGAAGGCTTTATCGATGTGGCCATCCGCCGCGACCCGTTCGGACTGCCCCGCTACGCCGTAGCCATCCGGCCCCTCACCCCTATCACACCACAATCATGACCCAACAAGAAATACTGAGCAAGCTAACGGCCCTTTGCGCCCGCGCCGAATACTGCTCGCACGAGATGCGCCAAAAGATGCGCAAGTGGGGAGCCGATGCCGCCACCGAAGAGGCCGTGCTGGCCTATCTGGTGAAAGAGAAATACATCGACGACAGCCGCTATGCCCGCCTCTTCGTGAAAGACCGCATACAGAGCAACAAATGGGGCCGCCGCAAGGTGGAACAGGCCCTCTACCTGAAACAGATTCCCAAGGGCATCATCCGCGAGGCCCTCGACGAGGTGCCCGACGAGGTGTACCTCGCCATCCTCCGTCCCCTACTCAAGAGCAAGCGCCGCACCATCAAGGCGGCCAGCGACTATGAGGCCAACGGCAAGCTGATACGCTTCGCCATGGGCCGCGGTTTTACCGTCGACCTCATCAGGCAGTGCCTCGACGGTGCCGACGACTACGACACGACCGACGATGGAGACGAGGATTAGTTTCTGGCACCGTGTGCTGAATCTCATCTCGCCGCAGGCCTGCGTGATATGCGGCTGCCGGCTCGGCATCAGCGAGGAGGTGCTCTGCACGGCCTGCAACCTGGCCCTGCCGCGCACAGGATTTACCCAGCACCCCTACGACAACGAGATGGCACGCCGCTTCTACGCCCGCCTGCCCATTGAAAGGGCATCAGCTCTCTTCTTCTATGAGGCCGGTTCGGAGGCCAGCCGCATCATCCACGCCCTGAAATACTTCCACCACCCCGAGATAGGACAGGTGATGGGCCGCATGGCCGCCGAGGAGATGATGCCCTACCGCTTCTTCGACGGCATCGACCTCATCGTGCCGGTGCCGCTGGCCCGGAAGCGCCAGCGCCAGAGGGGCTACAACCAGAGCGAGGAGATAGCCAAGGGGGTGAGCGCCGTCACAGGCATCGGCATCGACACCGGCATCGTGCGGCGCAGGCATTTCGAGGACAGCCAGACCCACAAGACCCAGGCACAACGTCTCGACAATGTGGAGAACGCCTTCGAAGCGGTCGACGCCACGAGAGCGGCCGGCAGGCACCTGCTCCTCATCGACGACATCGTGACCACAGGCGCCACCATCTGGGCCTGTTCACGCCCCATCTGCGAGGCCGCCTCCTGCCGCATCAGCGTGCTCTCACTCGGCGTGGTGCGGGCCTAAGAGCAATTATCAACCGATTTATTTGCAAAAACGGGCAAAATTTGCTAACTTCGCAAATTAATTTCCTGTAGTATAAAACAAATCAACCAAAAGTCATGGATATACTGAAGAAACAATTCGCTTCGAAGCTGCTGCAGATCAAAGCCATCAAGCTGCAGCCCAACAATCCCTTCACCTGGGCATCGGGATGGAAGTCGCCCTTCTACTGCGACAACCGCAAAACCCTCTCCTACCCCGACCTGCGCAGCTATGTAAAGCTGGAGCTCACCCACGCCATCCTGGAGCACTTCCCCCAGGCCGAGGCAGTAGCCGGCGTGGCCACAGGCGCCATCGCCCAGGGAGCCCTGGTGGCCGATGCCCTGAGCCTGCCCTTCGTCTATGTGAGGAGCAAACCCAAAGACCATGGTTTGGAGAATCTCATCGAGGGTGAACTGAAGCCCGGCACCAAAGTGGTGGTGGTGGAAGACCTCATCTCCACCGGCGGCAGCAGCCTGAAGGCCGTGGAGGCCGTACGCAAGTATGGCTGCGAGGTAGTGGGCATGGTGGCCAGCTATACCTACGGTTTCGGTGTGGCGCAGGAGGCCTTCGAGAATGCCGGCGTGCAGCTCGTGACCCTGACCGACTATGAGCATGTGGTGGCCCAGGCCCTGGAGACAGGCTACATAGCCGAGGCCGATGTGGAACTGCTCAACGAGTGGCGCAAAGACCCCGCCCACTGGAAACAATAATCCTCAAAAACAGAATCCCGACTCATGGAGACAAAATTCGAAAGCAGCGTAAGAGAGATACCCTATGCCCAGCAAAACGTCTACGACATGCTGAGCGACCTGAACAACCTGCAGCGCGTGAGAGACCGTGTGCCCGATGACAAGCTCAACGGCCTCACCTTCGATTCCGACACCGTATCGATGAACGTGCAGCCCGTGGGCACCATCTCCATGCGCATCATTGACCGCGAGGAACCCAAGTGCATCAAGTTTGAGACCGTGAGCTCTCCCCTGCCCTTCAACTTCTGGATTCAGATGCTGCCGGTGACGGAGACCACCAGCAAGATGCGCCTCACCATCAAAGCCGAGCTCAACCCCTTCATCAAAGGCATGGTGGCCAAGCCCCTGCAGGAGGCTTTGGAAAAGATAGCCGACGCCATGGCCATGATGAACTACAATCCGCAAGACTGACCCAGACAAACCAACCAAAAGAAGCATAAAGGACATGGCCACCAAACTGTGGGAGAAAGACTTCCAGATGACCGACGAGATAGAGCGTTTCACTGTGGGACGCGACCGTGAGATGGACCTCTACCTGGCACCATTCGATGTGCTGGGCTCCATGGCCCACATCACCATGCTGCAAAGCATAGGCCTGCTCACCGCCGACGAACTGCGGCAGCTGCTCCATGAACTGAAAAACATCTACGCACTCTGCCAGGAGGGCTCATTCACCATCGAGGAGGGCGTGGAAGACGTCCACTCGCAGGTGGAGCTGATGCTCACCCGCCGCCTGGGCGACATGGGCAAGAAGATACACAGCGGACGCTCGCGCAACGACCAGGTGCTCGTTGACCTGCGGCTCTTCATCCGCCACCGGCTCATGGACCTCGTCGACGACATCAAGACGCTCTTCGATGCCCTGCAGCGCAAGAGCGAACGCTACAAGGAGGCGCTCATGCCGGGCTACACCCACCTGCAGATAGCCATGCCCAGCTCCTTCGGGCTATGGTTCGGCGCCTATGCCGAGTCGCTCACCGACGACCTGCTCTTCGTGCAGGCCGCCTACCGGATGACCAACCGCAACCCTCTGGGCTCGGCCGCCGGCTACGGCAGCTCGTTCCCCCTCGACAGGGAGATGACCACACGCCTGCTGGGTTTCGACTCGATGGACTACAATGTGGTGTACGCCCAGATGGGACGCGGCAAGACCGAGCGCAACGTGGCCTTCGCCATGGCCACCGTGGCGGGCACCCTGGCCAAACTGGCCTACGACGCCTGCCTCTTCAACTCGCAGAACTTCGGTTTCGTGCTGCTGCCCAAGGAGTGCACCACGGGCAGCAGCATCATGCCCCACAAGAAGAATCCCGATGTCTTCGAGCTCATCAGGGCCAAGTCGAACAAACTGCAGGCGCTGCCCCAGCAAGTGACGCTCATCATGAACAACCTGCCCTCGGGCTACTTCCGCGACCTGCAAATCATCAAGGAAGTGTTCCTGCCCGCCTTCGACGAACTGGCCGACTGCCTGCAGATGACCACCTATATCATAGACCGCATGGAGGTAGACGAGCACCTGCTCGACGACCCGCGCTACGACCCCATCTTCAGTGTGGAAGAGGTGAACCGGCTGGCTGCCGAGGGCATGCCCTTCCGCGATGCCTACCGCAAGGTGGGCCTCGAGATAGAGGCCGGCACCTTCAAGGCCCGCAAAGACCTGCACCATACCCACGCCGGCAGCATAGGCCGCCCGTGCAACGAGGAGATAGCCCGCCTGATGGACGATATTCTGCAGGGATTCCACTTCGAGCGGATAACGGAAGCCGAAAAAGCCCTGCTCGCATGAAACGTCTGCTATGCCTGCTGCTCTCGCCCCTGCTGCTCCTGCTCTCCTGCGGCGATGCCGAGAATGAGTACACCATCGGAGCCTGCTACCTGGCCTTCGACAACAGCCAGCACAACGACGCCACCCTAGCCAGCGCCATGAACGTCAACTCGCCCGGCATCTTCTGCCTCATCAAGAGCGAGGTGCAGGCTGGAGCCACCTACTTCGCCTTCAGCAACAATGCCGGGCAGAGCAGCCGCAGCATCATCAACGCCCACGACCAGCGGCGCACCAACATCATCGGCTACAACAACGGCGTGATTGTGGGATTCGGCACCTTGGACTACCCAACCGTGTTCTACGCCTACGACAAGGAGTGCCCCAACTGTTTCGACCCCAACGCGCTGCCCGTGAGGAGCAAACCCCTCACCATGAGCAGCAACGGATTGGCCACCTGCAACGTGTGCCACCGGCAGTATAACATGAACAGCGACGGTATCGTGGTGGCCGGCGACAGCGGCAAGAAGATGACACGCTACCGCGCCTCGACCACCGGACCCTTCGGCATCCTCGCCGTGTACTGACCCCACAGCCCCTCGGCCGATGACCGCTGGACCGGTCTGCGGAAAATATTAAAATGTGTAAATTTGTTGGCCATTACGATAATTTGGCCTATCTTTGCGTTTCAATTGAAGCAATGCCATACAGGCGGAAATAGCTCAGTTGGTAGAGCACGACCTTGCCAAGGTCGGGGTCGCGGGTTCGAGTCCCGTTTTCCGCTCATGTCTCCAACGGTGAGACATGGCTTCAGACAAGATTTACTGGATGCCGCAATGGTGGAATTGGTAGACACGAGGGACTTAAAATCCCTTAGCCAGTGATGGCTGTGCGGGTTCGAGTCCCGCTCGCGGCACCTCTTTTTGCACTTATTCTTACCATTGTCGCGCCATGATACCATTCTCTTCCTTTTTCTCCCCCACCGGCCGGCGTCGTCCTCATTGTACCTTTTTCCTGTGCGCCCTGTGCGCTGTGCTCCTTTCGGCCTGCGGAGGCCGCAGCGGCTATTTCAAGGTATCGGGCCGACTGGCCAATATCGACCAGGGCGAATTCTACATCTACAGCCCCGACGGCGCCATCGACGGCATCGACACCATACACGTGACCGGCGGCCGGTTCACCTATGAGCGCCCGTGCGAACGCGAGGCCCTGCTGCTGATGGTGTTTCCCAACTTCTCCGAACAGCCCATCTTTGCCGAACCGGGTGAGAAAGTCAGCGTCAAGGGCGATGTGTCGCATCTGCGCGACATAGAGATTGAAGGCACCAAGGCCAACAACCTGATGACGAAATTCCGCAAGCAGACACTGAGCAGTCTGCCTCAGCAGGCTCGTGAGGCGGCAGCACGCACCATCGCCGACCATCCCGAGAGCCCCGTCGGTGTGTACCTGGTGCGGCGTTATTTTCTGCGTCCGCCCGCCGTCGACTATGGTCAGGCAGCCAGCCTCATCGACCTCATGATGGACAAGCAGCCCCGCAACGGCAGCCTTCAGCGCCTGAAGAAGCAAGTGGACCAGTTGGCCAAGGGGATAGAGAAATCGCCCCTGCCCTCCTTCAGCGTGACCGACGACAAAGGTGCCACACTCAGCAGCAGCAACCTGTCGAAAGGTCTTACCGCCATCAGCGTGTGGAGCTCGTGGAACTTTGAGAGCCAGGACCAGCAGCGGCGTCTGCGCCGTATCATGCGCTCCTCGGGCGGCCGGCTCAATGTGGTGAGCATCAGTGTTGACGCCAACCGCAAAGAGGTGGAGCGCATCCTGCAGCGCGACTCCATCCAGTGGCAGAACGTCACCGCCGACCGGCTCTTTGAGTCGCCCCTGCTGCAACAGCTGGGGGTGAGCAATGTGCCCGACATCATCGTGGTGCGCGACGGCCGTATCATCGACCGCAGCGTCACGATGGCCAACCTACAGGAAAAATTTGACCAACTGTTGAGATAAAATGCTTGTCAAGACCTACAGCGCCGCCGTGATGGGCCTTGAAGCCATCACCATTATGATAGAGGTAAGCATCACACGCGGTGTGCTGCTCCATCTCTCCGGACTGGCCGACACCTCGGTACGCGAGAGCTACGACCGCATACGTGCCGCCCTGCAGAACAACGGCTACAAGATGCCCGTGGCCGACATCACCGTCAACATGTCGCCCGCCGACATACGCAAAGAGGGCAGCAGCTACGACCTGCCGCTGGCCATCGGCATTATGGCCGCCAACGGCCAGATACAGGGTGAGCGGCTGGGCCGGTTCATGCTGGCCGGCGAACTGGGTCTCGACGGGCGCCTCATCCCCATCCGGGGTGCGCTTCCCGTGGCCATCAGGGCCCGCAAGGAGAAGTTCGAGGGCCTCATCGTGCCCAAGGCCAATGAGCGGGAAGCGGCCGTGGTAAACAACCTTGATGTCTACGGCCTGGAGTCCATCAACGATGTGATTGCGCTGCTCAACGGCACCAAGACTTTCGACCCCACCGTGGTAGACACCCGGCGCGAGTTTTACGAGCAGCAGTACACCACCGACCTCGACTTTGCCGACGTGCGCGGACAGGAGAGTGTGAAACGTGCGCTCGAAGTGGCGGCCGCCGGCGGCCACAACCTCATCATGGTGGGTCCGCCGGGCAGCGGCAAGTCGATGATGGCCAAGCGGCTGCCGGGCATCCTGCCGCCCCTCTCGCTGTCGGAGAGTCTGGAAACCACCCAGATCTATTCCGTGGCCGGCAAGCTGAGCAGCGGCACCTCGCTCATCTCGCAGCGGCCCTTCCGGTCGCCCCATCACACCATCTCGCAAGTGGCGCTGGTGGGCGGCGGGTCGTCGCCGCAGCCCGGCGAGATCAGTCTGGCACACAACGGGGTGCTCTTCGCCGATGAGTTGCCGGAGTTCAACAAGCAGACGCTTGAGGTGCTGCGCCAGCCCCTTGAGGACCGTATCATCACCATCAGCCGCGCCAAGTACACCACCCAGTATCCCTGCTCATTCATGTTCGTGGCCTCTATGAATCCCTGTCCCTGCGGCTACTATGGCGACCCCACGCACAACTGTGTGTGCACCCCCGGGCAGATACAGCGCTACATGAACAAGATATCCGGTCCGCTGCTCGACCGTATCGACATCCACTGCGAGATACAGGCCGTGCCCTTCGCCCAACTGTCGCAGATGCAGCCCGGCGAACCGTCGGCAGCTATCCGCGAGCGGGTCATTGCAGCCCGCAAGATACAGGAAGAGCGCTTCAAGCCCTATAAAGGCATACACAGCAACGCCATGATGACAGAGCGCATGCTCCACCAGTTTGCTGAGCCCGATGCCCAGAGCCTCGACATGCTCCGCATGGCCATGGAGCGCCTGAAGCTCTCGGCCCGTGCCTACAGCCGCATTCTAAAGGTGGCGCGCACCATCGCCGACCTTGCCGGCTCAGACCGTGTCGAGTCGATGCACATAGCCGAGGCCATCGGCTATCGCAACCTCGACAGAGGCGACTGGGCAGAGAGGGGGATATAATGCAGTATTGATAGTGAATAGGTGATTAATGATGATGGAACAGCATAATATCATCATATCGTACGGCTGACGGTCGTTCATCGGGAGCAATTACACCTTTTGTGTTACACATTTTGTGTAATCGATATTTCTTTGTATAATTACATCTATGATGGCATCATAGCTGTAGCCTATCGAGTCCATCTGCCATAGCCCCAAAACCCGTCAGAGCTGACCGGACTCTACCAACAGGATGACACGCTCGGTGAGGCGGTCGGTGCCTTCGGCATCGTATTCCTTTTTCAGGCTGGCACCGAAAGCCCAGGCGAAGGCCTGCCAGAATCCGGCGCGTATGGAGCCCATGAAGGCCTGCACTATCTCATACGATGAGGAGTTGCACTCACGGTTCACCAGTTTGATGAGCAGCTTGCCCTGCGAATAAGACAATTTCTTCATGCGGGGCTTGTACTTCTCATAGATTTCCGACTCCACCTTCTTCATGTGGGCGCTGCGCGCCTTCTTGTCGGGCAGCGTCTCGAGATACTCATAGGTCTCGAGCACAATCTGGTTCACCTCCTTGGCTATGGGCAGCACCTTCTTCACATTGTACACCAGGCGGTTGTAGGCCTTCCGCTGCCTCTCATTCTTAAACTCAGCCTGCGGATAGACATACACCTTGTTCATCTGCATGAAGAGCACGCTGTCACCGTCGAGCAAAGCCTTTCCTACCTTCACCGTAGGCACGAAGGTGGGATTGTCCATGTCCACCATACGGTCTTCCGGGCGGAGGGTATTGTCGTTTTGGGCACCTGCACAGAGAGGGCCGCACGACAAGAGCCATATCAGCAAAGGCCTGACATTCATCGGGAGCAAAATTACAGATAATATCGGCACCGGCCACATTTCACCGGAACCGACAGCCATTTTTTAACAACATTTATTGGCTGAACGACCCATTTAAAGGAAAATTGCTTATTTTTGTGACACCGTTTACACACCACTGCCATGAAAAGACTCCGATACCTGCTCATTGCTGCACTCATGCTGTGCCTTGCCGGCCGTCTGCATGCCCAGACCGAAAGGCCATGGGAGTTCTACTTCGGCCAGCTGAGCACCTTCGAGGATATTGAGTCGGCCGACTGGGAAGACACCTATGAGATGCTCTGCGACCTGGAGGAAGAGCCGCTGAACATCAATACCGCCACGCGCGAAGACCTGCTCCGCCTGCCCTTCCTCAATGAGCAACAGGTGGAAGACATCCAGGCCTACATCTACCAATACGGCGCCATGAAGACGGTCGGCGAACTGGCCATGATAGAGACCATCGACTACCCCACCCGCTGCCTGCTCTCCTATTTCGTACAATTCGGCGAAGTGCCCAAGAAAGACACGCTCTCCATGGAGCGCATCCTGAAATACGGCCACCACGACATCGTGCTCACCGCCGGTGTGCCCTTCTATGAGCGACGCGGCGACAAGGAAGTGTACTTGGGCTATCAGTACAGCCACTCGGTGCGCTACAAATTCCACTACTCCAACCGCATCAAGATAGGCCTCGTGGGGTCGCAGGATGCCGGAGAACCCTTCTTCGCCGACAAGAACCGGCTGGGCTACGACTACTACTCGCTCTATGCCGAGGCTCACCGGCTGGGGCGGCTGAGCACCCTGGTGGCCGGCCGATATCGCGCCTCGTTCGGTCTGGGCCTGGTGATGAACAACGACTTCAGCATGGGCAAGTTGGCCTCGCTGTCGGCCCTGGGCAGCAAAGGAAGCGGTCTGCGGGCCCACTCGTCGCGCAACGCCGCCCACTATCTGCAGGGAGCCGGTGCCACGGTGAGCATCAGCAAAGGTCTGGAACTGACGGCCCTGGCCTCCTACCGAAAGGTAGACGCCACGCTGAGCAGCGACTCCACCGGCATCACTACCCTCCTGACCACCGACTACCACCGCACCCCCACGGAGATGGCCAAGAAGCGCAACACCTCGGAGACCGTAGTGGCCGCCGACCTGGAATACCGGCGGGGTGCCCTGCGCATAGGGGCCACCGCCCTGCACACCTGGCTGAGCCGGCCGCTGCAGCCCGACACCCGGCAGGCCTACCGGCTGTACTATCCCGCGGGCGACCGGTTCTGGAATGCGAGTGCCCACTACAGCTATACAGGCCCCCTTGTGGGGGTGCGGGGCGAGGTGGCCACCGGCCACTGCGGTGCCCTTGCCACCCTGCACACCCTGAGCGTGACGCCCTCGCCACAACTCTCGCTCATGGCCCTGTACCGTTTCTACGGTAAGAAATACTACTCGCTCCACTCCAACAGTTTCAGCGAGGGCGGCCGCGTGCAGAACGAGAGCGGCCTCTACGTGGGTGCCCGATGGCAGCCCCTGCGCGCCCTGCAGCTGTCGGCCTACAGCGACTTTGCCTACTTCCCGGCCTCCAAGTACCAGGCCCTGGCCTCGTCGCACGCTTGGGACAACCTGGTGCAGGCACAGTACAATACCGACAAACTGTCGCTCACCCTGCGCTACCGCCTCAAGATGCGGGAGTATGACAACAGCGAGAAGACCGCCTTGGCCTGGAAGACCACCCACCGCACGCTGGCCGGTGTGAGCGGCAGTCAGGGCCCCTGGCAATGGGGCCTGCGTGCCGACCTGTCGTACACCGCCTTCGAGGGCGGCAGTCTGGGATGGATGGCGAGCGCCCAGGGCGGCTACAGTCACCGCTGGCTGAAGGTGAGCGCCTCGGTAGGTTATTTCGACACCGACGACACCGAGAGCCGTGTCTACGGCTACGAGAGCGGCCCGCTCTACAGCTACGGCTTCCGTTCCTACGACGGCGAGGGCCTACGCTATGCGTTCACCGCCCGCGCCGACCTGGGCAGCCGCCTCATGGTGCTGGCCCACCTGAGCACCGTCGACTATCTGGACCGCGACCATATCTCCACCGGCTACCAGCGCATAGACCGCTCGTCGAAGACCGACCTAAGCCTGCAGCTGCGCTGGCGGTTCTAAAGGCCCGTTATAAAAAACCGGCCTTACACATCGTAGTCTATTGATGTGTAAGGCCGGACTTTTATTCAGAAGAAAAACCTTATTTCACCAAAGTGAAGTCGAGTTGTCGTTTCTCCACATTGGCGCCTGCCACCTTGATGCGTACGGCATCGCCCAACTGGAACTTATGGTGGCGCCGGCGACCCACCAGACAGTAGTTGCGCTCGTCAAATTCGTAGTAGTCGTCGTCGAGGTCGTGCATGGGCACCATGCCCTCGCAGTGGTTCTCGTCAATCTCGCAGTAGATGCCGTACGACTGGATGCCGCTGATGTGGGCATCATACTCCAGCCCTATCTTGTCGGCCATAAACTCCACCATCTTCATCTTGATGCTCTCGCGCTCGGCATTCATGGCCAGCTGCTCCATGTCGCTGGAGTGCTCGCAGAGTTCCTCGTAGCGGTCTTTGTTGGCACTGCGGCCACCCTCCTGATAGCGGGTGAGCAGACGGTGCACCATGGTGTCGGGATAGCGCCGTATGGGGCTGGTGAAGTGGGTGTAATAGTCGAAAGCCAGTCCGTAGTGGCCTATGTTGTGCACACTGTAGCGCGCCTTCATCATGGCCCTCAGGGCCACGGTCTGTATCAGGTTCTGCTCCTTGGTGCCGGCACACTCCTCCATGAGCGAGTTGAGGCTCTTGGAGAGGGCTCCTTTGGTGCCCGCCGTCTTGAGCTTGTAACCGAACTTGACCACAAACTCGCGCAGGGTCTCCAGTTTGGTGGGGTCGGGCATGTCGTGCACACGGTAAGGCAGCGTCTTGGCCTTGACGCCCTTCTTCACACGTCCCACACTCTCGGCCACGGTGCGGTTGGCCAGGAGCATGAACTCCTCGATGAGCTTGTTGGCGTCTTTCGACACCTTGAAGTAGCAGCGTGTGGGCTTGCCTGTCTCGTCCACGTCGAAGTGGAGTTCCTCGCGCTCAAACTTCACGGCGCCGTTCTTGAACCGCTCGGCACGGAGCAGCTTGGCAAATCGGTCGAGCGTGATGAGCTCACTGGCCAGCTCGCCCTTGTAGCCGCCCTTGCGGGCTGGTGGTGCCGGCTGTCCGGAGCCGTCCACCACCCCATTGTCTTCCAATATCTTCTGCACCTCCTCATAGGCGAAGCGCCGGCAGCTCCTTATCACGGTATGCACCAGTCGCCAGCTCTTCACCTGTGCCTTGTCGTCCATCTCAAACACCGTGCTGAAGCACAGCTTGTCCTCATCGGGCCGCAGCGAACAGATGTAGTTGCAGAGCCGCTCGGGCAGCATGGGGATGGTACGGTCTACGAGATAGACGCTGGTGGCCCGTTTCTGCGCCTCCTTGTCGATGACGGAGCCCTCCTTCACATAGTGCGACACATCGGCTATGTGCACACCCACCTCCCAGAGGCCGTTGTCGAGCTTGCGTATGGAGAGGGCATCATCGAAGTCCTTGGCATCGTGCGGGTCGATGGTGAAGGTGCACACGCCGCGGAAGTCCTCGCGCCCCTTCAGGTCGGCGGGGGTGATTTCGGCGCTTATCTTGTTGGCGGCCTCCTCCACATGGGCGGGATACTTATAGGGCAGTCCGTACTTGGCCAGGATGGCATGCATCTCGACCGTGTTCTCGCCCGACTTGCCCAGCACGTCGACCACTTCGCCCACAATGTTTTTCGACTCCTTGCTGGGCCACTGTGTAATCTTGACCACCGCCTTGTCGCCCGTGACACCGTTCTTGAGTTTCTTCTTCGGTATCATGATGTCGTGTACGAAGATGTTGCTCTCGGTGACGAGGAAGGCATAGTCGCGCTCCACCACCAGTTTTCCCACAAAGGTGTCGCGAGCGTGGGAGAGAATCTCTGTGACCATTGCCTCCTTGATATGGTTGCGCCGGCGTGCGTTGAAGGACACCCTCACCCGGTCGCCGTCGAGGGCGAACATCGAGTTTCGCTCCGCCACGAACACGGGTTTTCCGCCGTCGTCGGGCAGGAAGCTGTTCTTTCCGTTGGCCTTGCGCCTGAAGATGCCCTCCTGCACCTGCCCCTTGAGATTGAGACGGTAGGAGCTGTCGCTCACCTTGCTCAGCACATCGTCCCAGGCCATTTCCTCCAGGATGTCGATGCACAGCATCTTGAGCGGATGGGTGTCGAGCTGCAGTGCGCGGAATATCTGTTTCAGCGTGAACGTCTCGTTGGGCTGTTCCTGAAAGAAAGTGATGAGCGCCTCGGAGAGTTGCCGTTTGTTCATTCGTTTGCCTTTTTTTCCTTTTGCCATAGTATTATCAGTTAATTTGCCGCAAATTAACAAAAAAAATCCTTTTCTGTATCTGTTTGCAGGCTGTTTAACTTTTATTTGCGCCATTTTTATGCCGGAAAGCAGGTTTTTCCTTTGCAATTCGGCTGATTTTCAGTACCTTTGCAGCCGCAAAGTGAAAGCAGTGTACATTATTTCCACACAATAAGCTAAACCCTGCATTCGGTTTCCCCATTGAAGCTTGCCCTGACGATGCGAGGAGTACTGGCACTTGAAGGCAATCTTCGTTATACATCAACAAATACACATCACCAACTTGAAGACATTTGAAGAACTGGGCGTGGTAGAGGAGATACGCCGCGCCATCACGGAAATGGGATTCGAGCATCCCATGCCCGTTCAGGAAGAGGTAATACCCTATCTGCTTGGCGAAGGCAACGACGTGATAGCCCTGGCACAGACAGGCACGGGCAAGACCGCCGCCTTCGGCATCCCCCTCCTGCAGAAGATAGACGTGAACAGCAAGGTGACGCAGGCCATCATCCTGAGTCCCACGCGCGAGCTGTGCCTGCAGATAGCCGACGACCTGAAAGACTTTGCCCGCTACATGGAGGGCGTGCGCATCGTGGCCGTCTACGGCGGCACCTCGATAGTGAACCAGATCAACGCCCTGAACAAGGGGGTTCAGATTATCGTGGCCACCCCGGGCCGCCTGATAGACCTGATGAACCGTGGCGTGGCCCATCTCGACGCTGTGAACAATGTGGTGCTCGACGAAGCCGACCGCATGCTCGACATGGGATTCTCGGAGAGCATCGACGAGATTCTGGCCGGTGTGCCCAAAGACCGCAACACGCTGCTCTTCTCGGCCACCATGAGCAAGGAGATAGAGGCCATAGCGCGCAACTACCTGCACGACCACAAGGAGATTGTAGTGGGCAGCCGCAATGAGGGAGCCGAGAATGTGAACCATATCTACTACATGGTGAACGCCAAGGACAAATACCTGGCGCTGAAACGCATTGTCGACTACTATCCTCGCATCTTCGCCATCATCTTCTGCCGCACCAAGATAGAGACCCAGGAGATAGCCGACAAACTGATACAGGACGGCTACAACGCCGAGTCGCTCCACGGCGACCTCTCGCAGCAGCAGCGTGACCTCACTATGCAGAAGTTCCGCCAGCACCTCACCCAACTGCTTGTGGCCACCGACGTGGCAGCCCGCGGTCTGGATGTCGACGACCTGACGCATGTAATCAACTACGGTCTGCCCGACGACATTGAGAGCTACACCCACCGCAGCGGCCGTACGGGCCGCGCCGGCAAGAAGGGCACCTCGATAGCCATCGTTCACACCCGCGAGAAGTCGAAGATGCGGGCCATCGAAAAGGAGATAGGCAAGCAGTTTGTCGAGGGCAACATCCCCACCCCGAAAGAGATATGCACCAAGCAGCTCTACAAAGTGATGGACCAGATAGAGAAGGCCGATGTGAACGAGGAGGAGATAGCTCCCTTCATGGCCGACATCAACCGCCACTTCGACTATATGGAGAAGGAAGACCTGATCAAGAAAATCGTGTCGCTGGAGTTCGGCCGCTTCCTGGCCTACTATGCCAATGCGCCCGAGATAGAGAAACCCAGCAGCAAGAAAGAGAAGAAGGAGCGCAAACCCGCCGAGAAAGGCCACAAGGCTGAGAAGGGCTACCGCCGCCTCTTCATCAATCTGGGCAAGGACGACGGCTTCTACCCCGGCGAGGTGATGCAGTTCATCAACCGCCATGTGTCAGGCCGCCAGGAAGTGGGCCACATCGACCTCTTCGGCAAGTTCTCCTACATCGAAGTGCCCGAAGAGGATGCCGAACTGGTGATGGAGTCGCTCGACGGCACCAGCTACCACGGCCGTCAGGTACGCTGCAACGACGCCGACGAGAAGGGTCACGGCAAAGGACGCCGCGACGAGGCACCCCGGCGCAAGGAGAGCCGCCCCCGCAATGAGGAGCGCCCCCAGGAGGAGCGGAAGACGGGTTTCGAACGGTTCATGAAGAAGTCGAAAGGCAGCCGCTACGACGAGCCTGCTCCCAAGGGCAGGGCCAAGCAGCGGGAGAAACGCCCCGAGAGCGGCCGCAAGGACGACTGGCGCCAGTTCTTCCAAGGCTACGACATCCAACTGCGCGGCGAGGAGCCCGACTTCAGCGAGGAGGGCTGGGCCCGCCGCCGACCGAAGAAGAAAAAATGATTTTTTTAGGAGTGTAGGAGTATAGGAGTGTAGACAAATGTAATTATCTACACTCCTACATTTTTTTAATAAGGCGAAATATTGTTCAGTTCGCCTATCTTGCCCTCCACCACGGGTGTGGAGAGCAGGCGGCGGAAATCGTCGATTGTGATACGGGTTTGCGGCTGGAAATCGGCCGACTGCATATACTTGAGCACGCTGATGTAGAACTGCTTCCCCTCCACATACTGCGAGGCGCGCTCCAGGTCGCTCATCACCACCAGCAGGCGGCCCTTGCCCACGCTGAACTCGAAGACGAGGCCCAACTTGTGGTTGCGCTCTATATTGTCGATGACCTGCACGATGGGGCGGTAGGCCGCGGCGGTATTGTCGAGCATGAAGGGGCGGCTCTCGCTCACCACCGGGAACCACTGCCAGTTGGTGTGCTCCTCGGTGGGGAAGGCATTGAAGAGAGGATGTTCCGGACGGGTGAGGATGCCCAGTGTGCCGGGCGACACCTCTCTTTTGTTGTTCTCGCTGATGGTCTTGAACATGCGGTAGTTCCAATAATCGGTCTGGAAGAGCGGTCCCACCGTATTGGAGCCGCACGAGGCGCTGTCGGGCATGAGGAGCACCCGGGCGCCCTTCTCCAGCTGCCGGGCCACGTCGTCGGTCAGCTGCCGAGTTATCAGGATGCCCTTTTTCAGCGGTTCCAGCGATTCCTGCTTGGGATACACCCAGATAGGCCAACTGTTGCTGACCTGGCTATCGGCTATCCATGTTCTGAAATCATAGCGGCGGGGGGCGTCGGCCAGCGTGGTGAGCGGTATGGAGAGGGAAGTCACGCCGTCGAGTCCTTCTCCCACATCAAATGGGGTCGAGCCGCCCGCTACATCATTCCCCTGCCCGTCCGTAAGCGCCCAGCACAGGGTTCCTGCCAGTGGGTGGCCGCTGTAGTTGGCCATCTTTATCTCACCGCACAACGTCTCATCGGCGGTATAGCACATCTTCTCCGTCTCCAGCAGAGGCACCACCTGCGAGCACCATTGCCGCCACTCGCGCGGCGTGGTCAGGCCCTTTGAGTCCATGAAGGCGTCGAGAATGCCCACATAGGCCGAACCCTGTCCGGGGTAGTCCTGCAAGTCGAGCAACTGGAATCCTGCCATATCCTCCGTGCGTAGGTCAAGCTCGATATCGGCCTTGTAGAGCTGCAGGCTCCAACGGCCCGAGGCGCGGTGGAAGTCCTTGGCCTGGTCGGCCATGCCTGCCCGCTCCAGGCGCGAGCGGAACACCTCCATATTGTAGGGATAGAGCACCCCGGTGTATTTGGCTATCTCGCTGTAGTCGGGATAGGTCTGAAACTGTGCCGTCTCATGACTGATGACGGGCACGGTGGAGAGGGCGCATCCCTGCTCCAGATTCATCTTGGTGTTGGGGTGCGAGGTGTTGAGCAGTCCGCCCCTGAAGACATCGGCATAGGCGAAGGAGCCGCGGGTGTGGGTATTGGTGGCGCCCCATGCCTCGCCGCCCACGCGGCAGGTGGTGAAATAGTCCATGCCGGGTTTCACACCCTGATAGCCCAGATAGTAGTTGGACCCGAAGGTGAAGAGCTTGTTGGGTGCCAGCCGGCGGAAGTCGGTCACAAACTCACCCATTTTCTCTATCGAGCCCCAGAGTTCGTTGCCCAGGGCGAACATCACGAACGAGGGGTGGTGGCCATACTCACGCATGATGTGCTCGCCCTCCTTGTGCAGGAAGGTCATGAGGCGCTCGTCGGCAGGGTTGAAGTCGCCCCAGAAGGGCAGTTCCGGCTGCAGGTAGATGCCCAGGCGGTCGGCGGCCTCGAAGGCGGCCTCTGGCGGGCACCAGGAGTGGAAGCGCAGGTGGTTGATGCCATACTCCTTGTTCTTGAGCAGATAGGCCGTCCACTCGTCCACCCCCATGGGCACATGGGCGGTGAGCGGAAACACGCAGGCGTCGTGCTTGCCGCGCAGGAAGGTGCGGTGACCGTTCACGCTGAAGTGCATGCCCTCGGCACGGAAGTCGGTCAGTCCGAAGGTCACCGACACCTTGTCACCCCCATCGGTCTCGGTCGTGAGCACATAGCGGTCGGGGGTGAACTCATCCCACAGCGCTTTCTCGCCTTTCAGCGAGAGGATGGTGGTGTAGGTTGTCGATGGGGTCTTCTCGGCCGTGTTGGGGTTGAATTTCGTGGTCCACAGTTGTTTTTTTCCCGGCCAAGTGGTTTGCGAGGCAATCAGCCCGTTTTTCGTCTCGGGGCAGGCAGTGATCTCCACTCGTGTGTTTTTCCGCACCTTGCCCTGAAGGGTGAAGGTCACTTCCACCTGTCCGTTCTCCACATCGGGCAGCACCTGCAGTTCGGAGATATGGAGCTGCGGCCGTGCCGTGAGCGACATTTGGCCGATGATGCCGTTCCAGTTGGTCTGCGTGTCTTCGGTGCAGGCATGCGAGTTGCTGAGCAGCTGGGGCGGCAGCGACGTGCCGTTGTCGACCATAATGGCTATGGTGTGCCGTCCGGGGGTGAGCCACGGGGTGAGGTCATAGCGCTGCGGGGTGCAGATATCGTCGCTCTTACCGGCCAGGCGGCCGTCTACGTACACCTCGGCGGGTTTGGTGCGCTCCAGGGTGAGTGTGAGGCACTTTTTCTTCCACTCTTTCGGGATGACCACCTCGCGGCTGTACCAGGCACGGCCCACATAGCCCGACACACGGGTCAGGTGGGTAGTCTCCTCACGGGTGGCCGGGGCGTCGCCCTTGCGGTTGGTGTCGACGGTGCCGGGCAGCACCACGTGGTCGCTGTAGACCACCTGCTCCACGGCCAAGCCCTTCTCATCTCTGGCAAACTGCCATTCACCGCTCAGGTCTATGCAGCCCGTGGCAGCGGGATTCTCTGTCTGGGCCACAAGGGTAGCTGCCACCAGGCAGAGCAGCGACAAAACAATATTTCTACGCATGGTATTTATTTTTGAGTAATAACGTATTGAGCCAAAGTTACTGCAATTCAAGAATCAAAGATAATGCGTTCCATCAAATTATCCAAATAAAATTATTTGTTTTGAATAATTTGAAATGAATAATTCGGAAAATTATGACATTTTTCCGCCTATCATGCTGATAATGAAAGAATTTTTTATACATTTGCATTGACACAACAGCCGGCTGCCAGCCGATGCCACCATCTAACACCCCTTTTGCCATGGAAACACCCATCATACGCACTTATTATGAGAGCCCGCTTGGGCGGATGGCTCTCTACAGCTACAAGGGTCGTCTGTGCCTGTGCGACTGGTGCGAGGGTCAGCGCTCGGAGCTGAACCTGCGCCGTGTGACACGCCATCTGAAAGCCCCTGTCGAGGACGGCATGAGCGATGTGCTCAATGTAGCCACCTGCCAGCTCGACGAGTATTTCAAGCGCCGCCGCAAGGCCTTCAGTGTGCCTTTCATGCTCATCGGCACCGACTTTCAGCGCATGGTGTGGAGCTCGTTGGCCAATATACCCTACGGGCGCACGCTGAGCTACGGCGAGCAGGCCCGCCGTCTGGGCATGCCCAAGTCGGTGCGTGCCCTGGCCAATGCCGACGGCAGCAATCCCATCAGCATCATCCTGCCCTGCCACCGTATTGTGGGCAGCGACCACTCGCTCACCGGCTATGGCGGCGGTCTGGAGGTGAAACAGCAGCTGCTCGACCTGGAAAAGGGCGTGCGCCGATTTGTGTGGTAAGCTTTTTATCGAATCCAGACCCAATCTTATACCCACTAAAAAAGCTGCACCTTGGCTTAGGTGCAGCTTTTTTATATGGGTATAGACAAGTTTTCTTGTTTACTTGGCGTTGATTTCGCGGAGCAGGCGGTCGGCATGTCCCCACTTGTCCATCATGAAGAGCACGAAGCGGATATCGACGCCGATGCAGCGTGCCAGCTGCTTGTCGAAGAAGATGTCGCTCGAGAGGCTGTCCCAGTTGCCGTCGAAGGCGAGTCCGATGAGCTCACCCTTTCCGTTGAACATGGGCGAGCCGCTGTTGCCGCCGGTGATGTCGTTGTTGGTGAGGAAGCAGAGCTGCATCTTTCCGGTTCGCTTGTCGGTGTAAGGTCCGAAGTCCTTGGCCGAGAGGAGTTCGCGCATGATAGGCTCAGCCTCGTAGTCGATGATGCGGCTGGCCTTGTCCATTTTCTCCACGATGCTCTCGGCGGTGGTGTAATAGCCCGAGGGCTGTCCGTTGAGCAGATACTCGCCCACCTGTCCGTAGCTCAGACGCATGGTGAAGTTGGCGTCGCTGTAGTGGGGCATGTCCTGCTCCATGCGGAGCACGGCGGCGCAGAGGTTCTTCTCCTGCTCGGCGATATCGGTGAGCGACTCGGCCATCTCCTGGCGCAGGTCAACGAGCACATCGTAGAGGTCGATGCCCATCTGCACACCCATGTCGTTCTTGAAGGCCTTCTTGTTGAAGTAGAGTTTCTTGTCCTTCTTCATAATCATCGACTTCTTGTAGAGGTCGTTCACGAAGGCGGTGTAGTTGTTGCCATACTTGGCGGCGATGGTCTTGTAGAAGGCAGGCAGGCGGTTCTCCGTCACATTCTCGGCATAGGTCTTGAGCATGGCGGCGAGCACCTCTTTCTCAAGGGCCTCGTCCCACTCGTCGCTGTTGTCTTTGAAGAGATGGTACTGCTTGTTGGGTTTGTCTTCCGGTCCGAGCACCTCCATGCCCCTGTAGAGCTGGAGGGAGCGCTTCACGAGTTCTGAGGTGCTCATGAGCGACTCATAGAGATAATAGAACGAGCGCACGGGCTCGGCGTTCTTGGCATAGAGGTTGGCCATCTTGTCGAAGTCGAGCTTGTATTTGAGGAAGCCCGTGGAGTCCTGCCACTGGCGTATCTTCTGCTCGAAGGCCGCCTTCTGGTTGATGATGCCGATGGAGTCGATGCATTTGTTCATGCCGATGGAGTTCTTCCAGTAGTTGGAGCTCTGGGCATACTTGGAGTCGTACTTGATGCGCACGGCCTCGCTGGCACGCATGTGCTTGATCATGATTTCCTGTTTCACGCCGCGCACCTGGGCCCGCACGGAGTTCTCACAGTCGCGCATCTGCTTGATGCCGTACGACGAGAGATAGCGCTCGGTGCTGCCGGGATAGCCGATGGTCATGGCGAAGTCGCGGTCGTTGTAGCCCTGCATGGACACCTGTGCCCAGCGCTTGGGGTGGTAGGGCACATTCTCCTCACTGTACTCGGCCGGTCCGTTGGTCTTGGGGTCGGCGTAGATGCGGAACACGGAGAAGTCGCAGGTCTGGCGCGGCCACATCCAGTTGTCGGTCTCGCCGCCGAACTTACCCATCGACTTGGGGATGGTGAACACCAGTCGGAGATCGGTGAAGTCCTGATAGGTGGTGGCATAGTAGCGGTTGCCCTCGTAGAAGGGGTCGATGCTCACATGGTAGGTCTTGTCGATGCGTTTCACCGAGTCGGTCATGGCATTGGTGAGCGAGTCGAGCATGATTTCGAGGTCGAACTCCGACTTGGTGCTCAGGCCGAGGCCCTCGAGTTGGTCGGTGATGTCGCGCTGGTCAATCATGAAGCTCACGAACATGTCCTTGTTGGGCAGTTCCTCGGCATAGGTCTTGGCGTAGAAGCCGTTGAGCATGTAGTCGTGCTCCACGGTAGAGTGGCTGCGTATGGCCTCGAAGCCGCAGTGGTGGTTGGTGAAGACGAGTCCGTCGGGCGACACCACCACACCCGAGCAGTAGCCGCTGAAGTTGACCACGGCGTTCTTGAGTGCGTTCTCACCATAGTAGAGGTCGTTGTAGGGCATGGTGAAGCCTTCGTTCTGCATAATCTCATACACCTGCGGCGGCAGGTTGTAGAGTGTCCACATGCCTTCGTCGGCATGAGCGGTGCCCATGCCCAGCAGGGCGATGAGCGAAAGGATGGTTTTTTTCATAGTGATATATTGATGTTTGATGTTGATGTCAGGTTTATCCGTTCCGACGGGGCTATTTGAAGTATTTCCCGATATAGGGCAGGCTGCTGAGCGGCATGTCGCGGCGGATGATGACGGCGAAGAAAGCCAGCAGCAGGAGGGTGTTGGCCCCGAGGGCCGCCCAGACGGGCAGATACCGGTTGGCGAGCGTCATCAGCACGAAGAGCGCCACGGCGAGGACCGCATAGAAGGCGATGTCGCGCAGCGGATAGCGTATGGGGTAGTATTTCTGCCCGGCCACATAGGAGATGACCATCGACACACCGTAGGCGGCGAAGCCGGCCCATGCGCAGGCCATATAGCTGAAGCGCGGTATGAACAGCACATCGACCACGATGAGCACCACGGCTCCGATGCCGGAGAACCATGCGCCCCAGATGGTGCGGTCGGTGAGTTTATACCAGAAGGAGAGGTTGAAGAAGATGCCGAACATGATCTCGGCCGCCATGACGATGGGCACCACGCGCAGGCCCTCCCAATAACTCTCGCCTACGAGGTAGCGCAGCAGGTCCATATAGCCTACGACGGCGAGGAAGGCCAACAGCGTGAAGATGATGAAATATTTCATGGCAAGAGCATAGCTCTCCTTGCTGTCTTTCTCCTTGCTGCGGCCGAAGACGAAGGGCTCGTAGGCATAGCGGAAGGCCTGCGTGATCATGACCATAATCATGGCTATCTTGATGCAGGCACCATAGATGCCGAGCTGCGAGTGGGCCTCGGCGGCTGTGCCGTCGTAGAGATAGGGGAAGAGTATCTGCGAGGCGGCCTGGTTGAGCTGCCCGGCCAGACCCATGACGAGCAGCGGCCAGGCATAGCCGAGCATGCGGCGGCAGGCGCCGCGGTCGAAGCCGAAGCGGATGCCCTGAAGCTCCTTCCAGAGCAGCAGCATCTTCACAAACGAGCAGAAGATATTGATATAGAACACCCACACCACCTGCAGCGTGAACTGCTCGTCGTAGATACCGAAGGGATTCCATTCGAGAGCGGGCAGCACAATGAGGTAGAGGATGTTGAGAAGAATGGTGAGCGCAATGTTGAAAATCTGTATCGAGGCGAACTTCACCGGTTTGTGCAGATAGCGCAGATAGGCCATCGGGATGGCTACAAAGGCATCGATGGCCACGGTGATGAACATGACCCATATATACTCCGGGTGATCGGCATAACCCATCATGTCGGCCAGCGGCTGCAGGAACACGCTCACGATGGCGGCAAAGACGAGCGAGGTGGTGGCCACCATGCGCAGGGTGGTGGAATAGACCCGCTCAGGATTCTCCCCCTCCTTGCTCATGAAACGGAAGAAGGTGGTCTCCATGCCGTAGGTGAGCAGGATGATGAGGAGCGACACATAGGCATAGACATTGGTGATGATGCCATACTCGCCGCCGGCAGCACTGAACCGCTTGGTCTGTATAGGCACCAGGATATAGTTGATGAAACGGGCCACAATGCTGCTGAGGCCGTAGATAGCGGTATCCTTGACGAGAGATTTTAGACTGGCCATGTTATTATTGCTGATACTGTCTGTTTAGTGAAATGTGCGGTTAAGCGAAAAAGAGGTAGGCGATGCCGATGGCGGCAAGCACGCCGGCCAGGTCGGCCAGCAGGCCGCAGGTCACAGCATGGCGGGTGTTGCGTATGCCCACACTGCCGAAGTAGACCGCCAGGATGTAGAACGTGGTGTCGGTGGAGCCCTGGAAGATACAGCTGAGGCGTCCCACGAAGGAGTCGGCCCCATAGGCGGTCATGGCATCGACCATCATGCCGCGGGCACCGCTGCCGGAGAGTGGTTTCATGAGTGCGGTGGGCAATGCCTCAACAAAGTCGGTGTTCAGTCCGCAGGCAGCCACAGCCATCTTCACCCCGTCTACCAGCATGTCCATGGCTCCTGAGGCCCTGAACACGCCCACGGCCACGAGAATGGCCACCAGATAGGGGATGATGCGCACTGCAGTGGTAAATCCGTCTTTGGCACCCTCGATGAAGGCATCGTAGACATTGACCTTCTTCACGGCTCCGGCCACGATGAAGCCCACTATGACGGTGAGCAGCAGCGTGTTGGCCACCAGTTTGCTCACCAGGTCTATCTGCTCGCGGTCCATCTTGCCCACGCCCCAGATGATGAAGGCCACGAAGGCGCAGAGGCCCCCTATGGTGAGCAGCATGGTGCGGTTGATGAGATTGATGCGCTGATAGAGCGAAGTGACGATAAGCCCCGTGAGGGTGGAGAAGAAGGTGGCCAGCAGGATGGGTATGAACACATCGGTGGGCTGAGCGGCACCGAGCTGCGCCCTGTACACCAGGATACTCACGGGTATAAGCGTGAGTCCGGAGGTGTTGAGCACCAGAAACATGATCATGGCGTTGCTGGCGGTTTCTTTCTTGGGATTGAGTTCCTGCAGCTGCTCCATGGCCTTGAGACCGAGCGGGGTGGCGGCATTGTCCAGCCCCAGCATGTTGGCAGCTATGTTCATGAAGATGGAGCCCGTGGCGGGATGTCCTTTGGGAATGTCGGGAAACAGGCGCACGAAGACCGGACTGAGCAGCCTCGAGAAGGCATTGACAATGCCCCCTTTCTCGCCCACCTTCATGATGCCCATCCAGAGGGAGAGCACACCGGTGAGGCCCAGGGAGATTTCAAAGGCGGTCTTAGAAGAGTCGAAGGTGGAGTCCATCATGGCGGGCAGCACCTCGGCATCGCCCATGAATATCAGTCGGGCCAGCCCGATGATGAAGGCGATAAGGAAGAAAGCAATCCAAATATAGTTTAATACCATACGGCAGGATGTTTAATACATGTGCATACAACTTGCAAAAGTAACACAATTTATTGTGATGACAAAAAAGAAGAAAAACAAAAAAGCCTCCAAAGTAGGGCTGAAAGGCAAAGCCACTCCAATTTTATGTAAAATCAGGAAAAAATTTTGTTTTTAAAGCGAAGAACCATTAATTTTGTAACTGGTTTATCACTATCCGACAAAATAAATGACCGATTGCCATATACGGCACGCCAACAGTGCCCCTATCAAGAGGCTGAGGATGCCCCTACTTGTCATGCTGCTGCTGTTGCAGCTCACAAGCCTTCCCCTGCTTGCCAAAACAACCGGCAATCTGCAGAAATGGAGCCATCTGCCCTCCGCTCAACTGCTCCAGATGGGACAGCAGTATAAAGACACCACCCTTTGGATGACCGATTCGGCCCTGGTGTGCTATACGATTGTAGCCAACCGGTATTTTACCGGAAGCCAGGACACCGAAGAGGTGCGCAACTCGATAAAAGCCATGATTGGCATAGGGTGCATCTACTATTACCTCTACTTCGACTACGAAAAAGCCCTCTACCACCTCAACGAAGCCCTCCAAGTGGCCACCAAGCACCACCAGGACGACATGGTGGCCAGCATACACTTCGACTTGTCGAATCTGTACACCGTTTTTGCTCAAATCAACCATCCCAACACCCCAAAAGCCTACGAAGAAGCCCTCCGTTACCTGCGGCTGGCCCAACAAGAAGCCCAAGGCACCGCCAACCTTACCGTAAAACTGAATATCACGGCTGCCTTCTGCGACTATGCCATCACCACCGGGCATCTGGAAGAGGTGAAAGCCGATCTGGCCGCTTTCGACACACTGACCTGCGACACCAGTCTGGCGAAATACCAGTATACCCGGTGCATGCGCAGGGCGGTAGGCCAACTGCATGAGGGTAACGAGGAGCAAGCCCTCTACTGGCTCGACCAGTCGCTGCCCCATGCGCGCCTTGTAAGCACGTCGGGTCCTCTCTACACACGCATGTATGCCACGGTGTGCGCCTCAAAAGCCCATATCCTGTCGCGAAAGGGCCGTTTCAGAGAGGCCATTACCCACTTGGAGAATGCCCTGCAGATGGCCCGACGCTACGATGCCAAGGACATCAAGGCCGACCTCTGCCGACTGCTGTACCTCTACCACGAGGCCCTCGGCAACCGGGAGGCGAGCACCCATTACCATCTGGCCTACTACCAGCAGAAAGACTCCCTGTTGCTGAACAATAAGTTGGGCGACATACAGGAGCTGAAATTCAGATACGAGCTGGAACAAGCCAACAGCGAGATAAGACAGATGGCCCGACAGGCCCGGATACAGCGCATCGCCACCACCATAGCCCTGCTGGTGGCAGCGGTGATTCTGACCATGCTTATCCTGCTGTGGCGCAACTACCGCCTCATCCATGCCAAAAACGCCGTGCTCTATCAGAAGAGCCAGGAGAGTCTGAAGGCACCTGCTACCTCCCTTCCCGCATCAAAATACGAGAAAAGCCCTCTCGACCTGTCGGTGAAGCAAGAACTGATGGAGCGCATACAGAAAGTCATGGCCGACCCGGCAACCATCTGCATGCCCGACTTCACCATCGCCCTCCTGGCCCAAAAGGTGAATGCCAAGCCCCGCCATGTATCGCAGGTAATCAATGAGAAATACGAACGCGGATTCACCCAGATGCTGTGCGAATACCGCATCAAGGAAGCCTGCCGGCGCATGAGCGACCCACAGCACTACGGACACCTCTCCATAGAGGGCTTGTCGACGGGTCTTGGATTCAAGAGCCGCTCCAACTTTGTGAGCAATTTCAAGCGAATCGTGGGCATGTCGCCCTCAGAATACAAAAACCACTCAAAAAACGCCGAGACACCGCATCAGCCAGCATAAGCACTGGCTGAAATTGTGTTTTTGCATGTAAAAGCACAAGCACGCCGGCCATGCTCCACTTTACTTATAGGCTTTTTCCTATTTTTGCGGCCATACGGAAAAAACAATCTTTAAACCATATCTATGAAGAGAAGAATTATTCTTGCGCTGATAGCAGCGGCAACCCTCTTGTTGCCCGGAGCCGTAGCGCAGGCTCAGACAGCCTTCCGCCACCGGCTGTCACAAGAACCCGCATGGGGACATTTCAAACAGTACACCCGGCAACAGGCACCACAGTTGAAAGGCAAACCCTCACTGCCCTTCCTCAACGTCACCACCCTCACGCCGAAACGAAACGTCACCTCGCTGCAGGCCACGCACCGGCCCGGCATGCCCGTCAGCCTGCCCAAGGCCGGCAAGGCAGCCCAACCGCGGCTGCTGGCCACCACCGCATCGGGCACCCATCTGTGGGGAAATGTCATCTACCGCGACGACTGGGAGGAATATGCCGCCGACTATGGTCTCTACTCTTTCAGCGTAGACGGTGACCAGATAAGCACCGGTCCGCTCTTCACCGACTATGAGCTGTATGCCAATGGAGGCGGTGCCTTCCTGGACGACGTGTTCCACTGCGTACAATACGACGTGGACCCCTGGGGCGGCCTCTATGCCTTCTACTTCAAGTATGACACCTACAACTGGTTGCGCATCAACCAGGAAGGCATCGACATCAGCGGACAGTGGGAACTGATAGCCCGCTGTACCGCCGTCGACCCCACCACCAACACCGTATATGGTGTGTTCAGCACCTTCGACGGAACCGGCCTCGAGTTCGGCACCATCGACTACAGCGACCTGTCGCGTACCACAATAGCCAGCGTAGACATAGAGACCATCGCCATGGCCTGCGACAGCCACGGACAGCTCTACGCCATCTCGCAGGAGGGCGACCTGTACCGCATTGACAAGAGCAACGGTGCCTACAGTCTGGTGGGCGCCACCGGATTCCAACCCGAGGCCTATCTGCAGAGCGCCACCTTCGACCTGCAGGACGACCATCTGTACTGGGCTGCCCTGCGCGGCGACCAGTCGGTGCTGCTGGATGTGGACACCTCGACAGGCAAGGCCTCGAGAGTGGCCGACTTCCCTCATTTTGAAGAGGTGATATGCCTCTACGCCCCCTTCGTGCCCGCCGATGAGGCACCGATGGCCGTGAGCGGCCTCGCAGCCGACTTTGCCGAGGGCTCGCTGACAGGCAATGTATGCTTTGTGCTGCCCGAGCAGACGGTAAGCGGACAGCCGCTCACCGGGCCGCTGGGCTATGAAGTGCTGGTAGACGGTGTGAGCATGGCCACAGGACAAGGTCAGCCGGGTGAGAGCATCTCACAGGAACTGACCCTGACCCAGGGCACCCACAAGATTAAAGTAGCCGCCTCCAACGAAGCCGGACAGGGTGCCCAGGTTTTCATCACCGAATGGATAGGCCCCGACACACCCACCTCGGTGGAAGACCTCCAGCTCACGTACGACGCGGCCTCCGGTACCGCCACCCTCACCTGGAACAATCCGGAGAAAGGTGTCAACGGTGGCTATATCGACACAGAGAAACTCACGGTCAACATCACCCGCCATCCCGATGAGACGGTGGTAGCCGAGCACTACAAGGGCAACACCTTCAGCGAGGTGCTGCAACCCAGCGAGCTCACCGCTTACAGCTACAGTGTGACCCTCTGCTACGACGGCCAGGAAGCAGAGCCGTCGGTATCCAACCGCATCATCGTGGGCGAGGCCCTCACCCTGCCCTACTGCCAATACTTCGACACCGACGACGCCCTCGACCTCTTCACCGTGATTGACGCCAACGGCAACGGCAACACCTGGACGGAAGACACCTGGGAAGGAGCCGCCTCGTATGTGGACGGCTGGTCCGACATCGATGGCGACGACTGGCTCATCACACCGCCGGTGAAGATGCAGAACGACCGTCAGTATATCATCTCCTTCAAGGTGAGAAATATCTGGGAGTGGTACAACGAAGTGTTCGCCACAGCCCTGGGACAGGGCGACGACCCGACACAATATGCCGAGGTGATGCCCCAGACTTTCATCACCTCCGACAAGTTCCAGACCTTCAGCAACGTGGTGACAGTGCCCGAAAACGGCGACTACCGCTACGCCATACACGCCATCAGCTATGCCGGCTCATACGGTTTTCTGCTCGACAGCCTCACCATCAAGGAAGGCGCCAAATTTACCGCCCCCGACTCTGTGACCGCTCTGACTGTGACTCCCGGCGCCATGGGAGCCAAGCGCGCCACCCTCAGCTTCACCACCCCCGCCCAGACAGCAGGCGGCGAGGCCCTTACCGGTCTTACCGCGGTCGTGGTGACCGCCGACGGCAGTGAAGAGCCCCTGGCCACCCTGAATGATGTGAGTCCGAACAGCACCTACACCATCGAAGTGGAAGGCTTGGAGGGCGACGGCTGGCATACCTTCACCGTGGCCGCCTACAACAACGGAGCCGACCGCGGCGTGGAGAACAACTGTGAGGCATGGATAGGATTCGACGTGCCCGAGGCACCCACCGATGTGCATCTGGCCGACAATCTCGACGGCACCTCTCAGCTCACCTGGACCGCTCCCGGCACCACCGGTGTGCACGGAGGTTATGTCGATGTCGCCCAGCTCACCTACAACGTCTACTCCATCGTCGGTTGGGAAATGATGGAGCCGGTGGAAATGGGCATTGAAGGCACCTCCTATCAGGGAGAACTGCCGCAGACCGGTGAGCAGCAGCTCATTGAGTGGGCCGTAGCTGCCTGCAGTGCCGGCGGTGAAGGTGCCACCACACCTGCCAACACCCTCTTCAGCGGTGAACCCTACACCCTGCCCTTCCATGAGTCGTTTGCCGACGGCGAGACCGAGATGCCCATCTGGGGCGCCACCGAGTCAGAAGACGGCTGGTGCGTGTTCTACCCGCAGCGCGGTTTTTCCGCCGACGGCGACAACGGCTGCATCACTTTCAGCCCGTTTGCCGAGAACGAGACCTGCACCTTCTACTCAGGCAAGATAACGCTCGAAGGAACTGCCCATCCGCTTCTGAGCTTCAGCTACTATGCCGTGCCGGGACTTCTGGACAAAGTGGGTGTCTATGCCCGCACGCCCGACGGCCAGCGGCTGTTCCTCGACGAGACCGACTTCTACTCGCTCGAGGGCGAGGAAGGCTGGCGCCGCATGGGCGTGGACCTCTCACCGCTGAGACAATATGCCTACATCAATGTCGACTTTGAGGGTTTCGCCGGTGACATGATGTCGCCCATCTATTTCGACAACATCAACATCCGCGATGCCGCCGAGCACGACGTGCTGGTGAAGATGGAGGCCACTCCCACCATCACTGCGGGCCAGGAACTCACAGCACAGGTAAACGTGGAGAACATAGGATATGCCCCGACCGGTGCGACCACCGTAGACTTCTATGTGGCCGACGAACTGGCAGAGAGTGTGGTATGCGACGATGTGGACTATCTGACCGACAAGACCTTCACCTTCGTCTACCGTTCGGCTATCAATGCACCCGACGTGCTGCCCGTGAAAGCGGTCGTGACACTGGCCGATGGAAAACAATACGCTACCGAACCCTTTGACGTGACCGTGAATCAGCCGGGCTTCACCTCCATCGACAACCTGACCGCAACAGCCGTAAACGAGGGTGTGCAGCTGCAGTGGAGTCTGCCACAGTATGTAGGAGAAAAACAGACAGAGAGCTTTGAGAGCTACGAGCCCTTCTCCATCGGTGGTGTTGACGGCACCTTCGGTGATTGGAAGACCATTGACGGCGACAAGGAATATACCGCCGGCTTCACCCATATCAGCTACGACCACCTGTTCGATCCGAAAGCCTTCATCATCTTCCGCCCGCAAGAGTTCTGGCAACTGATGTACCCGCAACTCACCCCCACCGACGGTATACAGTATATAGCCGCTTTCAGTCCGGAGTCGGTGAACGCCGACGACTGGCTCATCTCGCCCGCCCTTTCCGGCTCGGCGCAGACGGTGAGCATGATGGTGAGGAGCTACACCGAGAACACCGGCCTGGAAGACTTTGAGATACGCTACTCGACAGAAGGCAGCGACACGGCCGACTTCAAGACGGTGGTCTATCAGGGTCAAGCCCCGCTCGACTGGACACAAGTAGAGGTGCAACTGCCTGAGGGAGCCACCCACTTCGCCATCCACTATACTTCCAAGACGAAGGTGATGTTCATGCTCGATGCCGTTACCTTCGAGAAAGGAGACCAGACGGTAACAGGATTCCAAATCTACCGCGACGGAAAACTGATAGACCTGACAGGCGCCGAGACCATGCAATACGTTGACGGCAATGCCGAAGAGGGCACCCACACCTACAATGTGACCGTGATTTACGCCTCGGGCGAGTCGTCCTTCTCCAACGACGCCACCATCCTGGTGACAGGCATAGAGGACACCGCCGCGCGGGGCGCTATGGTGCAGGCACAGCAGGGCTTCATCCACATCGCCCATGCGGCAGGCATGCGCATAGAGATATTCACCAACAGCGGAGCCTGTGTGTACCGCGGCATGGGCACCGAGGCCCTGCAAAAGGTACAGGTAAAGGCCGGAAACTATCTCGTAAGAGTGGGCAAAAAGGTATTCAACGTGCTTGTGGAGCGCTGAACGATACCGACAACAGCCCTGTCTGAAAAAAATAAAAAAGAGAACCGGTTGCACGGGAGCCAACATCCCGCCAACCGGTTCTCTTTTTTATCCTTGCTTCTTATTTTGAGTATGAAATTGCAGAAGTCATCATACTCGAACATCGCGTTTTAATGAGTTTGAATCATTATTCAATGAAAGTTCGTCGAGAGCAAACGTTTTAACCAAATGCATGTTAGTGGGGCCACCATCCCATTTGAGGAAAAAAAGGTATATGAATTCATATTTTGCACAAAAAAAACATAAAAGTGAGCCATTAAAAGGCAAATTGCTGACATAACCAAAGGTTATTTGAGAGAATTTTGGTAATTTTGTAGCCAATAAAAGACATTATTCGTTAAGAACAATATGGCAAAGAAGTAAGCTGCTCAAAATGGGAACCTGAGGCTGTCACAATATGTGATAAGCTCTATGGGTATTTGTTCGGTCATAATAAGCAATATAACGCATTATTCCTAAACATTGAATAAATGATAACAAAGCAAGCATTAGGAAGTCTGCTCTTCGGAATGGCAGATATATTACGCGATAAGGTGGAAGATTATAAGTCTTACATTCTATCCCTTCTCTTCTATAAGCGTCTCTCTGATAATTACCAGTGGGAGATAGAAAATGGTAAAGAAAAGTTTGTTAATGATTATTGTAGAGAGCCGTCTGTTAGGGAAATGGATGTCATTTCAAAGAAGATGCACGACTTTATCATACCAGAAGGATGTTTCTGGGATGATGTACGAAAGGCAACTATTGACAAAAAGAATGAAACGCTTGATAAGGCAGTTGCTGCCATAGCGGACCAAAATGTAGATAAAAATGGCAAATATATCTTGAAGGGCATCATTAATACCGTCAGATGGAATGAACCTGCGCCCGATGGGTCTGGTGGAAAGAAACTTGACCCTGAAGTACTTTCTAATCTTATCAACTATCTGGGAGCTGTCGATTTGAGTAATAAGAACGTGACAGTGGATGTCCTGGGTGATGCCTATGAATATCTCATCAAACGATTCGCTGATGAGAATAAGGGTGGAACGATGGCGGGCCAATTCTACACGCCACAAGAAGTGGTGGATATTATCGTCCGTTATCTCAAGCCACAGGAAGGAGAGACGGTCTATGATCCTACCTGTGGCTCTGGTGGTTTCTTGCTCAATGCGGCAAAATACGTCCAGTCTAATTCTTATCAGAAAAAGAGCATACGATTGTTTGGACAAGAACTGGTGTGGAATACATGGGCTATTTGTAACATCAATATGATATTGCATGGCTTGGACGCGCGCATAGAACAGGGCGACACCATTCGTGACCCCAAATTCAAGGAAGAGGACAATCCTTTGGAACTACGTACCTTTGATAAAGTAATGGCCAATTTTCCCTTCTCTTTAGAAAACTGGGCTCAGAATGGAGAGCCTAAGAAAGACAAAAAAGGAAAAGCTGTTAATAAGAAAGACGGCACACCCCAATTAGAATATAAGAAAGAGTTCACCGATTCCTATAATCGCCTTGTTTATGGCATACCTCCCTATAGCAATGGTGACTTTGCTTTCTTGCAGCATATTATTGCCTCATTGGATGACAAAGGAAAAGCAGGAGTGGTGTGTCCACAAGGTGTGCTGTTCCGGGGACAGCCTGAAAAGACGGAAGAGGAAGACGGTCAGAACCGTAAGGCTGACGTGGAGTATCTTATCCGTCGAGGCTTTTTGCAGGGCATTGATTTCAAAGAACATGTCAATATCATCGATGCCATTGTAGTTTTGCCCAGCAACCTGTTCTATGGCACTACTATTCCTGGAGCCATCATCTTCTTTGACAAGAACAAGCCCTCAGAACGGAAAAATAAAGTTCTGATGGTGTATGCTGCCAAGAAAGGTTGGTACCGCGAAGATGCCAACATGAGTGTATTGGAACCACAGGATGTGCTTCGCATATCTACCATGTTGGAAAGTTGGGGTGATATTGAAAAGGCCAAAACTTGGATAACTGACCGCAAACTGCAATTGAACCATCAAATTGAAAATGACCTTGAATATGCTATTTCTGAAATCGAAAAGGATGCTGCTGAGGATATTGCAATTAAGACCGATAAGCTGAATAAAGCCAAATTGGTCATCCAGGACAAGAAGGAAAAAGGCAAGAAACCTACGAAGGGAGAACTCAAGACATTGGATACTACTCAAAAAGCTTTAGATAAATTGTTGGCAGACAAGGCTGCAAAGATTACTACTGCCCAAGATAAAGCTGCCAAGCAACGTCAGGCAATTGTTGATGTGGAAACTGAACTCTTGCAGATGTTTGCAGACCCAGAGCTGCGAAAGCGCTACTTCGCCATTGTAGATATTGACGATATCGAGGAAAACGAGTTCAATCTCAATATCCCCCGTTATGTGGATACCTTTGAGCCTGAAGAGCAGATTGACTTGAAAACAGCCATAAAGGATTTTCAAAAGGCAATCAGTGCAGAGAATAAAGTGGAAAAAGAATTAAATGAGTTATTAGACAAATTATTGTAGCCTCTATGAAGAAAGATTTTATTGATTCCGCCATAGTAAGGCAAAATGTGTTGAATAATAGTTTTGCCGTTGCTGCTATACAAAAAGAAATCGGTCTTACTGGTATTCTTTTTGAAAATGAATATAAATTCTTGTTTAAACAAATAACTGATTTTTTTGAAGTTACTGACAGAACTATTCGAGAGTGTATTGCTCGAAATGAAAAAGAACTCACCAAAAACGGTTACGAGGTCTTAAAAGGTAAACGTCTGGTAGACTTTAAGTTAGTTGCTACAAAAGTTCCTGGTTGTGAAGTTGATTTCACAACCAAAACTACTGTTCTTGGTATATTTAATTTCCGTGCTTTTTTAAACATTGCAATGTTGCTTATAGATAGCGAAAAAGCTCGTAGTCTTCGTAATGCTATTTTAGATATTGCTATTGACACCATTAATCGACGTACAGGAGGAGGTACAAAATATATAAATCAGCGTGATGAAGACTTTATTACAAATATGCTTCGTGGAGAGGATTATCGTAGGGAATTTACTGATGCCCTACGTGATTGTGTCGATATGGGCAATATTAAGTATATGATTTATACTGATAAAGTCTACAATAGCATTTTCAAGGAAGATGCAACTGAATATCGAAAGATATTGAAACTTGAGAAGAATGAAAAGGTTCGAGACACCATGTATAGCGAAGTCTTGGACATTATTGCCAGTTATGAAGCTGGATTTGCAGAAGAATTACGAGTGAGTGCAGAAATGAAGGGGCGCCCCCTTACATCTTTTGAAGCTGATGAATTGTTCAGCCGATTTGAGAAACAACGCTTATGGGAGCCATTGCGAGAAAAGGCACGTACAAAAATGGCCAGCCGTGATTTGTGTTTCCGCGATGCACTTCACAAGAATCTTGAAGAATATATTAGTGCTGTACCAGAATCTGACTTCGAGCGTTTTCTGGGAGAAAAGAGCATGGAGTTGGATCAGAGGTTGGAAGAGTATCGTGATGCACTAAAACGCTTAAAAGAAAGAGACTGACGGATGAAGACTATCTATATCACAAAAGAGCAAGCCATTGACACTCACAGGAAGACCATCCTGTATAGTGGTGGTGGGGACTGTAATATAATCAATGAGGGCTACTTATGTAGCGCACTTGAGCATATTCAGAACGACGATTATTACCCCACATTTGAAGACAAGCTGGTACATTTGGTATGGTCTATCAACCGCAACCACTCTTTTTCTGATGGCAACAAACGTCTTTCTATCACTTTAGGGGTTCAGTTTCTATCAATGAACGGCTATCTCTTTTGTATCAGTCGCTTTCTGCAAGAGATGGAAAATGTTAGTTATCACCTTGCGGCAGGTCTTATTGATAAAGATTTGCTAAGAGACATCATACACTCTATCATAGAGGGTGAACTGGATTTCGATATAGAACTAAAGTCACGCATTCTCTGTGCTATAGATAATGTTATGTGTGGATTCGATGAACAGAATGAGGAAGGAGGGGAATGATGGAAGGCAAGGCAAATAACAAATATAGCTATCTTCCTGCTGGATGGGAAATGAAGAGGCTCAAAGATGTTGCTATAAATTGTGGTGATTATGGGGCTAATGCCCCTGCCTTACCATATAAGGCAGGGGATATAAGGTATATCCGTATCACAGACATTGATGATTATGGTCATTTAATTTCTGACGATCAAGCTAGCCTTGACGAGACAATAGCACAGAATTATTTGTTAAAAGATAACGATATCCTTTTCGCAAGAACAGGTGATACCGTGGGGAAATCGTTACTTTACAAAAGTTCTATGGGCAGAGCTGCATATGCGGGGTATTTGATTAGATTTACATTAGATGAAAAGTTGATTCTTCCAGAATATTTTGACGCAATTGCAAAATCAGATATATTTGAGGCTTTCAAAATCTCAATGAAAAGAATCGGAGCTAAGCCCAACATAAATTCTCGGGAATATGGAATCTTCAGATTTCCTATGCCTCTGAATTTGGATGAACAGAAAGGAATTGCCAAACTTTTTACAAAAGTTGACAAAGCAATAGCATCTGTGCAAAACAGCATTGCTGCTGCAGAACGACTAAAAAAGAGCCTCATGCAAAACCTTCTCACAGGTAAAATGAAGCCCGATGGCACTTTCAGAACACCCGAAGAATTCTATATTGACAAGAAGTTTGGCAAAGTTCCGATGGGGTGGAAAGTCGTAAAATTTGGGAAGAGAGTGGTTTTATTATATGGAAAATCACAAAAAGAAGTTGTTTCAAAAAATGGTTCAATACCAATTTATGGTACTGGAGGCGTAATTGAATATGCTACAAAAGCATTATGTAATCATAAATCTGTATTGGTAGGTAGAAAAGGAACTATAGATAAACCATTTTTTATTGATGTACCTTTTTGGGCTGTTGATACGACTTTTTTTGTAGACACTTTTAATGATGGAAACATGAAATATCTTTATTATTTATTGTTAAGGATGAACTTGAGGAGTCTAAATGAGGCAACAGGAGTTCCAAGTGTTACTATTCGTACAATTAATAGCCAGATAATTATTATACCGCCGTTAAACGAACAAAATATCATTGTTCAAGAAATAGAAAAAGTTGAAAAACAGATTACCAAAAGTCAAAATAACATCGCCACCCTTGAGCGTCTAAAGAAATCGCTGATGCAGAATTTGCTGACCGGAAAAGTTAAGATTAATGCTTATAAACAATAAAGAATAATTTGATATGGACATTCACTACTGTCCAAAGAAATTTTCCCATAAGGTCAACTGACCATTATCGGAGTCATTCTGAGGATTTTTTGGTTTAACAAATAGCTCGCCTAAGGGCTTCCTCTCAAAGAGAACTTTCCCTATGGCAGCCGATAAAATATAAAGGTCTTGATCGACATGACAC
>CACYUZ010000027.1:0-40579 GCA_902777645.1 uncultured Prevotellaceae bacterium | reverse complement strand
CAGGATTTCGATGATGAGGGCCAGTGCGGCTCCGATGATGAAGGGCAGGAAACCCTCGTAGCGGCGGCTGAACCGCTGCACGTCGAATTTGGTGCGTTCCAGTTGGTCGATGTCTTTGTATATCTTTTTCAGCTCCGCCGTATTGGTGGCGCGGTAGAAGTTGCCGTCGGTGGTGGCCGCTATGTTGCGCAGCGTCTCCACGTCTATCTCGGCCGGCATGTTCACATACTGCACGGTGCCTCCCACCGAGATGGGATAGCGTGCCGTCTTGTTGGTGCCCACGCCAATGGTGTAGACCCTGATATTGAAGCTGCGTGCTATCTCGGCAGCCGTCATGGGCGAGATGTCGCCCTGGTTGTTGGAACCGTCGGTGAGCAGTATCACCACCTTACTCTTGGTGGAGCTGTCCTTGAGTCGTCCCACGGCGTTGGCCAGTCCCATACCGATGGCAGTGCCGTCCTGTATCAGTCCGCGCTGTGCTATGTCGGTGCGCACGTTGTGCAGCAGGTTGAGCAGCGCGGCGTGGTCGGTGGTCATGGGGCACTGGGTGAAGGCCTCTCCGGCGAAGATGGTGAGTCCGATATTGTCGTCGGGTCGTCCGGAGATGAATTCGGCCGCCACGTCCTTGGCCGCCTCGAGGCGGTTGGGCCGCAGGTCCTCGGCGAGCATACTGGTAGACACGTCCATGGCCAGCATGATGTCGATGCCCTCGACCGACTTTCTTCCCCAGGCGGTGTGTGTCTGCGGCCGTGCCAGCGCGCACACGAGCAGGGTGAAGGCGAGCAGTCGGAGCAGCATGGGCACATGCTCCATGCGCTGTCGCCAGCTCTTGGGCGCATGGCGGTACACATAGGTGTCGCTCATGCGCATGGTGGGCTCCGTGTTCTTCCTGAAGAGGAAATACCACAGCAGGTAGGGTATCACCAGCAGCAGGAGCAGGAAGTATTCTTTGTCTACAAATTGCATGGTCTCTGTTTGGTTGGTCGGTGGCCGGCGCCGGGCGCCTTATGCCAGCAACAGGATTATCTGCCATATCACATAGGCCATGATGACGGCCAGTATGGCGGCCACCACGCCTATCACCACTTTCAGCACACGGCGCGCGCGTCGGGTGCGCAGGTCGTTGTCGGTGAGGGTGGGTTCTATGCGCTCTATGGTAGGTTCGTTCTCTTTCTTCGTGGTCTCGATAAACTCCACCACATAGGCCATGTTGCGGTCGTTCTCATTGATGAGTGTGGAGTATTTGGCAAATTTCACCAGGTCGGCGGTCTGGAAGAGTTCCACCAGTTCGGCTATCTTGCTACTGTCTTCCTTCTTCAGGCGGTCGATGATCTCGGCCGAGGTCATCTCCATGGCGTTGAAGCCGAAGCGCTCCTGCAGATAGGTGCGCAGCGTGTCGGTGAGCCGGGTGTAGTAGGTCTTCTGGTCTTCGCTGCCGCTGGCATGCTCGGCCTTGAGCTGGGCTATGCTGTTCATGGCCTTCTGGTGGGGCAGCAGGCGCTTCACGAAGCGTATGCGTGCTATCACAGGCTTGTTGCCGCGCAGGCGCAGGAACAGGTAGTAGCCCACGAGTGCGAGCAGCAGTCCGAGCAGGCTGAGCCAGAAGATGCCGCTCCAGTCGCTCCACTGGAAGGGGTTGTCCTGAATGTCCTTGGGCGGGAAGAACTGGTTGGGGTGCAGGGTGTCCACCTCGAGGGTTAGCACCTTGAGGGCCGGTGTCTTGGCGGTGTAGTCCTTACCGTCAACCTTCACGGTGAGGGGCGGCAGGTAGTAGAGCGTGTCGTCGAAAGAGGTGAGGGTGTAGCGGCGCGACACCTTCACGGTGCCGTCGCTCAAGCGCACGGTATCGCCGTCGGCCTGTTCGAGCACCTCCACGCCCGGCACCATATACTGTCTGGGTGCGAACGAGGGCAGTGCGGCGTGCTGTCCCTCCTTCATGGCCACGGTGAGGGTGAGATGCGCCTGCTCGCCTATGAAAATCTGCACGGAGTCGATGACCGACTCCACACCCACCTGCGCGGCGGCGCAGAGGGCGATGCACAGGGCACAGACTGCGGTATAAAGTCTTTTTCTCATTGTTTCTCTCTGTTTTGGCTGTCAGGCTCTCATCTTGAAGAGCATGAGCAGCATCTTCACATAGTCCTCATGGGTGGCGATGGACACATGGTCCACCCGGCACTTGGAGAACACCTGGCGCAGCTCGCTCTGCCGGCGCAGCCAGTAGGCGGTGTGTGCCTGGCGCAGCCGCCGGCTGCTGGTGTCGATCACCATCTCATGGCCGGTCTCGGCGTCGTACACCTTCATCAGTCCCACGTTGGGCAGTTCCTTGGCCCGGCGGTCGTAGATCTGTATGGCCACCACATCATGCTTGCGGTTGCAGATGGTGAGCGCATCCTCGAATGAGTCGCGCACGAAGAAGTCGCTCAGCAGGAAGGCGGTGCAGCGCCGTTTCATCACGCGTGTGAGAAACTCCACGGCCTGCCCCACGTCGGTGCGCGTGCTCTCGGGCTTGAAGTGGAGCATCTCGCGTATGATGTAGAGTATGTGCTTGCGTCCTTTCTTGGGCGGTATGTATTTCTCCACCTTGTCGGTGAAGAACACCACGCCTATCTTGTCGTTGTTCTGTATGGCACTGAAGGCCAGCGTGGCGGCTATCTCCGTGGCCATGTCGCGCTTGGTCTGATTCACGGTGCCGAAGTCGAGCGAGCCGCTCACATCGACGAGCAGCATCACGGTGAGTTCGCGCTCCTCCTCAAACACCTTGACATAGGGATGATGGAAGCGCGCCGTGACATTCCAGTCGATGTCGCGCACGTCGTCGCCATACTGATATTCTCTGACCTCGGAAAAAGCCATACCCCTGCCCTTGAAGGCAGTGTGGTACTGCCCGGCAAAGATGTTCTGGCTCAGTCCGCGGGTCTTGATTTCTATCTGACGGACTTTTTTCAGTATCTCCGAAGTGTCCATTAAGGAACCTCCACTTTGTTGATGATACGGCTGATGATATCCTCGCTCGTCACGTTGCTGGCTTCAGCCTCGTAGGAGAGTCCCACGCGGTGGCGCAGCACATCGTGCACCACGGCGCGCACATCCTCGGGCACCACATAGCCGCGGCGCTTCACGAAGGCGTAGGCACGGGCGGCCCTGGCCAGGCTGATGCTGGCGCGGGGCGAGCCGCCGAAGGTAATCATGTCTTTCAGGTCGGTGAGTCCGTAGCGGTCGGGATAGCGGGTGGCGAAGACGATGTCGGCGATATACTGCTCAATCTTCTCGTCGATGTATACCTGACGTACCACGGCGCGCGAGGTGATAATTTCCTCGGCGGTGGTCACGGGCTTCACCTCGGGCAGACTGCCGTGCAGATTCTCGCGGATGATGAGTTTCTCCTCCTGCAGCGTGGGATAGTCGATTACCACCTTGAGCATGAATCGGTCTACCTGCGCCTCGGGCAACTGGTAGGTGCCCTCCTGCTCGATGGGGTTCTGGGTGGCCATCACGAGGAAGGGGTCGGGCAGCGCGAAGGTACTCTCGCCGATGGTTACCTGGTGCTCCTGCATGGCCTCGAGCAGCGCGCTCTGCACCTTGGCGGGAGCGCGGTTTATCTCATCGGCCAGCACGAAATTGGCAAACACGGGGCCTTTCTTCACTTGGAAGTTCTCGTCTTTCTGCGAGTAGATCATGGTGCCCACCACATCGGCGGGAAGCAGGTCGGGGGTGAACTGTATGCGGCTGTACTTGGCGTCGATAAGTTGGGCCAGGGTCTTGATGGCCAGGGTCTTGGCCAGTCCGGGCACGCCTTCCAGAAGGATGTGCCCGTCGCTGAGCAGTCCTATCAGGAGTGAGTCGACCAGGTGTTTCTGTCCCACGATGACGCGGTCCATTCCCATGGTGAGATTGGATACGAATGCGCTCTGCTGCTCAATCCGCAGGTTCAGTTCACGGATATCAATTGATTCTGCCATAAATGCTGTATTTTGTAGTTATTGTTTGCTTTTTCCGGCACGTTTCCCCACAGGGGGTGCCCTTTTTGGAGTACAAAATTACAACATTCGGTATGTATTGAGCGAAAAATAGGCTCTAAATAATATTAAATTAAGAATTATTAAACTGAAAAATTGTCTGCTTTACTTTTGTTTGCGCACCGCCGATGCTACAGCTCACTTGTAGCGTACTTTCTGATAGCCCACGAGGCGGTCGGTGCGTCCTCCCTGCTGACGGTAGTAGACGAGGGCGTAGTATTCGTTCTCGGTCTGGAAGAAGCTGCCCTCGGTGGGCATCACTTGGGCGAAGCCGTCGGCATCGAGCATCACATATTGATAGGAATAGTAGCCCATCTTGAGCGGCAGGGTGAGCTGGTAGCTGCTGCTGCCGTAGTCGTACTCCATGCGGTACTGCTCGAGGAAACGGTCGTTGGTCCACACACCGTTCACATAGACATCGCCGCTCACGGGCTGCGGACACATCAGCTGAAAGTGCACCTGCACATAGTCGGAAATCCTGTTGTTCTCTATATTGTCGCTGTTGCGTATGTAGAAGGCGCCGTTAGCGTCTTCGTCGTAGAGGTAGTTGGGCCTTGGCTCATCGGCGAAGACGAAGGCATGAAACTGCTTTCCGTCCCACTTGATGCGGTCGATGCCGAGGGTGGGATGGTCGGTGTCGAGCACCTCAAACTTGCGGTATTCGTTGCCTGCATCGAAGATGAGGTCGCGGTTGTGGTCCCAGCGCAGTCCATCGGCCATGGTATACTGCGGCTTGGCGTTCAGGCGCGCATTGTCCCACCGTCCGTTCTGCAGCACCACGGTATGTATCTGGCGCTCGGGCTGCAACACCTGCAAACCGTTGTAGCCCACTTCCATAGACACCTGCTGGTGGCTCTTGTTCACATCGATATCGGTGTTGGGCGTCACCTCCATGCGCACCGTCATCACCGGCTCCACCACCATGAAGCAGGCGGTGAGCATAGGCTCGCTGTCGTCGTTGTCGTCGTAGACCTCCACTTTGTAGTTGCCGCTCATTTTCAGGCGGCAGTGCTCGTTGGGCAGGGTGAGGCTGTAGTGGGTGTAGAGCTGGTTGGTGTTGAGCGACTCCTCCATCTCGTCGATGGTGTTGCCGTCGGCGAATCCTTCTATGTAGTCGCTCTCGAACAGCTCTTCCGACTCGGTCCAGTCGGCCTCGCAGTGTATCACCTTATAGGCGTAGCGGTTGTACTGATGGGTGAGGTCGTCGAATTCGATGTGTATGCGCTGTCCGCTGTTGAGCCGTATCACGGGCATGGTGAGCCAGTCGTTGTCGGCCACCACCTGCAGTGTGGCGATGTGGTCGCTCATTATCTCATGTCGCTGAGCCGTCATGGCGAGGGTGCAAAAGATGGTCAATATTGTCAAGAAAATTCGTCTCATCTATTTTTAATCTATTTCGTTTTGATTCAGATTCTTTTAGCATCGGTCACATCGCTGAAATGCTCCAGACTCCAATCGACCAATGAGGAAATACTGGGCATGAGCGATTTGCCAAGGTCGGTGAGCGCATATTCCACCCGCGGGGGCACCTCGGGGTACTGTTTGCGTGAAACGAGATGGTTGCGTTCCAATTTTTTCAATGTCTGCGACAGCATTTTCTGCGAGCAGTCCACCATGAGGCGGTGCAGCTCGCTGTAGCGCATCACACCACCGTCGCTGCGCCACAGACTGTAGAGCACCAGCAACGACCACTTGTCGCCAAACTTGTCGATTACGTGGCGTATGGGGCAGGCCATATACTCGGCCAACATCTCTTTCATGCTGCAAACTTACACAAAAACGGGTGAAAATCCAAAAAGTTAATCTTTATTAACCTAATTTACAATAAACCGCTGTATATCAGCATTTCAAACCAAAAAGTAACTTACTTACAAAAAAGCATGTTCTTGCAAATAAGCAACAGAATGCTTATCTTTGTAGTGCAATTGGAAAAAGACAGTAAAAAAACATTTACACATTAATTTATAAAAAGCATTATGAAGACTATTGAAACGATTAAGAGTGGCAAGAACTACTGCGCTGTGAGCGTGGGCCGTATAGACGAGATTATAGAGCACGAGCTTCCCATGGGACCCACCGTGCTCAAAGGCAAGGTGTTCGGCGGTCAGGCCCTGGGCGCCACCGGTTGCGAGTTCAGTTTCCAGACTCTCGTTCCGGGTCAGGACAGCGGTTTCCTGCACACCCACAAGACCCACGAGGAGCTCTACTTCATCCTGAAGGGCGAGGGCCAGTATCAGGTAGACGGTGAGATATTTGCCGTGAGCGAGGGCAGCATCGTGCGTGTGTCGCCCGAGGGCAAGCGCGCGCTGAAGAACACCGGCAGCGAGAACCTCACCATGCTGTGCGTGCAGTACAAGGCCAACGCCTTCACCGAGGCCGACAGTCCCATGACCGACGGCAACATCCTGCAGGAGGCGCTTACCTGGGAGTAAATCCAGACGTAGTGGGAACGACCACAAACATAAGACGAGACCGCAGGCCCCTAAGCTTGCGGTTTTTTTATAGACAAAAGTGAAGAAAACGGAGACAGTTTTTGTACATACAAAAAAGTTGGTGTACTTTTGCAGCGTTTTTAACCAAAGAACTACTTAACACAACAACATGAAAAAGACTACCCTCTTGAGTGTCTCTCTGGCCGTAGCGGCCGGTCTGTGCTGGGCATCGACAACCATTCCCGCACAGACAGCAGAGACACCGGCACGCATTGCTGCCGACGAGAACATGCTCCCCTACCCCTATGAGTGGAGCGACGAGACCTGCCAAAACGATTTTATTGCCGAATCCTTCTGGGGAATGGGCTGGATGTACGACGCCACGACCCATTCGTTTGTGATGAGCGGCAAGTCGACCAACTGGATGGGCGACCTTGGTGTGAAAACCATCAACTTCCCCGTCGACGAGGGCGTAACCTGCAGCTTTGAGTATGCCCTCAGCGCCAATTCGGCCAGCAAGCTTTCCTTCAAAGCCACTTATACCGACGGCACCACCGAAAACCTGGGCGAAGTGGAGCTCCAGCCGAGCGGCGACTTCACCAGCTCGTTCTTCTCGTTCACCGCAAAAGGCCCCGCCAGCCTGAACATCACCGCCAGCTATCTGGGCGACTGGTTCGACTACGGCTCCATTTATCTGCGCAATATCTGCTTCCGTCCCGCCGTGCTCGACGTGGCAGCCTCCAAGATTCTCTCACCGGCCACCGACAAGATGGCCATCGGCCAGGACGTGACCGTCACGGCACGGTTCACCAACGTGTCGCCCTTCGACGCCCAGAACCCCGTGTTCTGCTACAACGCTGACGGCAATGAGGTGAAGGAGACCTACGAAGGCACCCTGGCCGCCGGACAGTCGGTGGACTATACCTTCGAGGGTACCTTCCGCCCCACCGAGGCCACTACCGGTCCGCTCGGTGTGTGGGTGGAGATGGAAGGCGACGGAAATGAGGCCAACGACATGGTGGAGACCATGGTCACCTTCTACGAGCCCCTCGCCTTCCCCTACCACAACGGTCTGGACGGCGACAACAGCCTCTTCGCCACCATCGACGCCAACGGCGACGGTGCCTCGTGGCTGTTCGGCTCGCTCACCGACGGCAACGCCGTGGCTGCCTCGCCCGACGGCTACAGTTCGCACAACGACTACCTCGTGCTGCCCGCCATCCAGATGCCCAAGGGCCGCCACCGCGTGTCGTTCTACTATGCCGCCCTCAATGCCGGCAACGTGACCCTGGAGCTGCTCTGCGGCACCCAGCCCTCGGCCGAGGGACTCAGCGAGCAGCTCTTCGAGAAGCAGGTGACCAACACCGGCTGGCTGAACGGCTACAAGCTCATCAACGTGCCCGAAGACGGGGTCTACTACTTCGCCTTCCGCACCACCGGCCAGGGCAGCCAGATTGTGATAGACAACATCAAGATAGACGATGAGGAAGACCTGTGCATCAACCAGACCACCTTCGACACCGAGAGCGGCTATGACAAGACCACCTCGAAGGTGACCCTCTCTTATGTGAACCACGGCCTGACCCCGCAGAAAGACATCACCGTGAAATACTTCTGCTACCCCGTGACCAACAACGGCCAGGGCAACGTATACGGCGAACCCGCTGAGGTAGAAGAGACGGTGGCCGAAGAGGTGCAGCCCGGCGACACCCTTTACTACACCTTCGAACAGGAGGCCGACATCTCCACACCCGGACAGGGCTACCAGCTTGTGGGACAGGTCATCACCGCCATCGGCGAAGACACCCAGAACGACATGGCCCTCGGACAGTACATCGAGCACTACGGTGCCCAGGAACTGCCCTACGACTACGCCTTCAACGACGACAGCCGCAACCAGCAGTGGAGCTTCACCCGCGAGGACGAGAGCGGCAGCTCTGCCTGGAACATCGAAGACTTCTACTTCTGCTACGACGGCGAAAAAGACCTGAAGCACACCAACTACCAGGGCAACCCGAGCAACGACTGGGCCTATTCCGAGGCCATCCACATGCCCGCCGGCGAATATGAGTTGAGTTTCTTCCACCGCGGCCGCACCTACTTCTCGGGCGAGGAGTACAACCAGAGCTATGAGGTGATGCTGGGCAATGAGCGCACCCCTGAGGCCATGACCCAGCAGATGGCCAAATATGACGACATCGACATCTCACGTCCCGCCTACCAGAAGCACGTGAACCGCTTCACCATCAGTGAGGAGGGCAACTACTACCTGGGATTCCACAACTACAGCATGCCCAACAATGGCGAGACGCATATCGACGGCATCAGCATCAAGGCTGTGGAGCCGGGCATCGAATTGCCCTATGAGTGCACCAGCCTGGCCGCCGACTCAGCCCAGTGGACCTGCTACAACGCCGCCGCACGCAACTTCACGCAGTGGCGCATCGACGGCGACGCCCTGAGCGTGAACCGCACCGAGGACGACGCCTGGAACTACTTCGAGGGCATGCTCGTATCGCCCAAACTGCACCTCACGCCCGCTCTCGGCAGTGTCACCATCGAGGTGGAGTATGAGCTAACCAGCGATGCCGACACCCTGGCCGTGAACCTGTATGGCGGCGAGGTGAACAACCCCGACGAGATGACGCTGCTCGCCAGCGACAGCCGCGGTACGAAGACCCTGACCTTCACCCTGCCGGCCGTGGAAGCCGACCAGGACTTCTACCTGGGTCTGCGCACCAACACCAACCCTGAAGACCAGGACAATTATTACTACGGTCCGTTCTACACCTTGAAGATTAAGTCGGTCAAAGTGACCGGCGAGTTCAGCCGCGTGCTCCAGTTGGCCGACAACAGCCAGGTGAGCGTGAAGGCCGCCAACGGCAGTCTGTACGTCGAGGCCGACGAGAACCTACAGCGTGTGGAGCTCTACGATGCCGCCGGCACCCTGTGCGGCGCATGGCACACCGCCGGCCAGCAGGCCACCCTGCCCACCCAAGGACTCAGCGGCGTGGTGATGGTGAAGATCTTCACCGCCCAAGGTGTGAAAGTTCGCAAGATTGCCCTCTAACCCACGGGCACTACCCAATAAAAATCGCGGGGCCAACGGTGGCTCCGCGATTTTTATTGTTAAAACTCCTTAATTCGCATTTCGGAAGCTTTTTTAACCCTATATTTGCATATTGTGATGGCGTAGGGAAAATAAAAAAATGACTGCGCAAAAAGACTGCGCAGCATCTGCATACCTTTGCAAACGGGGAACATAGAGATGGGCTCCTATAACAGAAAGACAAGGCTGAAAAAAGCCAAAACATAGCTGAAAAAGACAGACGGACCAAGCCGGTCTTACTTCCTCTCTGAACGTGCCTTCGGGCATGTTGTTTTCAGACCGGCCATTTCCGTTTCCATATAAGGGAAAAGATGTCAGGATGACGATAAAAACGGCTTACTATCCCATGCAGAGGGTGCAGAGGATGCCTATACTTACGAAAAAAGGCCTTCTGGCCGTAAATACACCATTCATGTGGCCGCTCCTGCCGGGGAGCGGCCTTTTTTGTAAAAAAAACGGCACACTGAGCCAAATGTGCATTTTTTTCACTACATTTGCACGAAGAAAACAACTAACACCCGCATAAAACATGAAAATCAGAAGACTCTGTAACAGCATCCTGCTGCTCGCCATCCTTCTCCTGACCGCTGTTGGCGCTCAGGCACAAAAGATACAGACCGTTGACACCGAAGGCAACCCCGTGGGCTACGCCAGCGTGGCCAATGCCGACAACGGCAAGATTATCGGCACCACCGACCTGCAAGGCTTCCTGGCCGACGTGGGCGGAGCCCGCAGCATCAGCATCACCCATGTGGCCTTCAGTCCGCAGGTGGTGACGGTGAGCTCGCTGCCGCAAGACGGCCGCATCGTGCTGCAGGACGGCAGTTTCGAACTGCCCGAGGTGACCGTGAGCAAGAAAGAGCAAATCTACGTGCAGACCTACTACCGCGTGATATACATGAAAGACGACACCCTGGTATACTACCGTTCCGGTGTGACCGACAATGAGTACAACATCCGGAAGAAGAGTGTGTCGGCGAGCCACGACCACTTCTCCAAGGCGGAATTCGGCATTCTGAAGTTCACCCTCGACAAGCTGTTGGGCGGACTTTTCAGCAGCTACTCCGACCTGAGCACACAGAACCTGTGCTTAGGCACCAGCGAGAAACGGGGCAAATTCACCCTAAAGCAGGAAACCGATACCCGAAAGAGCATAAAATACAATGACAGCATCGTGGGCTATATGGTGGACGACCTCAACGACCACCAGCGCCGACTCTCCATCGACAATGAGGTGTACAACAACCTCTACCATGCCGACAACGACTCTGAAAAGCAGGCTAAGAAGCGGGAGGAAAAGAAGGAAAAAGAGAAGAACCGTGTGTCGACCCGATACATGGTCTACAACATCGACGATGACGGCCACTGCGGTGTGGCCGACTTCGTGTCGAAACAGGTTCATGTGGACTATGACCGGTACAGCAAGATAGACAAGAAATTCGTACACACCCGCATTTGGGTAGAGGTCTTCGCCACCGACCGCGCCTATGTGACCAAGCAGGAACTGAAAGAGAAAAAGCGCGACAACAAGGTGAATATGACGTATGAGGACCTGAAGGAATATGAACGGCAGAAGGGCGTTCCCGCGCTGCCCGACAACGTAATCGCATCGATTGAAAAACTGATGAGCAAGTAAGTGACTACCGGCAGAAAACATCAAGAGGGGGCTCAATATTTTGAGTCCCCTCTTCGCATCTACGTCAATAGCGGTTTATCTAATAAACAGCAGTTCGCGGTACTTCGGTAGTGGCCAGAGACTATCGTCGACAATCAGCTCCAGCTTGTCTATCTGATAGCGTATGTCATCGAGCTTCGGCTCCACGGTGTCGTGGTAAGCCACGGCCTTCTGGTGCTCATCCTCTATCTTGTTGGCCACCTTGCGGGCATTCACCAAATCGTCCACCCCCTTCTCGATAGCGCTCGTGCGCTCAGCTATCTCCTCTATAATCTGCTTGTTGCGGGCGGAGAGTTTGTCGGCAGCGCCGGCGGGGAATACGGCGGCCATGTTGCAGATGTTTTGCAAGAGCTGCGTCTGGTAGCGTGTGGCTACGGGGATGATGTGGTTCATCGAGAGGTCGCCCAGCACACGGGCCTCAATCTGTATCTTCTTCGTATACGTCTCCCACTTCACTTCGTTGCGGGCCTCCAGTTCCTTACGGGTCATCACGCCCAGGCTCTCAAACATCTGGATGCTGGAGTCGTCGAGATAGCGCTCGAAGATTTTCGGACAGGACTTCTCCACATCGAGCCCCCGGCGGGCGGCTTCCTCCACCCATTCGTCACTATAGCCGTTGCCGTCGAAGCGGATGGGCTTGCAAGTCTTGATGTCCTCGCGCAGCACATCGATAATGGCGTGCATCACCGGGTTGTGATGGCCATCGGAGAACTCCCCGTTCTTGGAGATTTCCGCGATTCTCCGGTCGACACGCTGCTTGAACGAGACGAGGGCTTCGGCCACAGCCGAGTTGAGGGCTATCATGGCCGAGGCGCAGTTGGCTTCGGAGCCTACGGCGCGGAACTCGAAGCGGTTGCCGGTGAAGGCGAAGGGCGAGGTGCGGTTGCGGTCGGTATTGTCGATGAAGAGCTCGGGTATCTCGGGAATGTCCATTTTCAGTCCCTGCTTGCCGGCCATGGCCAGGATGTCGGCCACATCGGCATGCTCTATATGGTCGAGCAGCTCGCTCACCTGCTTGCCGAGGAACGAGGAGATAATGGCGGGCGGCGCCTCGTTGGCGCCCAGTCGGTGGGCGTTGGTGGCGCTCATGATGCTGGCCTTGAGCAGGCCGTTGTGCCGCCACACACCCATCAATGTCTCAACGATGAAGGTGGCGAAGCGCAGGTTGGCCTCTGGCGTCTTGCCGGGAGCATGGAGGAGCACGCCGTTGTCGGTGGATAGGCTCCAGTTGTTGTGCTTGCCGCTGCCGTTGATGCCGGCGAAGGGTTTTTCGTGAAGCAGCACACGGAAGCCATGCTTGCGGGCCACCCGCTTCATGACCGACATGAGCAGCATGTTGTGGTCGACGGCAAGGTTGGTCTCCTCGTAGATGGGAGCCAGTTCAAACTGGTTGGGCGCCACCTCGTTGTGGCGTGTTTTGCAGGGGATGCCCAGTTCGAGAGCCTGTATCTCCAGTTCGCGCATAAAGGCCGCCACCCGCTCGGGTATGGCGCCGAAGTAGTGGTCGTCCATCTGCTGGTTCTTGGCCGAGTCGTGTCCCATCAGTGTGCGGCCGGTGAGCAGCAGGTCGGGACGGGCCGAATAGAGTCCCTCATCCACGAGGAAATACTCCTGCTCCCAACCCAGGTTCGATGTCACCTTTTTCACACTCGGGTCGAAGTAGTGGCACACATCGGTGGCTGCTACGCTCACGGCGTGCAGGGCCCGCAGCAGCGGAGCCTTATAGTCGAGCGCCTCGCCGGTGTAGGAGATAAACACCGTGGGAATGCAGAGTGTATCGTCGATGATGAATACCGGCGATGTGGGGTCCCAAGCCGAATAGCCTCGGGCCTCGAAGGTAGAGCGGATGCCTCCGCTGGGGAAAGAAGAGGCATCGGGCTCCTGCTGCACGAGCAGCTTACCGGTGAATTCCTCGACCATGCCGCCCTTTCCGTCGTGCTCGATAAACGAGTCGTGCTTCTCGGCAGTGCCCTCGGTGAGCGGCTGGAACCAGTGGGTATAGTGCGTCACGCCGCAGTCGATGGCCCACTGCTTCATGCCGGCGGCCACGGCATCGGCCACCTCGCGGTCGAGGCGCGCGCCATTGTCCATCACCTCCATCATCTTGGCGTACACGTCCTTGGGCAGGTACTTGTACATTTTCTCGCGGTTGAAGACCTTGCAGCCGAAATACCTTGCCGGTCTCTCACAGGGTGTTATCACGGCGAGCGGCTTTTTCTTGAAGGCCTCGCCTACTACCTGAAATCTAAGTGTTTCCATAATCGTGTATGTGTTAGTTGTTGATATCCTATTTGCTCCATTTCTCTATTCTCCGCAGCGCCTCTTCGGTGCGCTCATGGCTGCCGAAGGCGGTAAAGCGGACATATCCCTCGCCGCTGGGGCCGAAACCGACACCCGGCGTACAGACCACGTTGGCGCCATAGAGCAGTTCTTCGAAAAACTGCCACGAGGTGGTGCCGTCGGGTGTGCGCATCCAGATATAAGGGGCATTCTCACCGCCGTAGCACTCATAGCCCAAAGACCTGAACACACGGAGCATGCGGGCGGCATTCTGCATGTAGTAGTCGATGGTTTGCTGTATTTGCTCCTTGCCCTCGGACGAGTAGATGGCCTCGGCGGCCCGCTGGCTGATGTAGCTGGTGCCGTTGAACTTGGTGCACTGGCGGCGCAGCCAGAGTTGATTGAGCGGAATGCGCTCCCCCTCGAAGGTAGAGACGCTCACGTCTTTGGGCACGATGGTATAGCCACAGCGCACCCCTGTGAAGCCGGCGGTCTTGGAGAACGACCGGAACTCGACGGCGCATTTGCGGGCACCTCGAATCTCAAAGATGCTGTGAGGGATGTCGGGGTCGCGTATGTAGGCTTGATAGGCGGCGTCGAAGAGGATGAGGGCATCGTTCTTCAGGGCATAGTTCACCCAGCGGCGCAGTTCCTGCCGGGTGATGACCGTGCCCGTAGGGTTATTGGGAAAACAGAGGTAGATGACATCCACCGGCCGTCCCTTGGGCAGGTCGGGCACGAAGCCGTTCTCGGCAGTGGTGGGCATGTAGCGCACATTGGTCCATCGGCCGTCGCGATAAGTGCCACAGCGGCCTATCATCACATTGGAGTCGATATAGACGGGGTAGATGGGGTCGGTGACACCGATGAAGTTGTCCCAATGGAGGAGTTCCTGGAAATTGCCCGTATCCGATTTGGCCCCATCATTGATGAACACCTCGTCGAGGCTGAGTCGGACGCCGCGGGGCTGGAAGTCGTTCTTCAGGATGGCCTTGCGTAGGAATTCATACCCTTGTTCGGGACCGTAGCCTCTGAAGCCGTCGGCTGTGGCCATCTCGTCGACCGCCTTGTGCATAGCCTCTACGACGGCCGGGCAGAGCGGTTGGGTGACATCGCCTATACCGAGCGAGATGACATCGGCCTTGGGGTGCATCACCTTGAAGACATTGACCTTCTTGGCGATGTCGGCAAAGAGGTAGTTGTTCTGCAGGTTGAGGAAGTGGATGTTTACTAACGCCATATTGTTGTTGTTTTATTACATTTCAATTTCACTGTCGAATACAAATTCGGCGGGGCCGGTCATATAGACGTGGTTATCCGCTTCGCGCCACTCGATATGGAGCGTGCCGCCGTCCATTACGATACTACTCCTGCGCCCGGCACGGTTGCCCAGACAGGCGGCTACAGCGGTGGCGCAGGCTCCCGTTCCGCAGGCTTGTGTAATGCCGCTGCCTCGTTCCCATACCCTCGTGCGTATACTGCCGTCGGGTTCCATGCGTGCAAACTCGATGTTGCACCGCTTCGGAAAGACAGGATGGTTTTCGAGAAGGGGTCCTGTCGCGCCCACCTGGTCGATATCGTGGGTGAAGATGACGTAATGCGGATTGCCCATCGACACGAAGGTGCCACTTTTCAAGTCGGGGGAAGCCGCGAAGAGCGCATGGTCTTCCAAGACCGGTTCGCCCATGTCGACGGTGACGGACTGCACCTTGCTGCCGGCAAGCTGCAATCGGAGCGTCTTGATGCCCGAAAGGGTGAGCAGACGTATCTCTGTCTTGTCTGTAATGCATCTTTCAAAGAGGTACTTGCCGATACAGCGACTGGCATTGCCGCACATCATGGCCTCAGAGCCGTCGGCATTGAAGATGCGCATGGAATAGTCGGCCTCGGGCACGGGACTTTTGTCAATGAGCACCAAGCCGTCGGAGCCGATGCCCGTGTGTCGGTCGCTCCACTTTATGGCAGCCGCCGAGGGGTCGGCTATGGGATGCTGCATGACATTGACGTAGATATAGTCGTTGCCGCAGCCATGCATCTTGGTGATTGGAATCTTCTTCATTTCGTCAGATATTCATTTATTCTCTTAGCTGTTTCCATACCGCTGGCCATGGCGCGGACCACGAGCGAGGCACCGCTGGCGGCATCGCCGCAGACGAAGACATTCTCTGCGTACTGAGGATGCTCCGGCCGGAGGAATCCCATGGCCAGCAGGCAGAGCTGGGCCTTGATGATCTCGGGCTTGCCTTTCTCCACCATCAGCGGCCTGCCCCCATCGGGGTTGGGCTGCCAGTCGATTTCCTGCACCCTGACACCGGTGAGGCGCCCGTTCTCTCCAAGAAACTCGAGGGTGTTAATATTCCAGCGGCGTGTGCATCCCTCCTCGTGCGACGAGGTGGTCTTGAGCGTGCGGGGCCAGTTGGGCCACGGGTTCTGCGGGTCGTCAGGGCCTTCTGCCGGGCGCGGCATGATTTCAATTTGTGTGACGCTCCTGCAACCCTGGCGGTGAGCCGTACCAATGCAGTCGGACCCTGTGTCGCCTCCTCCGATGACGAGAACATCCTTGCCTTTTGCGGTGATACGCTCGTCTTTGGGATATTCCATGCCGGCCAGCACGCGGTTCTGCTGGCTCAGCAGTTCCAGGGCGAAGTGAACGCCTTTGAGTTGGCGTCCCGGCACCTTCAGGTCTCTGGCAGCAGGCGTGCCTGTGGACAGGACCACCGCATCGAACCCTTCAGCAAAGGTGTCATCGCAGTCTACGGCCTCACCATAACGGAATTTGATTCCCTCCTGCTCCATCAGCCGGATGCGTCGGTCTACTACGGCCTTGTTGAGCTTGAAGTTGGGTATACCGTAGCGCAGCAGGCCGCCTGCAGCCTCATTCTTCTCGTAGACGGTGACGGTGTAGCCCATCAGGTTGAGAGCTTGGGCGGCTGCGAGCCCTGCGGGTCCTGCTCCCACCACCGCCACCTTTTTTCCATTCCTCACTATATCAGCAACAGGCAGAATATACCCCTCGCGGAAGGCGGCTTCGGTGATGGCGCACTCGTTCTCGCGGTTGGTCGTGGGTTCGTGGTTGAAGCGGTTGAGCACACAGGCTTTCTCGCACAGCGCCGGACAGACGCGCCCCGTGAACTCAGGGAAAGGATTGGTGTCCGACAGCAGGCGGTAGGCCAGTTCCCATTCACCTTTATACAAGGCATCGTTCCATTCTGGAGCCTTGTTGCCCAAGGGGCAGGCCCAATGGCAGAACGGCACGCCGCAGTCCATGCATCGGCTGGCCTGCAATTTCCGCTCGCGGGTGTTGAGTGTCTGTTCCACCTCGCCGAAATCATGTATCCGGTCGTGAAGGGGACGGTAGCCCGCCTCCTGGCGGTGTATCTCTAAGAATGCTTTTGGATTTCCCATAATAGCCATTGAAAATGATTGAAAACTAATAGTCGCGCTGTATGAAGGCTATCTTCTCGTGGAGGCGAGCCATCTTCTCCTCTTCGAGCACCCGTTTGTACTCTATGGGCACCACCTGGATAAAGTCGTCGAGACAGCGGTGCCAATCATCGAGCAAACGGCCCGCCAGGGCGCTGCCTGTGTGCAGATAGTGCTGGCGGATGAGTTCGAGCAGTTCCTTGCGCGAGATGCTGTCCTCGATAAGCGAAAGTTCCACCATGTCCATATTGCAGAAATAGTCGAAGGTGTGGTCGGGGTCGTATACATAGGCCACTCCCCCTGACATGCCGGCGGCGAAATTGCGGCCCGTCTTGCCCAGCACCACCACGCGTCCGCCAGTCATATACTCGCAGCAGTGGTCGCCGGCGCCCTCGATCACGGCGACGGCTCCCGAATTGCGCACGCCAAAGCGTTCACCCACCTTGCCGTTGACATACAACTCGCCTGAGGTGGCACCGTAGAGACCTGTGTTGCCCGCAATGATATTGTCTTCCGCCCTGAAGTCGTCGTTGCTCCGGCTGGGCGGCAGGATGCTGATGCGCCCGCCGCTTAAGCCCTTGCCGAAGTAGTCGTTGCACTCACCTTCCAACCTGATGTTGAGTCCCCGCACGGCAAAAGCGCCAAACGACTGGCCTGCGGAGCCCTTGAACTTGATGTTGACGGTGCCTGGTGGCAGACCGGCCTCACCGTATTTCCTTGCGATGAGGCCCGAGAGCATCGTTGTCACGGCACGGTCGGTGTTCTTGACGGCGTAGTCGAGCGTCACTTCCTCACCGTCGTCGACAGCTTTCTGCGCGGCGCGGATTATCTCTTCGTCCTTTACGCCCCCCACCTTCGTATAGGCGCCCCGGTCCCAATAGAGCGCCTTGTCGGTGTCCGGCTTGTACAGCAAGCGGGCGAAGTCGATGCTTCGCTGCTTCTCCGTCATGCCTTCGGTACGGACCTCTAAGAGTTCCGTATGGCCTATGATTTCCTTCAATCTACGCACACCGAGCTCGCTAAGATATTCCCGCACCTGCTGCGCCAGCATGGTGAAGTAGTTGACCACATATTCGGCACGTCCCTCGAAGTGTTTGCGCAATTCGGGGTTCTGCGTGGCCACGCCCATGGGGCAGGTGTTCGTGTTGCACTTGCGCATCATCACGCAACCCAGCACGATGAGCGGCAAGGTTCCGAAGGAGAACTCGTCGGCTCCCAGCATCGCCATGACGACGACATCCTTGGCGGTCTTCAACTGGCCGTCGGTCTGCAGGCGCACCTGGTTGCGCAGGCCGTTGCGCACCAGCGTCTGTTGTGTCTCGGTCAGGCCTATCTCCGGCGAGATGCCCGCAAAGCGCATCGACGAGGCGGGGCTGGCCCCCGTACCTCCCTCGGCACCGCTGATGACGATTAGGTCGGCTTTCGCCTTGGCCACACCGGCGGCAATGGTCCCCACCCCACTCTCAGCCACCAGTTTTACCGACACGGCGGCCGTGGGGTTGATGTTCTTCAGGTCGAAGATGAGCTGCGCCAGGTCCTCGATGCTGTAGATATCGTGGTGGGGCGGCGGTGAGATGAGCGAGATGCCCGGGATGGCATTGCGCGTCTTGGCGATGATGTCGTTCACCTTGAAGCCGGGCAACTGTCCACCCTCGCCAGGTTTGGCACCCTGCGCCACCTTTATTTGTATCTCCTCGGCATTGACCAAGTATTCTGCCGTCACGCCGAAGCGTCCGCTGGCTATCTGCTTGGTCTTGCTGCTCAGACTTACGCCCTCCACCTCCGTATGGTAGCGGGCATTGTCCTCGCCGCCCTCACCGGTGTTGGAGCGTGTGCCGAGTTTGTTCATGGCCAGCGCCAGCGCCTCATGGGCCTCGATGCTGAGCGCGCCGAACGACATGGCTCCCGTCACGAAATGCCTGACAATCGACTCCACGGGTTCCACCTCGTCGATAGGTGTGGGCGTTGCGGCTTTCTTCCATCCGAAGAAGTCGCGTATGAAGATGGGGGCGTCTTTCTTGTCGACCAGCGCCGACCACTCCTTGAACTTCTCATAGTCGGCGGTCCGTGCAGCCACCTGCAGGCGGTAAATCGTCTCCGGGTTCCAAGCATGCCTGATACCGTCTCTGCGCCATGAGAACAGGCCCTGATTCTTCAGGGGCGACGGGTTCTGGGCTGCCTTTTGCAGACGGACGGCATCGCGCGCTATCTCCTTCAGTCCGATGCCGCCGATGGTGCTCACTTCTGTGCCGAAATAACGTCGCAGCACGTCCTCGCCCAGTCCGATGCTCTCGAAAATCTTCGCCCCGCGATAGCTGCGTATGGTAGAGATGCCCATCTTCGACATAATCTTTTTCAGGCCCTTGTCCACCGCCTTGATATAGTGGCTCTCAGCCGTAGTATACTCTTCCTGTATCTTACCACGCCTCACCAGATCGTCGAGGACAGCAAAAGCCATATACGGGCACAGCGCACTGGCACCATAGCCCAACAGCAGTGCGGCATGCATGGTCTCCCGGATTTCTCCGCTCTCCACGATGAGTGCCGTCTGCACGCGCTTGCCTACCGAAATGAGATAATGATGCACGGCGCTTACCGCCAGCAGCGACGGGATGGCCGCATGCCGCTCATCGATATCCCGGTCGGTCAAGACGATATAGTTGACCCCTTCGTCCACACTGCGCTCCGCTTCATGGCAGAGGTCGTCGATTGCCTGGCGCAACCCCTCCTCACCCTTCTCCGAGTCGAAGAGGATGGGGAGTTTCTGTGTCTTGAATCCCTTATAGCGGATGTTGCAGAGTATGTCGAGCTGGGTATTGGTCAGTACGGGTTGCGGCAGCCGCACCATTTTGCAGTTGGAGGCATCGGGCGTGAGGATGTTGGTGCCCACGGCACCGATATACTCTGTCAGCGACATCACCAGTTCTTCGCGTATAGGGTCGATGGCAGGATTGGTGACCTGCGCAAACTGCTGTCGGAAATAGTTGAAGAGCACCTGCGGGCGGTCGCTGACCACGGCCAGCGGCGTATCGTTGCCCATCGCCGCCACAGGTTCCTGCCCTGTGGTAGCCATCGGTACAATCGTCTTGTCGATGTCCTCCTGTCCGAAGCCGAACTGCATCAGTTTTCTGTCCAGGTCGCTCACTGCGTTGTCGACTCTGCGTCCGCTCTTCAGTTTCTCCAGCTGCACACGGTTCTCACTGAGCCACTCACGGTAGGGATGTGCCTTGGCCAGAGCGGCCTTTATCTCACCGTCGTAGTAGATCTTTCCTTCCTGCGTATCGATGAGCAGGATTTTTCCTGGCTGAAGGCGCCCCTTCGACACCACGTTGCCGGGCTCGAAGTCCATAACGCCCACCTCGCTGGCCACCACCATCACACCCTGCCTCGTAATGGTATAGCGCGAGGGGCGCAGACCGTTTCGGTCGAGCATTCCGCCGGCATAGCGTCCGTCGGAGAAAAGCAGGGCTGCAGGGCCGTCCCACGGCTCCATCAGTATGGAATGGTATTCGTAGAAAGCCTTCAGGTCTTCCGAAATGGGGTTCTTGTCGTTGAAGCTCTCCGGCACGAGTATGGCCATGGCCTGCGGCAGTGACAGCCCGCTCATGGTGAGGAACTCGAAGACATTGTCGAGACTGGCCGAGTCGCTCATGCCCTCCTCGACGATGGGCGAGATGTCCTTGATGTTGCCCAAGGCCTCACTGCTGAGCACGCTCTCACGGGCTTTCATCCATCCACGGTTGCCGCGGATGGTGTTGATCTCGCCGTTGTGCGCCAGCAAGCGGAAGGGCTGTGCCAGCGACCATGTGGGGAAGGTGTTTGTGCTGAAGCGCGAATGCACCAAGGCAAGACCGCTGGTGAGATAGGGGTTGGAGAGGTCGGGGAAATATCGGCGCAGTTGTCCGCTGGTCAGCATTCCCTTGTATACCAGGTTGGTGTTGGACAGCGAGCAAATATAGAAGTCGGGATGTGTGATGCGCCGCTCTATCTTTTTTCTTATTATATATAGCATACGGGGCAAGGCTTCGGCTTTCTCCTCGCTGACCCCCGTGATGAACACCTGCCTGATGGCCGGCTCCACCTTTCGCGCAGCCTCGCCCAACACATCCGGACAGGTGGGCACCGTGCGCAGGTGCATCAGTTGCAAGCCCTCGCGCTCCACCTCTACTATCATGACCGACAAGATGTCGTGCTGCGCCTTCTCCTCCTTGGGCAGGAACACCAGACCTGTACCGTATTTTCCTTTCTCCGGCACCGGGATGCCCTGCAGCAAAATAAATTCGTGGGGTATCTGCAACATGATGCCCGCACCATCGCCCGTCTTGTCACGGGTCTCAGCCCCCCGGTGCTCCATGTTTTCCAACACACGAAGCGCCTGGTCTACCAATTCGTGGCTCTTGCCGCCATGGATGTTCACCACCATGCCCACGCCGCAAGCATCGTGTTCATAATGCGACTGATACAGACCGTTTAGCTTACATTTTGTCATATTATCCCTCATTAATCTTTCACTAGTTCCAATTTCGGGGGCAAAGTTAATACAAAAAGTCAGTAAAATAATTATATTTCTAACAAAAACTTTGTTACAATTCGGCTACAGTTATCATTTTGACACAATAATCGCGATATTTATATCAAAATGTAAGAAAATAAAATGTATTTTCATACCAATTCTTTACACTTTGACACTTTATACATTTTTTTTGCTGCAAAGTTTGGGAAAAATGCGTTTTATTTTTTTAAATCGCTGTAACTTTGCCGCAGAATTACATTATTCTTTTAAGGTAAAAAAGTCAGACCAACATCTTCATCCAGGAGGTACCCATCAGGAAAAGGAACGAAACAAAGAGGTATTCTATGCAGACAAAGTACATATTCGTCACGGGCGGTGTTGTCTCATCATTAGGCAAAGGCATCATCTCCGCCTCCATCGGCAAACTGCTGCAGGCACGCGGCTTCAAGGTAACCATCCAGAAATTCGACCCCTACATCAACATCGACCCGGGCACGCTGAACCCCTACGAACACGGTGAGTGCTACGTGACGGAAGACGGTTTCGAGACCGACCTCGATCTGGGTCATTACGAGCGTTTCACGGGCATTCGCACCACACGCAACAACAGCATCACCACGGGGCGCATCTACAAGACGGTCATCGACCGCGAGCGCCGCGGCGACTATCTGGGCAAGACCATTCAGGTGGTGCCGCACATCACCGACGAGATAAAGCGGCGCATGCTGCGTGAGGACGAAGAAACGGCCTACGACTTCATTATCACCGAGGTGGGCGGCACCATCGGCGACATTGAGAGCGCCCCGTTTATGGAGGCCATCCGACAGTTGCGCTGGCAATTGGGCCGCGATGCGGTTTGCGTGCACCTGACGTATGTGCCCTACCTGAAGGCCGCCGACGAGTTGAAGACCAAACCCACCCAACACTCTGTGAAGGAACTACAGGGAATGGGCATACAGCCCGACATCCTTGTGCTCCGTACCGAACGCCACCTTGATGACGCCATGCGCATGAAGGTGGCGTCGTTTTGTAATGTCGACCTGGAGTGCGTGGTGCAGAGCGAGGACATGCCCAGCATCTACGAGGTGCCCGTGAACATGCAGCGGCAGGGGCTCGATGCGGCTGTCCTGCGGAAGATTGGCATCCCCGTGGGCGAGACACCCGCGATGACGGCCTGGCACAACTTTCTGGACAAGCAGCGCCATGCAGTAGGCCAGGTGCACATCGGGCTGGTGGGCAAGTACGACCTGCAGGATGCCTACAAGAGCATCCGCGAGAGTCTCAATCTGGCAGGCATCTACAACGGTGTGAGCGCAAAAATCCATTTTGTGAACAGCGAGGAGATTGACGCCCGGAATGTGGCCGACAAGTTGGGAGGCATGGCGGGCGTGCTCATCTGTCCGGGGTTCGGCCAGCGTGGCATCGAGGGTAAGATCATAGCCGCCGAATATGGGCGCACCCACGATATTCCCACCTTCGGCATCTGTCTGGGCATGCAGATGATGGTGATAGAATTTGCGCGGAATGTGTTGGGCTATCAGGATGCCAACAGCAGCGAGATGACAGCCCACACAGGGCATCCCGTCATCGACCTGATGGAAGAACAGAAAAGCGTTACCGACATGGGCGGCACCATGCGGCTGGGAGCATACGACTGCGAGCTGGTGAAAGGCAGCCGTGTGTTCAAGGCATACGGCGAAGAGCCGTTGATAAAGGAGCGGCACAGGCACCGCTATGAATTCAACAATCAATACAAGGAGGAATACGAGGCAGCCGGCATGAAGTGCGTTGGCATCAACCCCGCCGCCAACCTGGTGGAGATTGTCGAGATACCCGGCAAGCGCTGGTACATCGGCACCCAGTTCCACCCCGAATACTCCTCAACGGTATTGCATCCGCATCCGCTGTTTATGTCGTTCATAAAAGCATGTATCTCACATGGAACAGCTGAAGCATGAGTGCGGCGTAGCCATGATACGCCTGTTGAAACCGCTGAGCTACTATGAGCAGAAATACGGAACCAGCCGCTACGGGCTGAACAAGCTCTATCTGATGATGGAGAAGCAGCACAACCGCGGACAGGAGGGCGCCGGCATAGCCTGCGTGAGCCTCGACGCACCGGCCGGCACGGAATACATGTTCCGCGAACGGGCCGAGGGCAAGGAGGCCATCGCCGAAATATTCAGACGGGTGGACGAAAACTTCGTCGGCCAGTTGTATATGGGGCATTTGCGGTATTCCACAACGGGCCGTCACGGACTGAAATATGTGCATCCGTTCCTGCGGCGCAACAATTGGCGGGCCAAGAACCTCTGCCTGTGCGGCAACTTCAACATGACGAACATCGACGAGGTGTTCCAGTTTCTTACAGCACAAGGACAGTCGCCCCGCTACTACGGCGATGCCTATATCACACTCGAACTGATGGGCCACCGACTGGACCGCGAAGTGGAACGGCTGTTCGACGAAGCCAAGGAGCGCGGCATGCAGGGCACCGACATCACCGACCATATAGACAATCACCTGGAAATGGCCCATGTGCTGAAGACCACGATGCAGCACTTTGACGGCGGCTACGTGATGTGCGGTCTGACGGGCAGCGGTGAGCTGTTTGCCGTCCGCGACCCGTGGGGCATCCGGCCCGCCTTCTGGTACCAGGACGAGGAGGTGGTGGTTTTGGCCTCAGAGCGTCCTGTCATCCAGACATGCTTCGACTTGCAGGCCGAAGACATCAAGGAACTGGAGCCGGGCCAGTCGCTGATAGTCAGGAAGAGTGGAGAAAGGAGTCTGCAACAGATTCTGCCGGCCCGGAAATTGAGTGCCTGCAGTTTTGAGCGCATCTACTTCAGCCGTGGCTCTGACCGCGACATCTATCAGGAGCGCAAACGGCTGGGCGGGCAACTGACCCCTGCCATCATGGAGGCTATCGGCGGCGATGTGGGCAACACCGTGTTCAGCTACATCCCCAACACTGCAGAAGTGGCCTTCATAGGCATGACCGACGGCATCCGCAAGCAGTGTGGCGAGGTTCGGACGGAAAAGGTGGTATGGAAAGACATCAAACTGCGCACTTTTATTTCCGACGGCACAGAACGCAATGACCTGGCCGCCCATGTCTACGACATCTCATACGGCTCGCTGCGGCCCTATGTTGACAATCTGGTCATCATCGACGACAGCATCGTAAGAGGCACCACGCTGAAAGAGAGCATCTTCAAGATTCTGGACCGCCTGCACCCGAAGAAGATTGTGATGGTGTCGAGTTCACCGCAGATACGCTATCCCGACTACTACGGTATCGACATGTCGCATCTGGAGGAGCTCTGCGCCTTCCGCGCCGCCATTGCCCTTGTCAAGGAAAGGGGCATGCTCGAGCTGTTGGCCGACACCTACCGGAAGTGCAAGACAGCGCCTTCGGCTGCCAATCATGTGCGTGCCATCTATGCCCCTTTCACCGTAGAAGAGATAAACGAGAAGATTGTAGAGATGCTGCGGCCCGACGGCATGCAGGCCCCCATAGAGCTGGTGTTTCAAAGCATTGAGGGCCTGCACGAGGCCTGCCCCAACCATCCGGGCGACTGGTACTTTACAGGAGTGTATCCCACACCGGGCGGCATGCGCCTTTGCAACGAGGCTTTCATCAGCTACATTGAAAACACATTAAAAATGCAATTTTAAAATGAGAGCAGCAAAACTGATACTGGAAGACGGAACCGAGTTCTGCGGTTGGTCGTTTGGCTATGAGGGAGACATGCAACACCCTGCAGCGGCCATCGGCGAGGTGGTATTCAACACCGCCATGACGGGTTATCCGGAGAGTCTGACCGACCCCAGCTATGCAGGGCAGATACTGGTGACCACCTACCCGCTGATAGGCAACTACGGCGTGCCCGATACGGGGATGGCCGGCAATGGCCTGCCCCGGTTCATGGAGAGCGGGCGAATCCATGTCAAAGCACTGGTCGTGGCCGACTACAGTCAGGAATATTCTCACTGGAACGCCAAGGAGAGTCTGGCATCATGGCTGAAGCGCGAAAAGATACCCGCCATAACGGGTATCGACACCCGACGGCTTACCAAGGTGCTCAGAGAGCATGGCGTGATGATGGGGCGGATAAGCCTTAGCACCACCCTCCCGACGGAAGGTGAAAAATATGACCACCTGGAAGACTACGGGAGTGTGAACTGGGTGGAGAAGGTGAGCTGCCAGGAAGTCATCGTCTACAACAGAGGCGCGGCCAAACGCGTGGTGCTGGTCGACTGCGGGGTGAAAGCCAACATCATCCGCTGCCTCATCCACCGGGGCATCGAAGTGGTCCGTGTACCGTGGGACTACGACTTCAACCAATTGGAGTTCGACGGCCTCTTTCTGGCCAATGGCCCCGGCGACCCCGAACAGTGCGGAAAGACCGTAGAACACATACGCACATTCCTTCAGAACAAACAAGTTCGCCCCTGCATGGGCATCTGCCTAGGCAATCAGCTCCTGGCACGCGCGGCCGGTGCCAAGACCTACAAGCTGAAGTATGGTCACCGCTCGCACAACCAGCCCGTGCGGCAGGTGGGCACCAACCGCTGCTTCATCACCTCGCAAAACCATGGCTACGCCGTAGACGACAAGACATTGCCTGCCGACTGGGAACCGCTGTTCGTCAATATGAACGACGGATCGAACGAGGGCATCCGCCACAAGACGAATCCCTGGTTCTCGGCACAATTCCATCCGGAAGCCTGCTCGGGACCGGTCGACACAGAGTGGATGTTCGACGAATTTGCAAGCTGTCTGGAAAAAGTGGGCAAGGAAGAGAATTACTCCCCGCTCTCTGTGGAAAATATTTCTACACCTGATGAAAAAGAGCTGCCCAAGAAAGTGTTGCTGCTGGGCAGCGGTGCGCTGAAGATAGGCCAGGCCGGTGAGTTTGACTACAGTGGCGCTCAGGCACTGAAGGCGCTGAAAGAGGAGGGCGTCCACTCCGTGCTTATCAATCCGAATATCGCCACGGTACAGACCTCGAAAGACGTGGCCGACACGGTGTATTTCCAGCCCGTGACGCCTGAGTTCGTGGAGCGTGTGATAGAAAAGGAGCGTCCCGACGGCATCTTGCTCTCATTTGGCGGACAGACGGCACTGAACTGCGGCGTGGAACTTTATAAGACAGGCGTGCTCCATAAATACGGCGTCGAAGTGCTCGGCACGCCCGTCCAAGCCATCATCGACACCGAGGACCGCGACCTCTTCGTAAAGCGGCTCGATGAAATCGGCGTCAAGACCATCAAGAGCGAGGCATGCAGCACGGTAGAGGAAGTGGAGCGGGCTGCCCATGCGTTGGGATTCCCCGTCATTCTAAGAGCCGCCTACGCACTGGGCGGTCTGGGCAGCGGTTTCTGCGACAATGATGCCGAGCTGCTGGCACAGGCCGAGGAGGCTTTCTCTTTCTCACCGCAGGTGCTGGTGGAAAAGTCGCTGAGGGGCTGGAAGGAAATAGAGTATGAGGTGGTGCGCGACCGCTACGACAACTGCATCACCGTGTGCAACATGGAGAACTTCGACCCGCTCGGCATCCATACCGGCGAGTCGATTGTGGTAGCCCCGTCGCAGACGCTCAGCAACAGCGAGTATCATAAACTCCGCGCGCTGGCCATCAAAATAATCCGTCATATCGGCATTGTGGGCGAGTGCAATGTGCAATATGCCCTCGACCCCGACAGCGAGGACTACCGGGTCATCGAGGTCAATGCCCGTCTGTCACGCTCATCAGCACTGGCTTCCAAGGCCACTGGCTATCCGCTGGCCTTTGTCGCTGCCAAGCTGGGACTGGGCTACGGCCTTTTCGAACTGAAGAATTCCGTCACCAAGACCACCTCGGCCTTTTTCGAGCCGGCGCTCGACTATGTGGTCGTAAAGATTCCCCGCTGGGACCTGACAAAGTTTCATGGGGTGAAGCGCGAACTCGGCTCGTCGATGAAGAGCGTCGGCGAGGTGATGGCCGTAGGGCGCACGTTTGAAGAGGCGCTTCAGAAAGGACTGCGCATGATAGGCCAGGGCATGCACGGATTCGTTGAGAATCACGAAATCAAAATCAAGGACATAGCGAAGTCGCTGCATGAGCCTACCGACATGCGTATCTTCGTGGTGTCGAAGGCGATGAAGATAGGCTATTCATCCCGGCAGATTCATCAGCTGACAATGATAGGCAGCTGGTTCCTGCAGAAGTTGAAACACATTGTAGATATCGACCTGCAGTTGAGGGAGTTGGGCTATCTTTCTGAAGTCTCGGCATTTATGGAACCGAGCGAGTTTAAAGAGCTGTTGCTGTCACCGGAGGTCTGTCTGTTGCTACACGCTGCCAAGGTATACGGCTTCTCCGACTTCCAGATAGGCCGGGCGATAGGACTGGAGCACAGGATGAACATGGAGCAAGCGGGCCGCACCGTGCGTAAATGGCGCAAAAGCCTCGGCCTCATGCCTACCGTAAACCAGATAGACACGCTCGCAGCAGAATATCCTGCCCAAACCAATTACCTCTACCTGTCATACTTGTAGGAAACGGACTTCCTTAGAGGGTTCACACATCATTCATCAAGTTGGCACTCGGCAATGCGAAGAAAAAAGTGGTTTTTCTTCTCATTGCTCTCGTTTTTTCGTAACTTTACATAAGTTACTACGTCTCGGGATAAAAAATGAATCAATTCATTTTGTTCTCCTCTCGACTTTTCGTAACTTTGCAGCGAAAAGTGCGATATACAGTTTTTTAAGGTATGAAAGAAGTCGTAATTTCCGAAAAAGCCATCATTGAAGCAGCCGGTGAAGGCATGGACGCCTTCGTCGACGTTTTCGTCGACGCCACCTACGAAGCTATTGGCGGGACCCTTGACGGCAAGACGATGGGCGAGCTCAACGCCGAGCAGGTGACCCTGCTGGCCTACCGCATCCTGCGCGACGAGGTGATGGACGGCGGTTTTGTACAACTGATACACAACGGCTACGGCCCCTTCCTCTTCAAAAACCCCTTCGGCAAGATGATGAGGATGTGGGGCATCGACTCTCTGGCACAACTGATGAACAAGGCGCGCAAACTCTACTACAAATATGCCGACATGATAGAGCGCGACTGCAGCGACGAGGACTTCATGGCCCTCTTCGAGCAGTTGCCCGAATTCGACGATCTGGACGACACCTTCGTGGAGAACGAGGAGGAATGGACCGGAGCCGTGGCCCATTACATCGATGAGCATATCGAGCAGTTTGCCACCATCGTAGACCGACAAGATGAATAAAGAACAGCAAGAAATAAGAAAGAAGAGCCCGGTACAGATACGCAACAAGAAAGCCTCTTTCGAATACTTTTTTGTAGAAACCTATACCGCCGGCATCGTACTGACCGGCACCGAGATTAAGTCCATCCGGCAGGGCAAGGCATCGCTCGTCGACGCCTACTGCTACATGGTGAACGGAGAGATGTGGGTGAAGGGCATGAACATCTCGCCCTACTTCTACGGCTCGTACAGCAACCATGAGGCCAAGCGCGACCGCAAACTGCTGCTCACCAAGCGCGAGCTCCGGCATCTGCAGGAGGCCAACAAGATACCCGGCCACACCATCATACCCATCCTGGTGTTCATCGACCCCAACGGACGCGCCAAGGTAGACATTGCCCTGGCCAAGGGAAAGCACCAGTTTGACAAGCGGCAGACGCTGAAGGAGAAAGAAGACCGCCGCGAGATGGACCGGGCAAGGAAACATTTTTAAGACGTGAACAGCAGCATCGCCACCCTACTCGAACAACGTATCCTGACGCTCGACGGCGCCATGGGCACGATGATTCAACGCCACCACCTGGGCGAGGACGACTTCCGCGGCCTACGCCTGAAAGAGGTGGAGGGGCAACTGAAGGGCGACAATGACGTGCTCAACCTGACACGCCCCGACATTATCTACGACATTCACCGGCAGTATCTGGAAGCCGGCGCCGACCTCATCACCACCAACACCTTCAATGCGCAGCGCATCTCACAGGCCGACTACCATCTGGAGGACGTGAGCGCCGAGATGGCCCTCGAGGGAGCCCGCATAGCCCGCCGCGCGGCCGATGCCTTCAGCACCCCTGAGCGCCCCCGCTTTGTCTGCGGCTCCGTAGGCCCCACCAACAAGGCCTGTTCCATGAGTCCCGACGTGAGCGACCCCGCCGCACGCGACATCACCTACGACCAGCTGCATGCCGCCTACCAGGAGCAGACAGAAGCACTGCTCCGGGGTGGAGTCGACGCCGTGCTCATAGAGACCATCTTCGACACCCTCAACGCCAAGGCCGCCATCGATGCCTCCCTGCAGGCCATGCAAGCCGTGGGACGCGAGGTACCCCTCATGCTCTCCGTGACACTGAGCGACCTGGCCGGCCGCACGCTGAGCGGACAGACACTCGACGCCTTCCTGGCCAGCGTGAGCGGATTCCCCCTCCTTTCGGTGGGACTAAACTGCTCGTTCGGCGCACGGCAGATGTTGCCGTTTGTAGAAGAACTTTCCACAAAAGCCCCCTTCTTCGTATCCGTCTACCCCAATGCCGGACTGCCCAACGCCTTGGGCGGCTACGACGAGAGCGCCGGCACCATGGCTCCCCTGATGGAGGAGATGATGGCACGCGGCCTGGTGAACATCGTGGGCGGCTGCTGCGGCACCGACCCCACCTTCATAGCCCGGTTTGCCCAGGCGGCACAGGACAAAAGCCCCCGTAAGGTGCCGCCCCGCCCGCGCCACCTGCAACTGAGCGGACTCGACCTGCTGCCGCTCACCTCGGAGATACCCTTCGTCAACGTGGGCGAGCGCTGCAATGTGGCCGGCTCACGCAAATTCCTGCGCCTCATCAAGGAAAAGAGCTACGACGAGGCCGTGGGCATTGCCCGCCACCAGGTGACCGACGGCGCCCTGGTGGTGGACATCAACATGGACGACGGTCTGCTCGACGCCAAGACCGAGATGACCCACTTTCTCAACACCATCGCCGCCGAGCCCGACATAGCCCGCGTGCCGGTGATGGTCGACTCGTCTAACTGGCAGGTGATTGAAGCCGCCCTGAAATGCCTGCAGGGCAAGGGCATCGTCAACTCGCTCTCACTCAAGGAGGGCGAGGAGGTGTTCCTGCAGCGGGCACACAAGGTAAGACGCCTGGGCGCCGCCGTGGTGGTGATGTGCTTCGACGAGGAGGGACAGGCCACCACCTTCGAGCGCCGCACCGCCATCGCACAGCGTGCCTACCGGCTGCTCACCGCGAAAGCCGGTTTTCCACCCCAAGACATCATTATCGACCCCAACATATTGGCCGTGGCCACCGGCATGGAAGAACACGACGCTTATGCCGCCGACTTCATCAAGACCTGTGCCTGGATAAGGGAGAACCTACCGGGCGCCCATGTGAGCGGCGGTGTGAGCAACCTCTCGTTCGCCTTCAGGGGCAACAACTATATCCGCGAGGCCATGCACGCCGTGTTCCTCTACCACGCCATACAGGCCGGCATGGACTTCGGCATCGTGAACCCCGCCACCAAAGTGGCCTACAACGACCTGCCCGCCCAGGAACTCCACATCATAGAAGACGTGATACTGAACCGCCACCCCGGCGCCTCGCAGCGCCTGGTGGAACTGGCCGAACAAGTGAAGGCAGCCCAGGAGGCCGCCAAGAGCGACCCCGGTGCCCCCAAGGCACAGCCCCGGGAAGAGCAGTGGCGCCAGGAGAGCGTGGAGCAACGACTGGTCTACGCCCTGCGCAAAGGCATCGGCGACTACCTGCAGGTCGACCTGGAAGAGGCACTGGCCACCTACCCCACCCCGGTGAGTATCATCGAGGGCCCCCTCATGCAGGGCATGAACCTGGTGGGCGACCTCTTCGGACGCGGCAAGATGTTTCTGCCGCAGGTGGTGAAGACCGCCCGCACCATGAAGCAGGCCGTGGGCATCCTGCAGCCCTATATCGAGGCCAGCGGCGACAGCCACCGCAAGAAAGCGGGCAAGATACTGCTGGCCACCGTGAAGGGCGACGTGCACGACATAGGCAAGAACATCGTGGCCGTGGTGATGGCCTGCAACAACTACGAGGTCATCGATATGGGCGTGATGGTGCCCGCCTCGCAAATCGTGCGGAAAGCCATCGAGGAGCAGGTGGACCTGATAGGCCTGAGCGGACTCATCACCCCCAGTCTGGAGGAGATGGTGCGCGTGGTACACGAGATGAACGCCGCCGGCCTGCACATACCCGTGATGATAGGCGGCGCCACCACCAGCCAACTGCACGTGGCCCTGAAGATAGCCCCCGTCTACGGCGGACCCGTGGTGTGGATGAAAGACGCCTCGCAGAACGCCATCGCCGCCGCCCAACTGCTCGATGAGCACCGGCGTGCCGACTACCAACAGCATCTGGACAACGACTACCAACAACTACGCACCGACTACGAGCAGCAGCAGAGCCAACTGCTCTCGCTCGAGGAGGCCAGAAAGAGAAAGCCCGACTTCTTCGGCACTCAGACCGCAGAAGCCGACAAGTAATAACTATATGAACGAAATTACAACCATTGTTTTCGACCTGGGTGGCGTCATCGTCACCATCGACCACGACGAAGCCGTCAGGCGCTTCCATGAGATAGGCCTCAAAGACGCCGAACAGCAACTGGACCCCTACACACAGTCCGGCATCTTCGGCGACCTGGAACTGGGCACCATCACCGCCGCCACCTTCGTGCGCGAAATGACACGGCTCACCGGACGCCACCAATCGTTTGAGTCGTGCCTCTGGGCATGGCTCGGCTACCGCAAGGAGGTGCCGCAGCGCAACCTCGACCTGCTGAAGCAGCTTCGCAGTGAGGGCTACCGCCTGGTGCTGCTCTCCAACACCAACCCCTTCATGATGAGCTGGGCCCTCTCCGACGATTTCGACGGACAGGGGCACTCGCTGAAGCACTACTTCGACACCCTCGTGCTGAGCTACCAGCACAAGATGATGAAACCCGACTCCGCCTTCTTCAGCGCCATGCTCATGGAGGAGAAGATATGGCCCAAGGAAACCCTCTTCGTGGACGACGGACCGCGCAACGTGGCCGCCGCCAGCCAACTGGGCATGCGCACCTTCTGCCCCCAGAACGGCGCCGACTGGACCAAGGAGATATACCAATACCTGCGCTGAACAAGATGAAAAGACGACTGCTTACCCTGCTGGTGACGGTACTGGCCGCCACCGCCGCCTTCAGCCAGAAGACCCGCTACGAGGTGCTCTACACCTTCGTCTACGACCAGCAGAACTATGACTATGTGCAGAAGCTCGACTTCGCCTCTGGCGCCATCCTGCGCGACGGCGAGCGGAGCATCGCCCTCAACGGGCAGGAGTATACCGTGGTGCGCAAAGACCATGAGACCGACACCCCCGAGCTGAAGAGCCTGCAGTTCACCGTGAAGGATGCCCAGGGACGCGAATACGTGATGTGCTTCCAGGACGATGCCAGTTTTCCCGACGCGCTGCGACGCCACCTCATCGTGTTCGACACCAGCAACCCCTATATATGGACCTACTATGTGACCGACGGCGGCAAGACAGCCCCCTGACCGGATCACGACACAAAAATACGACACAAAAAAATGGCTTTTAAAAGAAAGAAGAGATGGCACGCCCTGCCCGGCCAGCCGCTGACCGAAATGGACAAGAAGGTGATGTACTGGGAGAGCAAGGGCAAGGAAGTGCCTACCCGCGACCTCATCATGACCCCCGAGCAGATAGAGGGCATACGCCGCAGCGGTGTGGTGAACACCGGCGTGCTCGACGAGGTGGCCCGGCAGATACATGCCGGCATGAACACCCTGGAGATAGACCAGATATGCTACGACTACTGTACCCAGCACGGCGCCATACCGGCCTGCCTCAACTATGAGGGATTCCCCAAGAGCGTGTGCACCAGCATCAACGAGGTGGTGTGCCACGGCATTCCCAAGGAGGAAGACGTGCTCGAGGAGGGCGACATCATCAACGTAGACTTCACCACCATACTCGACGGCTACTACGCCGACGCCTCGCGCATGTTCATCATCGGCAAGACCACGCCCGAGAAAGAACAACTGGTAAGGGTGGCCAAGGAATGCCTGGAGATAGGCGCCGAGGCCGCCAAACCCTACGGATTCGTGGGCGACATAGGCCACGCCATCAAGAAACACGCCGACAAGTACCACTACGGTGTGGTGCGCGACCTGTGCGGCCACGGCGTGGGACTGAAATTCCACGAACAGCCCGACGTGCCCCACTACGGCCACCGCGGCCAGGGCATGCTGCTCGTGCCCGGCATGGTGTTCACCATCGAGCCCATGATCAACATGGGGTCGTGGAAGGTGTTCATCGACGAGGACGACGAGTACGGCTGGGAGGTCATCTCCTACGATGAGCTGCCCAGCGCCCAGTGGGAGCACACCTTCGTAATGACAGAACACGGCGTGGAAATACTCACCCATTGACAACCGAAGACATATTATGGACGACGTATACATACTCGGCATAGAAAGCAGCTGCGACGACACATCGGCCGCCGTGCTGCGCAACGGCGTGCTGCTGAGCAACGTGACCGCCTCGCAGGATGTGCACCGCGCCTACGGAGGCGTGGTGCCCGAACTGGCCTCGCGTGCCCACCAGCAGAATGTGGTGCCTGTGGTAGACCAGGCCATCAAGCGCGCCGGCATAGAGAAAGAACAACTCACGGCAGTGGCCTTCACCCGCGGTCCCGGCCTCATGGGCTCGCTCCTCGTGGGCGTGAGTTTCGCCAAGGGTCTGGCCCGCGCCCTGGGCATCCCCCTCATCGACGTGAACCACCTGCAGGGCCATGTGATGGCCCACTTCATCAAGGAGAGCGACGACGACAACAGCGCGCCGCCCCTGCCCTTCCTCTGCCTGCTCGTGAGCGGCGGCAACTCGCAGATAGTGAGGGTGAACGCCTACAATGACATGGAGGTGCTGGGACAGACCATCGACGACGCAGCCGGCGAGGCCATCGACAAGTGCTCGAAGGTGATGGGACTGGGCTATCCCGGCGGACCCATCATCGACCGGCTGGCCCGCCAGGGCAATCCACACGCCTACAAGTTTGCCGAGCCCCACATACCCGGCATGGACTACAGCTTCAGCGGCCTGAAGACCTCGTTCCTGTACAACCTGCGCGACTGGGTGCAGGCCGAGCCTGACTTCATCGAAAAGCACAAGGAAGACATCGCCGCCAGCCTGGAATACACCATCGTCGACATCCTTATGAAGAAGCTGCGCATGGCCGTCAAGCAAACGGGCATCAAGCATGTGGCGGTGGCCGGCGGCGTATCGGCCAACACGGGCCTGCGCAACGCCTTCCACGACCATGCCAAGCGCTACGGCTGGAAAATCTACATACCCAAGTTCAGCTACACCACCGACAATGCCGCCATGATAGGCATTACCGGTTACTACAAATACCTTTCGGGCGAGTTTTGCGGCATCGATGCCCCCGCTTTCTCGAAAGTGACCTTCAAATAGAACAACAAGAAAACCAATAAAAACAACCGATTATGGGACTGGAAGACAAAGTACTGAGCCGTGAGTTACAAGACGTGCTCTATGAGTCGGGACAGACACTGGGCACCGCAGAGAGCTGCACCGGCGGACGCATAGCCGAGGCCATCATCTCCACCCCCGGTGCCTCAGAATACTTCAAGGGAGGCATCGTGTGCTACACCAACGAAATCAAGGAGCGGCTGCTCGGCGTGAGCCATGAGTTGCTCGAGGAAAAGACCGCCGTGTGCGAGGAAGTGGCCGTGGCCATGGTGAAAGGCGCCGTGAAGGCCCTGAACACCACCTATGCCGTGGCCGTGACGGGAGTGGCAGGTCCCGGCGGGGGCACCAAGGAGAACCCCGTGGGCACCATCTGGATAGCCTGTGGCACAGCCCAGGAAACCGTTACCCTGATGCTGAGCGGCGACGAAGGTCGCGACGTGAACCTGAGCAACGCCACCTGCAAGGCCCTGCAGCTATTGCTCGACTTCGTGGCTGCGCGTGTGCCCCACCAGGAGCGCGAGGGATAGGCTCCGCCCCACCCCATCCAACGACCGCACCCCGGCAGCAGCTAGCTTCCGGGGTGCGGTTGGTTGTAGATATAGGAGAAGCGGCGCTTACTCCAGGTCGCGGTGAATGACGGAGCCGCTGGCCTGATGGGTGGCCAGCACGAGCACCTCGGCTATCTGCACATGCTCGGGCGCCGAGGCGGCATAGAAGGCCACATCGGCTATGTCGTCGCCCGTGAGCGGCTTGATGCCCTTGTACACATTGTCGGCCCGCTCCTGGTCGCCATGGAAGCGCACCACGCTGAAATTGGTCTCCACCAGACCGGGTTTCACATTGGTAACCCGCACCCTCGACTCAGCCACATCGATGCGCAGGCCGTCGGTGATGGCCTTCACGGCAGCCTTGGTGGCACAGTAGACACCGCCGTTGGCATAGGCGGCATCGCCTGCCACACTGCCAATGTTGATGACATGGCCATGGTTGCGGCGCACCATGTCGGGCACAATGAGGCGTGTCATGGTGAGCAGGCCCTTGATGTTGGTGTCGATCATGGTGTCCCAGTCCTCAAAGTCGCCCATATACTCCTTTTCCAGTCCGAGAGCCAGTCCGGCATTGTTGATGAGCACATCCACACAGGCCCATCGGCCCTGCAGCGACTCCACCGCCTCGCGGCACGCCTTACGGTCGCGCACGTCGTAACGCAGCACTTTCACCTGAGCCCCTTCGGCCTCGGCGGCCTCCTTCACGGCCTGTAGGCGCAGTTCATTGCGTCCGGTGAGAATCAAGTCGAATCCGCCCTTGGCGAACCGGCGCGCGCAAGCCTCACCGATACCGCTTGTGGCGCCTGTAATCAGAACAATTTTCTTTTCCATTCTATTATTATTTAGCAAAACGGGGTGGCTCATTATATCGACGAATGAGACACAGACGTCCACTTCGCGAGTACAGCAGCCAGTTTAGCGCTTGAAATAGATATCTACATAGTCGGTGCACTCATCACAGGGATTGGTCATCTGCTGGAGCCGCCAATAGCGGCGCTTGCCGGTGGCCTTGAAGTCGAAGGTGCCCTCGCGCAGGCACTCCTCTCCCCCATTGATGTGGTAAATCTTCATGGCGATGGTGCCGGTGAAGACAAAGTGGGTGGCATCGACGATGCTGATGGTGCCGTTGAGGCGCAGGTAGTCGTCGTTTTCTCTCGAGAGCTGCTCCCCTACGCAGCGCAGGGTGCCGTCTTCGTCCTTGGTGATGTCGCAGGCGCCGAAATACTCCCACGATATCCACTGCAGACTCAGCAGATGATGCCCCAGAAGCTTTTGCTCGGGTGTCTGCAGGCGCTGAATCACATTGTTGCGCTTGGTTGTGGTTCTTTTTCGGGTCTGGGCACCGGCTCCCACCGTCACCAGCAGCATGATAAGGATTATGAAAATTTTTCTCATGGTAGTGGTTTTAAGATTAAGGTTAGTATTAATATTGGGCAAAATTATAAAAAAAATCCAAAAATGCAAATCTTTGTCGAATAAATATGGTGTTTGTGGGTGAAGAGGTGGCGCCAGCCATCAAAGAAGTACTTCGGGCGATTGATACAGCTTCACTATAAAAAACGCATGCTTATGCTATATTTTTCAAAAGATTTTATCCAGAAGGGACTTAATTCATAAGAAATTGCTACCTTTGCAAGCGAACCTTGCTGGAAAAGCGTTACCGCTCTTTCAGAAAAGAGTCAATAAATATATAAAAAGAAATGAAAATAGCCCTTATAAAAGAGACGAAAACTCCCGTCGACAACCGGGTGGCTCTCACACCGTATCAAGTGGCGGCGCTCAACAGCGAGTATCCTGATTCTGAGATTGTGGTACAGTCGAGCGACATACGCGCCTTTTCCGACGATGACTATCGCAGAGCTGGTGTGAGTGTAGTGAACGATGTATCCGACTGTGACGTCCTCTTTGGCATCAAAGAGGCCAAGATTTCTACCTTGCTGCCGCATAAGCACTATGTCTTCTTCGGACATATTGCCAAGAAGCAAGCCTACAACCGTCCCTTGCTGCAAGCTTTCCTTGCCAATGATATCACCTTCTCCGATTATGAATATCTGGTGGATGAGAACAATGTTCGTGTGTGCGCTTTCGGCTGGTGGGCCGGTGTTGTAGGCGTTTATTACACTCTTAGAGGCTACGGTCTGAGGACCAAAGAGTTTGAACTGCCCAAACCAGACATCCATTTCACCTTGGAGCAGCTGATACACGAATTGAGAAACATTCAGCTGCCCGCCCTACGACTGCTTGTCACCGGCGGGGGCAGGGTGTCACACGGTGCCCAGCATGTGCTGGAGGCCATTGGTGCCACACGGCTTTCGGAAAAAGAATACCTTAGCGACAAACCACTGAGCGGGTTCTCCTACTGCGTGGCCAATGTGAGCAATCTGGTCAAACGTATCGACGGACAGGCTTTCGACAGGAAAGACTTTGCCGAGAACCCCCAACGGTATGAAAGCGATTTCATGCGGTGGGCACGCCATACCGACATCTTGATAACCGCCCATTTCTGGGCTCCCGACGCACCGGTCTACCTCACCAAGGATGATTTGAGGAGTGAGGACAACCATATACACATGATTGGCGACGTAACCTGCGACATCATGGGCAGCATCCACTCCACATTGCGCTCCTCTACCCATTCCGCCCCCTATTACGACTACAATCCCGCCACAGAACAGGAAGAGCCACCCTTCAGCCACGAACGGAACATCACCGTGATGGCTGTAGACACCTGTCCGAATGCACTGCCCAAAGACGCCAGCAATTTCTTTGGAGAGATGCTAACGCCTAATGTGTTCAGGCCCCTGCTCGAGGGAAAGGGCCACACCTCAAAGGTACTGACCGGCTCCACTATCGTAAAGGCGGGTAAATTGACCCCAAAATTCTCCTATCTCCACGATTTTGCCTTAGGAAAATAGCATATCACGGATATGAATATACTCATAGCGGGTGATTTCTGCCCACGGTTACAGACCGCAAAGACATTGAACAGCGGTGATTTCTCAGCTGTTTTAGGAGAAGTGAGCCCTATCATAAAAGAAGCCGACTTCTCTATAGTGAATTTCGAGTGCCCGGTGGCGAAAGGCGCGGAAAATCCGATTGAGAAGGTGGGTCCCAATCTTCGCTGCACAGAGAAAGGTGTTGAGGCGCTGAAATGGGCAGGATTCGATGCCGTCACCCTGGCCAATAACCATATACTCGACTTTGGCCCTGAGGGAGTAGCAAATACCCTCAGCGCCTGCAGTGCCAACGGCATAGAAACCGTAGGCGCCGGCATGAACTTGAAAGAAGCGTCACAAATTCTATACAAAAAGATAGGAGATGCGACACTTGCCGTCATCAACTGCTGCGAGAACGAGTTCACCATTGCTTCAGACGACACCGCTGGTGCCAATCCGCTGAATGTAATCACACAATACCATGTCATTCAGGAAGCCAGGAAGAATGCCGACTATGTGCTGGTGATTGTTCATGGCGGACATGAGCATTTCCAATTGCCCTCGCCAAGAATGAAGGAGACCTACCGGTTCTTTGTCGAGGTTGGGGCCGATGCGGTGGTGAACCACCACCAGCACTGCTACAGCGGCTATGAGGTATATCAGGGGAAGCCTATCTTCTACGGACTGGGCAACTTCTGCTTTGAGAGGATTGACGACACCCAAAAGAAATGGTATGAGGGCTATATGGTGAGAATTGACTTTGAGAAAGAAATACGATTCGACATCATACCTTATGAGCAATGCTACGGGAAATCAGCCGTCATTCCATTGGAAAAAGGAGCTTTCTCCCAACAGCTTGAGAAACTGAACAGTATCATCGCCGACGACAGTCAGCTCAAGCATGAAGTGGAGCGAAATTATGACAAGAGTGCCGCCATGTACAAGAGCATTTTTGAACCCATCATGAATAAATATTTTGGGGAGATTCAGCGCCGTGGCTGGCTACCGTCGTTTGTCACCAAGAAGAGGAAGCTAAAAGCCACCAACTATATCTGCTGCGAGTCACATCGTGACAGACTGATTCATTACCTGCTGAAAAGAGGGAAATAATAAATTTTATTAGATGAAAAGAGGAAGACTTTTAACTTTGAAAGACATCCAGGAACTAAGTCTTGAGATGCTGCTGGATGTGCATGATTTCTGTCTTAAGAACGACATACGTTACTCATTAGGAGGAGGGTCTTTGCTGGGTGCCGTACGCCATCATGGTTTTATACCCTGGGACGACGACGTAGACCTCTTCATGCTGCGGCCAGATTATGAGCGTTTCCTTTCCACGTATAAGTCAGACAAATATGAACTCATGCACATGGACAACCAAACAGATTATATTTTGCCCTATGCGCATATTGTAGACAACAAAAGAACTATCATAGAATACAACAACGCCCCTTTCTGCAAGAAGAAAACCGGTCTGAAGATAGACATCTTCCCGTTGGAAAGCGTGTCTGACAACGAAAGCGAATTTGACGCCCAATTTGCTGAGGCAAGAAAAGTCTGGCTCCAACTGGAATATGCACGCCGAGCCTTTTGCGAGTTTGATCTCAAGAAACCCTTGCCTTGGAATTACGACCTCCTGAAAAGGAAGATAAAGACACGAAACGGCTCTTTGGCATTAGAATTTGGCCGACGTCTTGACGATATATCAAGGAGATATCCATTCGGTTCGACGGAACATATCAGTCTGATGTGTATTCCTTTACCACGTGCCAAACAATGGCACCATATTTCAGAGTTCGACGATACCGTGCTGCTTGATTTCGAAGGCTATAAGGTGTGTGCCATGAAGGGATATAAGAATGTGCTCACCACCGCCTTTGGCGACTACATGACCCCCCCGCCGGAGGATAAGCGTAAACCCATCCACACCATGGATGTATATTTTATCGAGCGATAGCTGTAAATCGGTTCTCGCCCGGCAATGCAGCAAAAAGGCATGATAAATTGAATAGATGAACATGCTGCAACGGCACATCGTTACAAATTTTACACAGGCAATAAATAATTGGAAACAAAGAATTTAAAGCAGAAAGCAACAGC
>CACYUZ010000026.1:0-42878 GCA_902777645.1 uncultured Prevotellaceae bacterium | reverse complement strand
TGGGCGTATCACTCAGAGTGGAACTCTGTCACGACACCACCGAAATGGTCAGCAAATTGCGCAAGGGCGACGGCGACCTGATCGCATTCCCGCTGAAAAAAGATGTGAGGGGAGGCGACAGCCTGCTCTTCTGCGGACCGAGCGACGAGAAATGGCAGTGGGCCGTCATTCCTGAAAACCATGAACTCGCCGACACGCTCAACCGATGGTTTGCCGACGACATGATTCATTCTATCCGTACAAGAGAGCGTTTCATACTCAGCATGGGACAAGTGCAACACCGCGAAAACTCACCCGTACTCGACAGCGTGATGGGACGTATCTCCACCTACGACGACTTGTTCCGGAAATATGCGCCGGTAGCAAGAATCGACTGGCGCCTCATGGCTGCCATGTGCTACCAGGAGTCTTGCTTCGACCCCGATGCCAAATCATGGGCCGGGGCCTGCGGCCTCATGCAGATAATGCCGTCTACGGCGCAACACCTGGGTCTGCCGCTCGATCAGATATTCGAAAGCGAACCCAACATAGAGGCCTCGGCCAGATACATATACCAACTCTCTGTTCAGTTCCGGGATGTTCCTGACCCCGCCGAACGGATCAACTTCGTTCTGGCAGCCTACAATTGCGGCCCGAATCATGTAAGAGACGCCATGGCACTCACCGAGAAATACGAGGGCAACAAACACATCTGGGAAGAGGTGGCACCCCATATCCTGAATCTCAGCGAACCGAAATACTATCTCGACCCCGTAGTGAAATACGGCTATATGCGGGGCACCGAAACATTCAATTATGTGGCCAACATACGGAGGCGATACAAACTGTATGCGGGTGTGGCGCTCGGTGAGGGCAGTTACGAAGTGTATGGACCGGGAAAAAACGGCGTCTCTTCCGAACCGAAAAGAGCCAAGAAGAAAAACAAGAAATTCAAAGTCTAATATAATGAAAGAGCGTGGCCAAAGGGTCACGCTCCTTCATTCTTTAAGGTGGTTCTCAGAATGAATAGAACTCACCTTGAATTACTTGAAATAATACAAGAATGTGCAGACGCCCTCCAGGGCGGGTTTGCGCTGGTTCTCTATCTCAATCTTGAACTCGATTTCCACCTTGCAGATGCCACGCAGATTCTGTATCTGGTGAAGCTTGGCCACCATGCGTATACGGCTGCCGACAGTTACAGCCTGGCCGAAACGCATCTTGTCCATGCCGTAATTCACCTGCATCTTGATATTGTTCACCTCCGCAATGTTATTCCAGAAATGAGCCAGAAGTGAGACGGTAAGATAACCATGGGCTATGGTGCTCTTATAGGGACTTTCCTTACTGGCACGTTCCGGGTCTACATGAATCCACTGATGGTCAAGCGTGGCATCGGCGAAAAGGTTGATGCGGTCCTGGTCTATCTCCAACCATTCCGACGTGCCTAATTCTTTGCCTTCATAAGAGGCGAACTCCTCATAGGAGTTGATAACTAATTTTCCCATATTTTTATATTTAAGTTGATGCAATCACAAAACGCCTTTCGTCGACGGAAGGTCATAGTGGTAGATGTCACGTTTCACAGCCATGCGGAGCGAACGGGCAAAGGCCTTGAAGATGCCTTCTATCTTGTGGTGCTCATTGGTACCTTCGGCCTTGATGTTCAAGTTCATCTTGGCGGCATCGCTCAGACTCTTGAAAAAATGAAGAAACATCTCGGTGGGAACATCGCCAATGCGCTCACGCTCAAAACGCACGTCCCACACCAACCAGGGGCGTCCGCCGAAATCGAGCGCCACACTGCAAAGGCAGTCGTCCATGGGTAGCGTATAGCCATACCGCTCTATGCCGCGCTTGTCGCCCAACGCTCTCAGCAGGCATTCGCCAAGAGCAATGGCTGTATCTTCGATGGTGTGATGTTCGTCGACATGCAAATCGCCTTTCGTGCGGATGAACAAGTCCGACGAACTGTGCTTGCCAATCTGCTCGAGCATATGGTCGAAAAACCCCAGACCGGTAGAAATGTCACAACGTCCATGACCATCAAGATTCAGTGATATCTGTATGTCGGTCTCCTTGGTCTTGCGTTTCACCGTAGCGGTGCGCTCGCCGGCAAAGAGAATCTCGGCTATGCGGTCCCAATCCATTCCGTCCTCACCCAATAGGAGGGCATGGCATCCAAGATTCTCGGCCAACTGCCGGTCGGTGGCGCGGTCGCCTATCACATAGCTGCCTGCCAGGTCGTAGGCGTCGTTGTCGATATATTCCTTCAGCATTCCGATGCCGGGTTTGCGGTCGGGATGGCCATCTTCAGGAAAATGGCGGTCTATGTGGATGGCATCGAAAGTGATGCCTTCTCCGGCCAGCGTCTGAAGCACAAAATTGTGCACGGGCCAGAAAGTATCTTCAGGAAAAGAGCCTGTGCCAAGACCATCCTGATTGGAAACCATGACAAACTTGAAGTCGAGTTCTCTTCTTATCAGTCCCAGACTGCGAAAAACCCCTGGCACAAAGCACAACTTTTCAAAACTGTCTATCTGCTCATCGTAGGGCTCCTGTATCAGGGTCCCGTCACGGTCTATGAATAATATTCTCTGCTTCATTTTCTTTCTCTTCTATTACGGTTGCCACCGCGGTTTTTTGTCTGTCCTCTTCCTGTTTCTCAATAGAGCCATACATCAAGTAGCATACTATGACCTCGTAAGTCATCACGAAAAATGATACGAAATGGGTGATAAGAGCGGTGGCCCAAAATAGTATCGGGAAGTAGGTGGGCATGTCGGGAGCATCACCGTTCATCATGCCTATAAATGAGGCGGCATTGGCCACATAGAGCGTCATGATGGGCATGTAAACCACCGCCATCAGGATGCCCATAATGATACCGCACATAAACAGGGTGAGGAAAATGTATCCTGTGTAGCGAAGGCCTCGTTTGTAGCAAGTGAAGAAATGTTTCCAAAAACGCATCTCATCCTTGTCCAGATAGCGCATAGAAAGATAATATATGGGCAGCACTACGACAATCAGCAACAAGACCAACAAGCCGATTATCCACCACGCTGACGACATAAGTTCGGCAGTTTTCGCCTTTAAAGCCCAAAAAGCACCAGCCACCAACATGCCGACCACGACTTCAATGACCAAATAAATCAAAATCAGATTCAGTATCAGCAAGGCGCTGCGCTTCAAGGTCCATTTGCGGGGTTGCTCGTTGAGTAGACTCATCACACGACTGAAAGACCATACCCAGAGCACAATACTGCCTATGCCTAAAATGACAACTGCTGCCAATTGCAGCCAACTGAAAGTGGGGGGTAATGATTTGGGCAATAGGACTGCTGTCAAGGTAGACAGCGCCAGACTGGCCAATAATACCGGCAGCCACGATGCCTTGATAATACGCCCGATGTTGTCGGTCTGCACTTTGTAAGCAGTAGCAATAATAGAGGAGGAACTCCGGTCTTTGAATAACGATTCTCTTTCCATTTTTCTTCTATTGCAAAAGATTATTGGTTTCTACGTCTGAATTCTGCACATACGATACCCGTGGCCATGGCAACATTCAGACTCTCGGCCGTATCCCGGTTGGGGGGATAGGAGGGTATGCGCAAACGGTGTGTTACTTTTTCGCGCATGGAGGGCGAAAGGCCCTTGCCTTCGTTGCCCATCACTATCATGCCATGGCTGCTCAGCGGGGTGGAGTAGAGATTGTCGCCGTCGAGCAATGTGCCATAGAGGGGTGTCTGGGGGTCCAAACGCTCACACATCGCGGAAAGGTCGGTGTAGGTCACTCTAACACGGGCTATACTGCCCATTGTGGCTTGAACGACCTTGGGATTGAAAGCATCGGCAGTGTCATGGCTGCACACCAGTCGGGTGATGCCAAACCAGTCGCACAAACGGATGATGGTGCCCAGGTTGCCGGGATCCTGCACGCCGTCAAGGGCCATAATCAGTTCGCTCTTTGCTGTCTCGCAAAGGTCGTCTAACTCATGGTCTGTTGACAGGGGGAGAGGAAAAAGGGCTACGACTTGCTGGGGATGCTGAAGAAAACTCAACTTATGCAGTTCCTCCTGGCTGATACGCACCAGTGGGTCGCATGCACAGGGCGGATTCCATTCAGGGGTAGCAAAAACTTGCCGGGCCGGCATGACGGCGAGCAAATCGCCCACTACTTTCGGTCCTTCGGCAACAAACAGTCCTTTGGCTGCACGAAACTTCTTCAGCTCCAACTGCCGTACTTCTTTCAGCTGATTTTTGCTAATCATCATGCAAAAGTAAAGAAAAAAACCGAATTTCCCCCACTATTTCATAACATTAACGTTGTAGGCCTATTTTATTGTTCCTTTACGCTGGGTAATTATAATAAAGGGGCATGACGATTGCCATGCCCTTTTTGATGTTGTGTCCTTGACCCAAAGGTCATCGACCGAAATAATCACATATTGGGGGTGTCCCAAGCCTTGGTCTTGTCGCAATGGACGGTGAGGCTCTCTTTGCCCACTTTCAATTGGAAGTCGCCTTCCTCCAGAATCCAACGGCCATCAGCACCTACGAACGCCAAATCCTTGGCGGGCAACTTAAATACGACAGTGGCTGTCTCACCAGGCTGGATTTCATGTTTCTGGAAAGCACGCAGACGCTTGTTGTCGGGCACCATTGAGGCTACCAGGTCGCTGGAATAGAGCAGAACGGCTTCCTTGCCGGTCATATTGCCGGTGTTGGTCACGTCGAGCTGAACAGTCAGTACATCGTCGGCGGTGAAATGGGTCTTGTCTACACGCAGATTGTTGTAGGTGAACTGGGTGTAGCTCATTCCATAGCCGAATGGCCACAAAAGCGACACCTTGGCATCGTAATTGTAGGCTCCCGACATGGTGCCCACCTCTTCACTCACCTTGTAATCGTAATTGGCAAGTGAGTTGATCTCACGGGGATAGGTGTAAGGCATCTTGGCCGAGAAATTGGCATCACCCGCCAACAGGTTGGCCAGGGCATCGGCACCATAATTGCCGGGCAGGAAGATATCGACAATAGCGGAGGCCAAAGGTTCTATGTCGGTGATAAGACGGGGACGTCCTTCATTGAGAATCAGAAGAATAGGCTTGTCTGTCTTATGCAACGCTTTAACGAGATTACGCTGGTTCTCCGACAGCCACAAGTCGGTAAGATTGCCGGGGGTCTCACAGTAGCTGTTCTCTCCGATGCAGGCGATGATGACATCGGCCTGGGCTGCCGCAGAAACGGCCTTGTCTATCTCTGGCGCATTCTCATCGTAATAGGCGCCTTCCTCATTATAGGTCACTCCTTGTTCAAGGATGACGTTTTCCTTGCCGTATTTGTTGCACAGGGCTTCGTAGATGGTGTTGTAGCGCTCTGCAAGGTCTTCTGCACGCGAGCCCTGCCAGGTATAGCTCCAGCCACCGTTCAGACAACGCATCTGATTGGCATTAGGACCGGTGAGCAATATCTTGGTGCCTTTCTTCAAGGGCAGAAGGCCATTCTCATTCTTCAACAGCACCTCACTCTCCTCAGCTGCATGGAGGGCCTCAAGGGCAAACTCCTCGCTGCCGAACTTGGAATACTCCTTGCCGCCGGTATTGGGTGCATCGAAAAGTCCCAGCCTGTATTTCAGTCGCAGAATGCGGCGCACGGCATCGTCTATACGGTCCATGCTGACCTTGCCTTCCTCCACCAATTCCTTAAGAAGGATACAAAACTCCACGCTGTAGGGATCCATACTCATGTCGATACCGGCATTGATGGCGATACGAATGGCGTCTTTCTTGTCTTTGGCCACTTTCTCGCGGGTGTAGAGATTGTTGATGTCGGCCCAGTCGGTCACAATCATGCCGTCCCAATTGAGGTCTTGCTTCAACCATTTGGTGAGATACTCATAGCTGGCATGTACCGGCACGCCGTTGATACTGCCCGAATTGACCATGATAGTCATCGCACCCGCACGGATGGCGGCCCTGAAAGGCTCAAAGTATTTCTCCCTGAGCATGGCGGGCGAGAGATAGGCCGGGGTACGGTCCTTGCCAGAGAAGGGGGCACCGTAGGCCATATAGTGCTTCACACTGGTTGCCACATGAAATTTGTCGATGTGGTTGTTGTCATTGCCCTGGTAACCCATAATCTCGGCCTCGGCCATACGGGCATTCACAATGGCATCCTCGCCAAAGCTTTCCCAAATACGCGACCAACGAGGGTCGCGACCTAAATCGAGTACCGGGTTATAAACCCAGGGGCAGTTGCCGGCACGACTCTCATAGGCAGTGACGCGAGCCATGGTCCGGGCAAGTTCGATATTGAAAGAGGCTCCAAGATTGATGGGCTGGGGAAACAGGGTGCCTCCCTGGGTATAGGTGACGCCATGGTTGTGGTCCAGACCATAGATATCGGGAATGCCGATATGCTTCATCGACTTCTTCTGTATAAGCTGTATCCATTTCTGCCATTGCTCAAGAGTGGCAGCCCTTGTGCCGGGAGCGTTGAGTATCGAACCTACTTTATATTTGGAAATAAGCGTGTCGAGCATCGTCTCATTCATTTGCCAGACACGCTTTGTTCCGTCTTTGTAAATGTCCAAATTGTAATTTGACAGAAGAGCAAGAATCTCCTTGTCCGATTTTTTCAACAAATTATTCACCTCCGACTCCGGCTGGCCGAACTGGCGAAGTGTCTTTTTCACTTTCTCACGGTCCAATTGCGGATTCTCGGCTGTCATCGTGCCTATCAAGTCAAGATTGAGCTCGAGCATTTGGCCCACTTTCTCATCGAGGGTCATCCTTGAGAGGGTCTTCTCTACCTTGGCTTCTATCCCCTCATCGCGCGGAATGGCTGGAGTGGGGTACCCTTGGGCGAAAACTTGCATACATACGCCGCTAAGCAGCATCAGTGTGATTCTTTTCATTTTTTATGGTCTTATTGGTGATGAATATTCATTAAGAAAGGTTGTGGTAAGGTTAACTTTGCAAAAGTAATGATTTTAGACGACATACTTTTATTTTTACAGCAAAAAATAGTGTTTCTGTTTTTTTTGCGTACCTTTGCACAATAATATGCAGCAAGTAGGCCATTTCCTATAGAAGGGTACCGAAAAATAATACATTTACCTATTGAGTCTAAAAGCACGATGATGGCGCCAGATAATCCACACAGCAAAACAAGAGTGCCCGAGCACTCCTCTTGCGCTGAAATGGCCTTTATGAAGAAAAGGCCATCGAACTGGTGTCGCCAGATGCTTGTTGTCACACTGACCGCTTTGCTGACGGCATGCTCCACCACCAAATATGTGCCCGACGGCAAGTTCCTTCTTGACGGCGCCACCATCATCACCGATGATAATACACTCAATACGGGTGTGTTGCAGCAATATGTCCGGCAAACAGGCAATTCAAAATGGTTCTCACTGGTCAAGATACCTCTTGCCACTTATTCTCTGTCAGGTTCCGACAGCACCAAGTGGATAAACCGCACATTGAAAAAAATCGGCGAAGAACCTGTGTTTTACGATTCCCTGCAAGCCAAACGCACCTGTAATGACTTGAGAGTGGCCATGCAAAACATGGGCTACCTCCAGTCTACTGCCAGCCATGATGTGGTGATACGCAAAAAGAAAGCAAGAATCTTCTACTTGTTGCATCCAGGCATCCATTACACCATCGGGGCCATGAATTACGATATTCAAGACGAGAATATCCACATGCTGCTCACCGAAGACCCGCAATCACCTATACACATCGCGGCCGGCACACCCTTCTCCGTCAACCTGCTGGAGCAGGAGCGCAAGGACATAACCTCTTTCCTTGCCGACAGAGGGTTCTACCGGTTCCACAAAGAGTATATCAGGTATGATGTCGACACCATACAGGGCAACAACCAGGTGGCGGTAAGCATGCATTTGCTACCAGCTGGCTACAGCAGTGACAGCTTGCCCATACCGCACAAACGCTATATTGTAGAAAAAGTGGAATATGTACCTTCCGACTTGACCAGAACGCATGTGAGAAACAGCGTTCTGCAATCAAACACAATGATTGAACCGGGTATGTTCTACAAGGCTTCGGACGTAAAGCGGACCTACAACAACTTCAGCCGACTCCAGGCTATCAAATATGCGAATCTGCGGTTCACGGAGATTCCAGACACCAACACCCTTCACTGCCAGATTTTCTACGGCACCACAAAACCCAGCACTATCGCTTTCCAGCCGGAAGGCACCAATACAGCCGGTGACCTGGGGGCTGCGGCATCCATTACCTACGAAAACAGAAATCTCTTCCATGGCTCTGAAAACTTCTCTGTCAAACTGAGAGGAGCCTTCGAAGCCATAACAGGCCTGGAAGGATATCAAAATGACAATTATATAGAATACGGTGCCGACTCCAAACTCTCGTTCCCCAGCTTCCTCATGCCGTTCCTCAACAAAGACTACCGCAGGAATATCAATGCTGTTTCTGAATTGTCATTGAGCTACAACCTTCAGAACAGACCGGAATTCCACCGGAGGGTCTTCTCCACTGCATGGAGATATAGATGGGACGAGCCCGAGAGAAACTTGCATTACCGATTTGACTTGCTCGACCTCAACTATATTTACATGCCATGGATATCGACCACTTTCAAGCAAGAGTATTTGGACAATTCCACCACCAGAAATGCTATCTTAAGATACAATTATGAAGACCTGTTTATCATGAAGACGGGCTTTGTACTTACCTATTCTCATAAGAACCATGCCATAAGAGCCAATATCGAAACGGCCGGAAACGTGCTCGACCTTGCCTCCCATCTTTTCGAATTCAAGCAGAATTCAAGCGGACAGCACACCTTGTTCAACATTGCTTTCGCACAATACGCAAAAGGGGATTTCGACTATACCAAAGCCTTCCAATTCGACGCACAGAACTCACTGGTGTTTCATGCCGGACTGGGTATAGCCTATCCTTATGGAAACAGCAGAATCCTGCCTTTCGAAAAAAGGTATTTCTCAGGAGGTGCCAACTCTGTAAGAGGATGGGGCGTGAGAAGACTCGGACCGGGCAAATTTAAAGGCAACAACGGTGCTATCGATTTCATCAATCAGACCGGTGACATGAAGCTGGACCTGAACTTGGAATACCGAACCATACTCTTCTGGAAATTCTACGGCGCCCTCTTCATCGATGCCGGCAATATATGGACACTGAGAGACTATGAAGAACAGCCGGGAGGACAGTTCAAGTTTAATGAGTTCTACAAGCAAATAGCAGTGGCCTACGGACTGGGGCTAAGGCTCAACTTCGATTATTTTATTCTCCGCTTCGACATGGGCATGAAAGCGGTCGACCCGGTTTATGAAAACAGTAGAGAGCATTTCCCTGTCGCTCACCCAAATCTGGACCGTGACTTCTGCTTCCATTTCGCCGTCGGACTTCCATTCTGATACGGCCACAAACGCTTACATCACATAAAAACAATCAACCAATTCATAATGGGAAGAAACAAATTCTCACAGAAAGAGATACAGCAGATTGCCAAGCTGCTCAAAATGAAGAATGCCGGCAACCGGGCACAGCAAAAAGCAATAAGACATGATCTTAGAGTGGATTTTGAGTTCAATATTTCCGATTTCAACGAACCCGGAAAAGCTTTTGGCGAAACCGAGCTTCAAGATGCCATAAAGAGAGGGGCCATCGTAATACTCGACGATGCCACCATAGAGGCCATGAAGGCCAAGAGAGCACGCGACAAAGCACGCGATGAACAGGCCAAACAACAAGAAGCAGTGGCCAGTGGCGAGCAAACCGACTGGCAGGAGGCCATGCGCCAATGGGAAGAATGGGAAAACAACAATCGTAATCAGCATTCATAAATATGCGGTATAATAGCATCTTTTTCAATTTTAATAAAAGGACATGGCAACTGGCTGTAATGGCTGCCATCGCTTTTGCTCCAACCGAACTGAAAGCTACAGAGTGGGCAGGGCAGAGCGACACCGGCCATGGCATGCTGCTCCTTCCGTCCGATGGCGCCACAGTGAAAGGAATAGTGGTCGACACCGAGGGAAATCCGCTAGTAGGGGCTTCTGTGCTCATTAAAGGATCCACCAACGGTACCGTGACCAATGCCGACGGACGCTTCTCCTTGAACACTCCAAGTCGGGGCGCCACGCTCGTCGTATCCTACATGGGTTTCAAAACCGCCGAAGTGCAGGCTCAAAGCGAAATGCGGATAGAACTGCAAGAAGAGGTCTACATGCAGGGAGAGATTGTCGTCACGGCTCTAGGTATAAAAAAAGAGGAACGGTCGCTGGCCTACCATGTACAACAAGTAACCGGTGAAAATTTGATGAAAGTGCAGGATGCCAACTTTGTAAATTCGCTCAACGGAAAAATTGCCGGTGTACAGATCAATGCCAATGCCTCGGGCATAGGTGGGTCGTCGCGCGTGGTCATGAGGGGTACCAAGTCTATCGACGGAAGCAACAATGTGCTCTATGTGATCGACGGTATTCCCATGCTCAATGTGCAGAACGGACTGGACGAGAATGCGGGCATGTACAGCGGAAACGGACAAACGGGCGATGCCACCGCCATGCTGAACCCTGACGACATCGAGACCATTTCGGCCCTCACCGGTCCCTCAGCAGCTGCCTTGTATGGCAGCGCGGCAGCAAACGGCGTGATTCTTATCACCACAAAAAAAGGCAAGGAAGGCGTCACCAATGTTACCTACAATGCCAGCATGCAGTTTTCCTCACCGCTCCGACTGCCTGAGTTCCAAAAGAAATACGGACAGACCGAACCCGGGAGCTATTACAGTTGGGGCGATGTTTTATCTACCGAAAGCTCTTACGACCCGGCCGATTTCTTCCGAACCGGTACCAACTTCTCACAGTCGGTTTCATTGTCTACAGGTAACAAGAAAAACCTCACTTATCTTTCGGCTGGCAGTGTGACAGCCGGAGGCATCGTCCACAACAACGACTATGACCGCTACAACTTGTCTGTACGCAACACCACCTCGTTGCTCCACGACAAGATGACCCTGGACCTAAGCTACATGCTCTCCAACGTCAAGGAGCAAAACATGATAGCTCAAGGCCAATATTTCAACCCGCTGGTACCGGTTTATCTCTTCCCGGCCGGCGCCGACTGGGATGCCGTACAGTATTTTGAGCGCTATGATGCCGACCGTAACTTCCCCGTGCAATACTGGCCATACGGACGGATGGACATGTCAATGCAAAATCCCTATTGGATTACCGAGCGAAACCGGTTTTTGAACCACAAGACACGACACATGATTACCGCCTCGCTGAAATGGGATATCAACGATTGGATATCGCTCACCGGCAGAGTGAAATATGACGACAGCAACGAAAAAGCGGAAACCAAGCTGTCGGCAGGAACCGACTTGCAGTTTGCCTCGAAATTCGGACATTATGGACTCACCAACCGTAAATACCGACAACTCTTCGCAGAATCCTTCGCCACCATCAACCACGATTTTTCTGACCATCAGTGGAACCTGACGGCCATTGCGGGAGCCAACTATGAGCAGGACGACTATGAGATGAACGGCTTCGACGGCAATCTGGCTTCCGTACCCAACATATTCACAGTCTCCAACGTCGACACCTACAACTCAAAAACCAAATATTCGCAAGAAGGGTATACCACCAAAAAAGAGGCGGTTTTCGCCAGTGCGCAATTGGGTTACAAACGCGCTGCTTATCTGGACCTGACTGCACGCAATGACTGGTCGTCGAAACTGGCAGGAGCCGAGGAGTCTTATTTCTATTGGTCGGCCGGTTTCTCCGGCATCCTGACCGACCTCATACCGGCTATTTCCCACCTCAATGGTCTCGATTTCCTTAGAGCACGTGTTTCCTACTCGGAAGTGGGCAACGATCCGGCTGTGCCCTTCATCACCCAACCCACTTATCCCATCACCAACAGTGGCGTGACCACCACCACCACTATGTTCAATCCTGACTTGAAAGCGGAACGGACAAAGTCGGTGGAGGCGGGTATTGACCTGCAGATGCTGCACGGCAAACTGAAAGTGAATGCCACTTTGTACCACTCACGCACCTATAACCAGTTCTTCAACATCCAGCTGCCGGCATCCTCTGGCTATACCAATGTGATAGTGAACGCCGGAAGGGTCGACAACAAGGGTGTGGAACTGAACGCACAGTTTGCCCAGACGCTGGGCGCTGTTCAATGGAACACTTATCTTACCTGGACCCTTAACAGGAATGTCATCAAGAAAATGCTCCACGACTGGCGCAATCCACAAGACGGACAACTCTACGACCTTACCGAACTGGACCGCGGCGGCATGCTCGGCTACAAAACAAGATTGGTGGAGGGGGGCTCACTGAGCGACATCTATGTCAATACGCTCAAAGTGGATGAGCACGGCATGATTTATCTCGACGTGAGCAGAAGCAACCGCCCGGAGGCAACCGACAATATCTGGGTGAGAGCAGGCAATGCAGCACCGAAATACCAACTCGCATGGGGCAATGAATTCGCATGGAAAGGATTCAAGGCGGGTGTCTTGCTTTCGCTGAGAGCCGGAGGCATCGTGGTCTCACAGACACAGGCCATCATGGACGCTTTCGGAGCCTCCAAGGCATCGGCCGATGCACGCGACCAAGGGGGTGTCACCGTAAACGGCCGGCCCATCGATGCCAGGCAGTATTATGAGGTGGTGGCCAGCACCGGACATGTCATCGGCTCACAATATGTCTACAGCGCCACCAATCTGCGTCTTGCCGAACTCACTTTGGGCTATTCGGTCCCCATTCACCGCCTGTTGCCTGTCTTCAAATCGATGGATGTTTCTTTTGTGGCCCACAACCTTTGCCTGCTTTATTGCAAGGCACCTTTCGACCCGGAGCAGACTGCCAATACGGGCACTTACTTCCAGGGTGTCGACTATTTCATGCAGCCCAGCCTGCGCACCTTGGGCTTTTCGGTCAAATTTGTTTTCTAATGTGTTGAATCTTTACTCATGAAGCATATATCTTTATACTCGGTTTTAATCGCTGGCGCTGTCCTCACGGCTTGCACAAGCGACTTCGTTGAAATCAACACGAACCAACATGAAGCCACCGAAGAGGACCTCAGCAAGGACAATCTGCGCATCGGCTCCTTCTTCACCCAAATGGAAAACCACATCACGGCTTTTACCATCGGCGGACAACAGGACGACAACTATGGCTCCACAGGGGCATACCAACATGTACAGGGACTCAGCAGCGACATGTATTCCGGATATCTTGGCTCTACGGGTACATGGAGAGGCGGCAACCATAATGGTTGCTACAACTTTTCAGAGAGTTGGGGCAACTGGATGTTCGCGCTTGCCTTTACCCAGGTTATGCCTGCATGGCAGAAGATACATACAGCAGCAGAAGAGATGAACTTGCCCGCTGTGGCTGCACTGGCCGACATCCTGAAGGTGGAATGCATGCACCGGGTAACAGATTTCTACGGACCCATTCCATACCTTCATTTCGGCACGGGCAACTTGGGAAATGCCTACGATTCGCAGCAGGAAATCTACAACAGCTTCTTCCATGACTTGGACCAGGCTATTGATGTCCTCACACCTTATGCTGAGTCGGGTGCCTCTCTGCTGGCCGACTATGACGTCATCTACAAGGGCAATGTGGAAGCATGGGTGAAATTCGCCAACACGCTGCGTCTGCGCTTGGCGCTCAGAATAGTATATGCCGACGAAGCACAGGCCAAAGCCGAAGCAGAGAAGTCGGCAGCCAATACCATCGGATTTATTGAAGATGTGGCGGGAAGAGCACAGTTCAACGGCTCCGTTTTCGTCAACCCTATATGGGAACAGGCATATGCCTGGAACGAACAGCGCATGAGCGCCGCCATGGATTCTTATCTCAACGGCTATAAAGACCCAAGGCTGCAGGTCTTCTTTGTGCCGGCTGCCGCCGACGGCAAATATCATGGTGTGCGTACTGGCATCGTCATGTCAAACAACACCAACTATATCGGTGACAGAATATCCAATGTGAATGTTGCTCAGACCACCCCCGTTCTGTACATGGCGGCTGCCGAGGCTTTCTTCCTCAGGGCCGAGGCGGCCTTGAGAGGATGGGACATGAAGGGAACGGCGAGGTCTTTCTATGAGGAAGGCATTCGCCTGTCAATGGCGGAACACGGAGTGAACAGTGGGGTGGACAATTATATTGCCGACAACACATCCAAGCCGGCCAACTTCGTGGACCGAAGCGGAAGGAACAATGGAGCCAACACGAATAGCCAAATCACCGTTGCCTGGGAAGATAATGCCGATTTCGAAACCAATCTGGAGAGAATCATCACACAGAAATGGATTGCAGGATGGCCCAACTCGCCAGAAGCATGGGCGGAATACCGGCGTACAGGATACCCATATCTCTTCCCTGTAGTAGTGAACAACAGCAATGGAACAGTGGATACCGAACTGCAAATACGGCGCATGCCGTATCCCTCTTCTGAGTATGACACCAATGCCGAAGCCGTAGCTACCGGCGTGGCACAATTGGGTGGTCCCGACAACGGCGGCACCCGGCTGTGGTGGGACAAGAAAAATCATTAGAAACTGATATAGACATGACCCAATATCATTCTTTACTTTTTATAATTGCAGGCTGTTGCCTGACAGCCGCATGCGACACCGACGTGGAGAAAATTGAGGTGCAAAAGCCTTATACCTACTCCGAGCAATACTATGAGCAGCTGCGCGCCTTCAAAAAGTCGGCCCATGAGATCAGCTATGTATATTATGCTGACTGGGCACCTGTAGAGGGCAACACCAACATGAAAAATCCGGCTTCATGGAATGAGCGGATAGCCGGGCTGCCCGACAGCTTGGACATCTGCAACCTATGGATGGGCATTCCTACACCGGAGACACAGCCGGTGGCTTATGCCGACATGGTGGAATGCCAGAAGAAAAAAGGCACACGGTTCGTGTTCCATGCCGATGCCTCACACTATAACCATGCATTCTACGACAGAAACGACCAGTTCGAATATGTAGACAATCCTTCAACAGGCAGCCGCAGCTATTACGACTTGAGACAGACCCGGAATGAAGAGGCTCTGAAAGCGTATGCACGATGGGCATGCGACACAGTGGTAAAGTGCGGACTAGACGGTGTGGATTTCGACTATGAGGGATGGACGCCTGCCGACTTGATGGTAGTAGTGAAAGAATGCGACCGGTTTTTCGGTTCCTCTTCACAATATGCCGACAAGCTTGTCATCGTCGACTATTTCAATGCGTCTCCGCCCGTGGAAATCGATAATTATTGCGATTATATCGTAAAACAGGCGTATAGCGGACAAGGGGCTGGAGTAGGGGCCAACGGACATGCCGATGAGAAAATGGTCTATTGCGAGTCGTTCGGCCAGAATCCTACCGGTGGACAGATATGGAAGTATGCTGCCTGGGAACCGGCCGACGGACGGCACAAAGGCGGTTGCGGAGCCTTCTATGTGGAACGTAATTATTTCAACACGCTCAACGGTGTGCCTTATCAGGCAATCCGCGAGGCCATACAAATCATGAACCCGGCTGCCAGCATCAGTCAGTAAAATATTTTCAACATGAAATATCCATTCAAATTCTTTATAATGGTTGTCGCCATAGTCTCCATGGTATCAGGATGTTCAGAAGGCGATGACATGGATTATGATAAAAACGGACTTCTGATATCGGGAACCGAGGCTGTTGCGCTGCAGAAATTTGTTGTCGACGACACGCCTGCATCATACACCGTAACGGTTCAATCGACAAAGAAGACGGACCAAAATGTAACGGTTCAGTTGGCGCTGGCTCCCGATTTGGTTCAAGACTACAATGCTCAGAACAAGACCAATTATTATCCCATTCCCGACGGGGCCGTTGAGCTGGTGAATCCACAAGTCACCATCAGTGCCGGAACAGCCCTTTCTACCTCCTCTACAGTGAAGGTTGTCTCTACCGAACAATTTGAAGAGGGACGCACTTATATGATACCCGTCACCATCAAGCAGGTGGAAGGCGATGTTGGGGTTATTAAGGCCTCACAGACCATTTATCTCTATGTCTCCCGCATCATGCAGTTCTGGTCGGTCAACAGCAATGCCAACGCTTCGAGCAATTATATATTCCCCGATGAGAAAATGGTGAATCTTACCAACTACACCATCGAGTTTAAATGCTACTCCAATGTGTTTGGCTCGGGAAAAGGCGACGGGAATATCAAGCGCCTGCTGGCCATTGAGGGGAAAAATGAGGAATGTGCCAATATGTTCCGCTTTGGCGAATCGGGCTACGACGCTCACTGCCTCCAGTGGATCAATCCATCCGATGCTGGAAGATACCAGTCGAACACACTGTTCCAAACACATCAATGGTACCTTGTTTCATGCACTTACGACGGTTCCACATTTGCCATGTATGTAAACGGAGAACTCGACGGAACCACTACCGGCGAGGGGAAATACCTGCCCTTCCAAAGATACGAGATGGGCATGTCGTGGGGTGGATACCGCAATTCGCAATTCTTCTCCGGCCGCTTCTGCGAAATACGCGTCTGGGACCGCGCCCTCTCGGCAAGCGAGATACAGGGCGGCATGTGCGGCGTTGACCCCAATTCGAAGGGACTGGTGGCTTACTGGAAAATGAATGAGGGCTCAGGAGCACGCTTTGCCGATGCCACAGGTCATGGATATGACATGGACTGGGCACAAACGGCAAGAGATGACCGTGAAAATGGGGTGATGGTGGACCATGATTACAGCCAGTTCATACAATGGTGCCAAGATGAGAACAACAAGTGTGCACAGTAGCATTCGGTTTCTCCTTTACTGCCTATTCTGCACACTCCTTCCTCTGACAATGGCGCAGGAGGCTTTAGCCCAATCGCCATCCCGCTCTTTCGTGTATGACAAGAGGATACACGACTTCGGACGCATCGACGAGCGGAGGGGTACAGTAAGCCATACGTTCACCTTCAAGAACACGTCATCCAAACCTTTTGTCGTGAACCGTGTCAATGTGGGATGCAGCTGTGTCAAAGCAGATTTTCCAAAGAAGCCTGTACCTCCAGGGGGAAAAGCCTCCGTCACAGTATCATTCGACCCTACCAGAAGACCAGGAAAGTTTTCGAAAGAAGTGGTTCTGATGCTCAACGGTTATCAAGAATATGTGAGGGTATGGATAAAAGGGGAGGTGGTGCCCGACAACCGTCTTGCCTTGGATGACTATCCCTACGATTTCGGAGGCGGGCTCATCATAAGCCACAGGGTACTGGCTTTTCCCGACATCCAAGTGGGGAAGACGGGCTTCATCTCTTTGAGAATGGCCAACAAGGCCAATCATCCCATAGACGTGAGATTCAAACGGGTGCCCGACAACCAGGTGCTGCAGATGCCCGAGCATATTTCGCTGGCACCCGGCGAGGCCAAGCTTATTGAAGTCACCTACAAAGCGGTGAGAAGTTATTCCTATAACAGACACATCGACATAGAGGTCACCGTCAACGGGAAAAGGATGAAGAACATGAAAGTGACCTGGCTTCCCAATTCTCACTGACGGTTCAGGTCCAAAATTCCTGCTCACCAGTATACGACATCACGCCACCACAACGTGGGCAGGTCTTCTTGTCCCACACCCTGATGCGGTCGCTGCCGCAACGAAGGCACAGCCGACCAACCTCACTGCGGAAAGAGGGAGCCACATCGGCTATGATTCCGCCTACCACAAGATGCTGGATGGTCTTGCAGTCGGGGCAGCTCACCGTGACTATTTCCTGACGGAACAAACCGCGTCCTTCATAAGCCTCTGCGGTATAACCACAGCTTCCACAACGATATTGCTTCTTCCAAGCCATAATAGGGCTTTGCCAACGGATTTAGGGGTTGACTTCTTTACCCAATGCCCTCAGAAGATGGGTCTCTAATATATGGAAACTGGGGTCTACCATACCGCCGTGGCCATGGCCGTCAATCTCGTAGAGATAGGTTTCATGATGTCCTACGAGTTTCATCATACGGGCCAGATACTGATTCTCATCATAGCGGCCGTATAGTTCCAGTTCGCGGTCACCGCATATCAGAATAAGGGGCGGACAGTCTTTCCTCACCCAATAGAGAGGTGCATACTGATCGATGGTGGGCTGTAGGGGAGCTATGCCTTGCATCTTTCTCACATTATAATGGGTGATGGCCTGTCCACTGAAGGGGACGTAGAGCAGCACACGGTCGGCATCGGTCTGATAACGGGAAAGAAGCGACTTGTTCAGGCAGAGCATCATGGTAAGATAGCCTCCGGCCGAGTGGCCTGTCACTACGATTTTTGTGGAATCACCGCCATAGTTGGATATGTTCTTAAACGCCCATGCCACAGCCTCTGCAGCATCATCGAGCGTTTCCTCTATGGTCACTTTGGGCAGCAAGCGGTAGTTGACTCCCACAACCACCCAGCCTTTATTCTGCAGGCGAGCTGGTATTTCTTTCTGTCCGACTTCTAGTCCACCGCCATGAAACCACACCACAACGGGACAGTCTTTCTTGTCTGTAGGATAATAGATGTCCAGTTTCAAACGCTCCAACGAATAGCTGTCTTTTTTCGCGGTATACAATATGTCATTGACTTGCTTATATCCCTGGCCGTAAGCGGCAACTGCCAACAAGTAAAGGAGTAAGCACAAGATGTTTCTTTTTCCGGTGGTCATAGCATTAATGTTTTTTTAAAAGCGTTATTTACCTCTTCATGGTTTTCTGATGCAAAGATATAACATTTTGTCTTCATTTATCGCTCTATGATGTCATTATTTGTCCATTGTCGCTTTTTTTATTTCAATTAGGCAGATATTGTAGAGGAAAACAATATATGTGGGAAAAAACAGCTACCTTTGCGCCAATGAAAGATTGTATTACCCCACATCCTCTTGTAGCGGCCATTCCTCTTGTAGTGCTGATAGCGGTTTTGGCCATGTCGGTTTATCTTTTCGGAAGCGACACCCTGGCAGGTGCCAGTCAGATAGCGCTCATCTTTGCCAGCAGCGTGGTAATAGCCATTGCCATGCTTTTCTACCATATACCCTGGAAGGTTTTTGACAAGGAAATGAGGAAGATATTCGGCGGTATGTCGGTAACCCTTTTCATCCTGCTCTCTGTGGGTATGCTTTCTGGGTCGTGGATGATAAGCGGTGTGGTGCCTACCTTGATTTACTACGGTGTCCAAATCATGTCGCCAACGTTCTTCCTGCTTACCACCTGCGTGATCTGCTCGCTCGTCTCCGTGTTGTCGGGCAGTTCCTGGACGACGGTTGCCACCATAGGTGTGGCATTGCTGGGCATCGGACAGGCATTGAACATTTCTCCCGCCTGGACTGCCGGAGCGATTATATCAGGAGCTTATTTCGGCGATAAACTCTCTCCGCTAAGCGACACCACCATCCTGGCTTCATCCTATTCAGGCACCGACCTCTTTGTACACATCCGCTATCTACTGCTCACCACGGTGCCCAGCATGCTCATAACCTTAGTATTGTTTTTAGCCATGGGACTTGTTGCCAGCAGTGACAACGGAGCTATCGACGTATCGGTCTATACCGACGGATTGTCGGCAAAATTCAATATCTCTTTGTGGACTTTGTGCGTGCCCATTCTAACGGGTGTCATGATTGCGCGCAAACTGCCTTCTCTCTTCGTCCTTTTCCTATCATCAGTCCTGGCTGGCATCACTGCGTTACTATTGCAGCAGGAGGTACTGCTCGAAATAGCACATACCTTTGGCGATTACTCCAATGGGGCACATGGACTGATAAAAGGCTTGTCAATCACGTATTTCGGCTCAACGGCCGTTGATACAGGCAACGAGTCGCTCAACCAACTCGTATCGACGGGGGGTATGGTGGGTATGCTCAACACCATTTGGCTCATTCTCTGCTCTGTCTTTTTTGGAAGCGCCATGGTGGCAGCTGGCATGGTGAGAAGCATTACCAATGCTTTGATGTCGTTCATCCGAAACCGTACAAGCCTGGTCACCTCAACGGTGCTTTCCGGACTATTCCTTAATTTCACCACAGGCGACCAGTTCATCTCCATTATTCTCGCCTCCGACATGTTCAAAGATGCTTATGGCCGATTGGGGTTCGAGTCGAGGCTCCTGAGCCGTTCTATCGAAGACGGCACAACCGTCACATCGGTGCTCGTTCCGTGGAACACCTGCGGAATGACCCAGGCCACGGTGTTGGGCATACCGACGCTGACCTATCTTCCATACTGCTTCTTCAATATTTTGAGCCCGTTGGTCAGCATCTTCGTCGCTGCATTGGGCTGGAAGATTGTCTGCCGTCCGCCACAATCTCCTACTTCATAAATTTCCAGCAGTCCAAGCGGGTCTCTCCACGGCTGCTGTCGCATACGATATACAGGTCGTGCACACCGGTGAGAACCTTGTCGCTGACTTTGGCCTTGAAGGTGCGGTATTTTTCAAGACCGCCGGTAGATTGAATATGCACGCTTCCTATAGAGGGGCCGTCGACAGCATCAAGATGAAGTGTGAGCACGCAGTTCCCGTCACAGCTCGCATCCATTGCGATACGGCGAGGCTTCTTGGTGCCGAAGTCAACTCCTCTAAGGCGGATATACTCGCCTTGGTCGAAGTGGGTGACATACATGTTCTTATAGCCTGTAGAGTAGGGCATGTCGGCCACGACACCCGTGTTGGCAATGCCGTGCTTGGCGGTCTTCAGCCCTTTTCCCCACGACATGGTTTCGGCCTCGACCCTTACATAGGGATTGAGCCATTCCAACTGTGTCAGGGGCTCTTGGTCTAACCAATAGGGAACTTCACTGATGGCGTCGGGCAGATACGTTATCTCGGTAGCCGAAACCGAACGGCGCTCGTGATGAACGAAGGTGTCGAGATGCATCAAGTCGTAGTTTTGACCAAAGATATAGGAATGGCCTTTGTAGTCGGTAATGCCGGGATGGTTACCGCGGTCGCGCTGGGTGGGCTTCATGATATATCCCTTGCTCTCCCAAGGCCCGGTGGGTGTGTCGCTCATGGCATAGCCCAAGGCCTCCGGACAGCAGGTGGTAGCATAGCCGAGGTAGTAATGGCCGTTGCGTTTGTAGAACCATGGACCTTCCTGATAGTGGTCGATGGGGTAGTCTAATTTCACGATATCACCTTTTAGGGATATCATGTCGTCGTTCAGTTTCACATAATAGACATTGGGGTTGCCCCAGTACATATAGGCCTGGCCGTCATCGTCGACAAACACAGTCGGGTCTATGTCGTCCCAATGTTCCTTTTGCCATACAAGGGGTTCACCGAGGGGGTCCTTGAAGGGACCATAAGGGCTGTCGCTCACCAATACGCCTATACCATGGCCATGCAAGGGTGCATAGAGGTAGTACTTCCCGTTTCGCTCCACACACTGTATTGCCCAGGCGCCGTTCTCCCTGCTGCGCCATGAAAAGTCTTTCAGTGAGGCCACTGCGCCGTGTTCGGTCCAGTTCACCATATCGGTAGTCGACCACAACAGCCAGTCGTACATGAAGAAACCGGCCGAACTTTTTTCATTGGGGTCGGGTATGTCTTCGGGCGACGCATCGTGCGAGGTGTAGAGGAAGAGGGTGTCACCGACCACAAGAGGGGAGGGATCGGCAGTATACTTTGACTGGAAGAGGGGCATATTGCATTGCTCCATGCCTCTTATCTCCCACCAGTCGAAGTTGAACAGCTTGGGACCCTTACGTCCGGAGAAGGTAAGAAAGAGGTCGTGGGTGCCACCTACAACAGAGGTCAGGTCTATGGTGATCTCTTGCCATTGCTCCCAGCCGCCGGTGGCAGGAACTTCCAGCTTACCTATCATCTTGCCGTTCACACTATCAAGATGCAACTCCATGACACCGCCGCGAAGTCCACTGGCCACAGAGGCGGTAAAAGTGCGGGGCACTTTGTTGCCGAAGTCAACTGCCTGCAATTTGATGTAGTCGCCATTGTGCAGGTCGGTCACATAGACACCCCTCTCCTTGTTCTGCTCGGTCCTCACACCTGAAGAGAAAGCCATGGTCTCTGCCTCCACACGGCGGTAGGGGCTGAAGGTGCCTACGGGTTTCACCCCTTCATCGGTAGGAAGAATAGTGGGGAAGGTGCCGTCGGCGTTGTAATGAAATTCTTCTACCGCCACACTGCGGCCAAAACCGCCGCCATGAGGCAGTTTGCCGGTATGATAGAAAAAGTAGCTGTGACCTTTGTAGTCGGCCACACCGCAATGGTTGGTGAAGGAGCCGGTGTCGGTCAGGGGCATGATTTCTCCCTTATAGGTCCAGGGCCCAGTAGGCGAGGGGGCGGTGCTATACGAGATATGCTCGGGCACACCGCCTGCTGCATAAAGCAACTGATATTGTCCATTGCGCTTGGAAAGCCAGGGGCCTTCCACATAGCTGTCTTTGTATTGCTTGTCTTTCTCCCGCTCGTCCATGGCGGGCGAGCCGAAAGACGTTTCTGTCATGGGCAATTGGCCCACCTCGCCTTCATAAGATATCATGTCGCGGTTCAGTTTCAGATAGTAAACCTTGGGGTTGCCCCACATCAGCCATGCCTGACCGTTGTCGTCAATGAAGACGGTCGGGTCGATATGGTCCCACGATCCGTTCTCAAAAAGTGGTTTGCCAAGGGCATCGCGAAACGGACCTGTGGGAGTGTCACCCACAGCCACACCGATAGCCATGCCGTTCGACAGTTTTGAGTGGGCACAGATATACCAATAGAATTTGCCGTCGCGCTCCACACACTGACTGGCCCAGGCACGGTCGTCGGCCCATGCGAAGTCTTCCAGTGCAAGCGGACTGCCATGGTCGGTCCAATTCACCATGTCCTGGGTGGAATAGACACGCCATTCCTGCATCCAGAAGAAGTCGGCGCCGTCCTCGTCATGTCCGGTATACACATAGAGGGTTCCATCATGCACCATCGGGGCCGGATCGGTGGTGAAACAAGTCTGTACGAAGGGGTTCTGTGCACTGGCATTCACTGTATGCAATAACAGGAAAGCAAGCGAAGCGGAGAAAAATGTATTTCTAAAGTGGGTCATGTGTGTATCGATATGTGTTCTGAAAAAACTTCACTTCCGGTTCATTATCCTTCGGCAAAGTTAATATGAAAATGCGACACATACGTCTTGGCATGTATCGCATTCTTTATGCTTTGTTACAATTATTCCCCCAGGCTTATCTTGTACTTTCCTCCTACTTTGGTTTCAAGGTCATATTCATAAACCTTTCTCAAGGGTAAAAGGGTGAAAGAATGGAGTTCTTCCGACCTTTTTGAGGGCTTGATGAGGGCAGGCTGCATCAGCGGGTTCATGCAAGGGCCACTGGCAGGACGAAGATGCTTGCCCTGCAGGGGGACATACGACCGAAGCCGCAACATGCCGCCTATCGATGAATGGACCTGGGCTTCCTCCATCTGCCCGTCGCACCATTTTATGTCGACAGTGAAACCTCCACGGGCTCTTAGTCCACTCACCTGGCCCTCTTTCCATTCATCGGGGAGAGCGGGCAGTAGATGTAAGGCTCCATCATGGCTCTGAAGCAGCATCTCACAGATGCCGGCACTGCAGCCGAAATTACCGTCAATCTGGAAAGGCGGATGGGCATCAAATAGATTGGGATAGGTGCGTCCCTCGGGAAAAACCTTCGTCTTTGAGTCGTCCGGCAAAAGATGAAGCATGTTCTTGATAATTTTGAAGGCATGGTTGCCGTCGAGCATGCGTGCCCAGAAGTTGATTTTCCATCCCAGGCTCCATCCGGTGGCCATGTCTCCTCGTTGATGAAGTGTGTTCGACGCAGCAGTGAACAATTCGGGGTGCGAATAGGGCGATATCTGATTGGAGGGATAGAGCCCGTAGAGATGTGAAATGTGGCGATGCTCATCCTTGGGGTCATCACTGTCGGTAGTCCATTCTTGCAATTGTCCGTAGCGTCCTATCTGCATGGGGGGCAACTGGGCTATGGCATGGCGCAGAGTGGCAGCATATGACTCGTCTTGAATACCGAGTGCTTCCATGGCACAGAGCGTGTTGCTCAGTACGTCAAAAACGATTTGATTGTCCATGGTAGAACCGGCTGTCACAGTGGTCTTCTTACCTTGCGGGCCATGCTCCGGCGAGACAGTGGGCACGGTCATCAGCCACCCGCTGTTGGGGTCGGTCTGCATATAGTCGAGCAAGAAGTCGGCGGCTCCTTTCATCACTTCATAGTTGTCGCGCAGCAACGTTTTGTCACCGGTGAAAAGGTACTGTTGCCATATATGGGTAGTGAGCCAGGCACCACCAGTGGGAAACATGCCCCATGTGGCACCGTCTACGGGACCGGCTATTCTCCAGAGGTCGGTATTGTGATGAGCCACCCATCCCTTGCAACCATACATCAAGCGGGCGGTCTCGGCACCCGTCTGGCTCAGGTCGTGAATCATTGCCGTCAGGGGTTGCTGCGTCTCTGCAAGATTGCCAACCAGGGCCGGCCAGTAGTTCATCTCGGTATTGATATTGATGGTATATTTCGAGTCCCAAGGTGCGTTCATCTTGTCGTTCCATACGCCCTGAAGATTGGCGGGCTGGCCTCCTGGCTGAGAAGAGGATATAAGCAGGTAACGGCCATACTGCATCATGAGCGACACCATGTCAAGGTCATCGCCTCCCGAGAAGCCTTGGAGCCGCTTGTCGGTTTCAAGATACGAGGCGGAGGTCTTTGGCAAGTTCAGCGTCACTCTGTCGTATTGCTCGTGATATGCCTGCAAATGGCGTTTCTTCAAAGTCTTATACGTCTTGCCCCGCACATTGTCGAGCAGTTGGATGTTTTTGCTCATCGCATCACCGTTCACTTGGTGATAATTCTCATAATTAGTCGAGGCTACAATAAAAAGCGTGGCATGACTGGCTTTCTCAACATGAACGTTCTGCCGTGCCGAAACAGTCTGACCATCCGACGACACTGCGATGACACACCCTGCCTCCAAACAGCCCTGGATGCCTTCCTGCTCCACATTTTTTACCGTATATGCCAAAAGGTTATCCGATTCCTTTCCTTTGATTTGTGACAGAGAGCTCGGGCTGTATGTGAGTGGACTGTCGAATGTCACATCAAAAGAAAGCATTCCCTTCTTGTCAGCTTCCAAGTGTACGACTATCACCTTGTCGGGCAGAGAGGCGAAAACGGTGCGCTTATATTCCACACCATCACACTGGTAGCAGGTGGTGGCTATGGCATCGCTTATATTCAGTTCGCGCCTGTAATCACTTACTCGATTGTGGCCGCTTCGTATACGGATATTGCCCAAAGGAAGGAAACGCATACCATGCGGGCCCTTGATAAAATGCTGGTCTATCAGTTTATGCGCTTCTTCCTCACGACCGGAGAAAATAAGGTTTCTGACCTCTGGAAGGTATGCCAACGACTCTGAACTGTTGTTGTGGTGAGGAGACCCCGACCAGAATGTTTCTTCATTGAGCTGGATGGTCTCCACATCCGTTCCGCCATATACCATGGCACCCATCTTTGAATTGCCTACAGGCAGTGCCTCCAGCCAATGATGAGCGGGAGCACTGTACCAAAGTCGGTGTTGCTGGGCTGAAAGGGGAGACAATACAGTACAGAGCAGCAGGATGGCCAAGAATAGTTTTTTCATTTCTGTATACGTTTTAGGTGGATGAAGAGGTTTCAAGGGGCATAAGGACCGGCATGGCATCAATGAGAGAACTGTTCGTCAAGATAGGTATAGAACTCCGGATCTTCGCCTATGACGATTTTCATAATATTGCCGTCGGCATCTACAACAATCTTGGTGGGAAATCCTTGTATGCCGTAGTCGCTTAAAAGGGTCGATTCTTGGGGGCAGTAGACATGCAGCCAGGGGAGTTCCAATTTTGCCACCGCTTGTTTCCAGGTAGTCTCATCCTCTTTACAGTCGATACCGAGAATTTCAAACTTCCCCTTGTATTTCTCATAATATTCTTTCATCTTGGGCACTCCTTTCACACACCATCCGCACCAAGATCCCCAGAAATCAAGTATCACGGGTTTGCCTTTCAGTGACGACAGCGTCAAAGGCTTTCCATTGATGTCATTGAGTGTGAAATCGGGAGCGGCTGATACTGTGGGAGCCTTTGCCTCAGTTTCTACAGGCTGCTGTTCAGCGGGTTGGGGCTTGACACTTTTATTGCACGATACCATGGCGATGGCCATAACACCGAGGATAAAGGATAAAAGATTTATTTTCATGTAAAGATATCTGTATGATGAATAATTATTTAGTTGAAAAACGAAAGCAGAAGAAACCATACCACAGGAACCAATAAGGATGGCAGATAATTAAGAACCTTGCAGTCTTTCAGGTTCAGCAATGACAAACCAGAACCGGTAATCATCAGGCCTCCTACTATCAGCAGCTCGGCCATCAGTGCATCGCTCACAGCATCGCTCGATATCTTTGCTATCAGATAAAACATGCCTTGCCAGCAAAACAACACGGGAGCAGCCAGGACCATGCCGATACCATAGGTTGAGGCAAATACGGTAGAACTGACAAAATCCAATGTGGCATTGGTGAACAGGAACGTGTTGTCCGATTTCAGAGCACTGATGATAGGTCCCAACATAGACAGGGGACCTATGCAATAGAGCAGAATGGCGGTAGACAAACCGTCGGCCAGGCGTTTACCCTGACTGGGACGGGATCGTTTGTCGACCATCTCCTTGAAACGGCGGTCAATGTCAAGGGCGGTGCCTACTACGCCGCCTATCGCAATAGAGAGGATGAAGAGAACGGGATATTCGCTCTTGGGAAGATGGGTCAATGCGGCATTAAGACCGATAGCCAGGGATGCCAAACCCAATCCGGTGTAAAGCACTTCCTTGTATTTATCCTTTATGCCACGGTTGATGACAGCACCGATAATGCTGCCAGCCACAATACTTAGGGTATTTACGATGGTTCCCGTCATATTCCTCTTTTTACTGTTCTCGTTTCTCTGACGTTTCTGGACGTGCTGTATCACGGCTTTGTCCGTTCAGTCTACAAAAATAATGGGTTTTTCGGAACAGACAAAATATTAAAACATTATTCAGACTTTCGGAACGCAAAAAATAAGGGAAGGCATGCCTGTTCAGGGCAGTGGCTTAATATAACTGAAAAACCGGTCTGGCCAAAAATTCATGATAAGGTCTTCGGGAAAATATGTTTCCTCGAGCAGAGGGATAATCCTGTCATAATCGGCTATCATAAACGAGATATGGGCATCACTTCCAAGAATGACCGGCATGTTACGCTCCTTGCACAGACGCAGTATCTGCAGGTTGTTGTCCCTGGCAGCCACGCGGCCTCTGACAGGAGCCATGCTGTGGTTGTTTATTTCCAAGAGGGTATGGGTCTCGAAGGCGGCATCTACAATCGGTTCAAAATCCAAGTCACAGGTGGCATCACCAGGATGGCTGATAATCTGTACATAGGGGTTGCGGATGGCAGCCACCATGCCTCGGGTGTTCTCCTCGCGTGTGCCGCCTTTCCAACAGACACCATGAATACCGGCAATACGGATGTCCAAACGTGGCATAAGGCTTTCATCGATATCAAGATGGCCTTCTGTATCAAGGATATTCATCTCACATCCTATCAGCAGCCTTACCCCATACATAATGCGGGGAATGCAGTGCGAATTCTTGAAATAGAGGAGTGGGCAACTTCCCGGCACGGCGGGGCCATGCTCTGTGATTCCCAACAGCTTTATTCCCTTTTCTGCCGCTGCGTGTACCATTTCCTGTAAACTGCTGTAGGCATGTCCTGAGGCCACCGTGTGGGTGTGCACGTCCAATAATGGCTTACGACTCAACATTCTGCTCTTTTTTATTTTATAATGTCTTCTTTTGTGAGATGCAAAAGTAATCATATTATGCCATTTATGGATGACTGTGAAAAGACTTTTTCTTTTTCGATACCCTTTTATTTGGAAAAAAGGCATTTTATACTTACTTTTGCATTGTACAATTTAGATCTTAATTTCCATGAAAAGATTCGCATTTAAGATGTATCTCAAACCGGGATGTGAGAAAGAATATGCCAAAAGACATGCTGCCATTTGGCCCGAGCTCGTGAAGATGATCAAGGAGCAAGGGGTGGGCAACTACAGTATCTTCTGGGACAAAGAAACCAACATTCTCTTTGCTTATCAAGAGTGCAGTGGCGAGGGAAACAGTCAGGACACAACCGATGTGGACCCCATCACACAGAAATGGTGGGACATGATGGCAGACATCATGGAGGTCAACCCCGACAATTCACCCGTCACCATACCTATTGAGGAAGTCTTCCACTTAGATTAGTCACCTTGAGGCCGATGGGAGCGTCGATTACGACCTTCCATTCCGGTGATTTCTCCCAGTGAACGGTCAGAGGGCCATAAAGCGTACTGGTGGTATAAGTGGCCCACTGCAAGTCTCCCATCGGATGGGGGGAGACTGTTATTTTATGCGCGCTGACAAATTGAATACCGGCTATATATCGGCGGAATATTTCTTCTATCTGTCCCATCATGAAATGGTTTCGCGAGGAGCCCTGACGAGGGTCCCACTGCTCGGTCAGAGTGGTGGCTCCCCAAAGCAGCTGATAGCCATAGCCGGGCACCTCGTGGTGATTCATCATCTTATAGAACAGTTCGTCCTGGCCGTTCTCCAATAATGCAAGATAGAGAAATCGGTTGCCTACATCTCCTGTAGTAAGCCGGTCATGGTGCTGGTGTATGTCGTCCACCAGGCACTGGAGCACTGCGGAACGGTCACTCTCCGGCATGAGCCCGAGAACCAAGGCGATGGAGTTGGCGCATTGGCTGCCTGTTGAGAAATTGTGGGTGGAAGGGTCATAAAATCTGGAAACGATGCTGTCTTTTGTTTTCTCCGCCAGCATGGCATAACGGGAGACATCGGCATCGTGTCCTGTCACAAGGGCTGCCTGGGCCATATATCGATGCATCATCAGCAGATGGCAGGTGCCGACGTAATCACGAGGAGTGTTTTTGGCAAAACCGGCTTTCTCGCCATCCACATAGTCATACCAGTCGCCAAGTCCCATGTCGAGGATTCCGTCACGGGTCCTGCCCTGTAGATAGTCTACATAGGCCCGCATGCCTTCATAATACTTAAACAGTAGTGATGTGTCGCCATAATGTCTCCAATAGAGGAAGGGCAAATAGAGGTAGGCCATGCCCCACTCGGGCGACTCGGCAAACATTTCCACTCCCTTTCCCTCGAAGAGCACGTATTCAGGAGCAGTTGTGGGCACGCTGCCGTCAGCACGTTGGGCATCGGCTATCTGCCGCATCTCCTGACGTATCATGCAGGCCAAATCGAAATTCGACACAAGTCCCTCGCCGTTAAGATAGTCCTGCTCCAACCAACCCAACTTCTCCCTATGCGGACAGTCGGTAAAGACCGACTGCATGTTGCTCTTCATGGCCGCCACAATAATGCGGTGGGTATCGTTAAAAAGCGGATTGGAACAATTGAATTGGGTCTCACATGGCGAAGAGTCGTAAACAAAGCACGACTTCAAACGCTCTATCACCGGCAGATTGTGGGGATTGGGGTCTCCTTCCATGACGGCACCCTCCACCTGTATATACTGGAAACCATAATAGGAGAATCGGGGATGCCAAACCTCAGTTCCATGGCCTTTCATGACATATTGATAGAAATGAGGACGGCCGGTCTGACGCTGGTCGCAAAGGCTGTCGGCATTGAGAACTTCTGATACTATCAGGCGCACGGTGTCGCCGCGGTGTCCCTTGACGGTTATCTCGGGAAAACCGGAAAGATTCTGCCCCATGTCAAAGACCGGCTGCGGGGAAGTGACTCTCCTTCTTACAGGATAGGTTTCGTGTATCCGGACACCATAAGCCTCCTGAGGACGCAACTCGCCGGCCGGCGGTTCCTGTACAACAACGGCACGGCGGGTGACGACATCTTCCAGTCGGGCATCGTAGTCTTCCCCGCCATATATGCTGTTGAAGGTGATGGGGCTCAGACGATAAGTCCAATTGCCATCGCTCTCTATCTGCTCGGTACTACCGTCAGTATAGGCTACCGTCAGTCTGAGACGAAGAGTAGGTGGACCGTAACTGACAAGCAGTTTCCTGTAACGGCCTCCTTGTTCATTGTAGAAGCCGTTGCCCAAAAGCACCTCCAGATGGTTGTCGGCACGGCTGTTCAGACTTTCAGTGACGTCGAAGGTGTTGAAAAAGACCGTTTTGTCATAGTTGCTCCAGGAGGGGGCGAAATAATTGTCGCCCACTTGTTTGCCATTCACGGAAAGATGATAAAAGCCTAATCCGCACACATGTACGACAGCACTGCGAATCACTTTTTTCAGGTTGAAATCACGCTCCAAAATAATACTGCGCCGGGAGAGGGTGTCAGCTGCGGCCCAAGCGGCTTTTACAGCGGGGTCCTTGAGTATGGCACCTGTGTAATTGCGCCCTGTGGGAAGATGGGCATCACGGCACGTAATAGCCCCTATCCAACGACTGGATCCAAAGGCTTGGTCTGGTGTCGCCACAATAAACGGATGCCGTTCGCTCCATCGTCCGACCTTGCCCATGCGGTCCCAAACCCGAACACGCCAGACATAAGAACCTGGTGACAAGATTGCTCCACAAGATATTTGCTGACTGGCAGCCTCTTTCCGTTTGCCACTGTCGAACACTTTCTTTCCGTTGTCACGGTCGAAAATCTGAACACGCCAGGCGGTCTGTGTGTCGTTGGACAAGTTACTTTTAAGCTGCCACCCCATCAGGGGCACGGTGTCGCACACCACCAGGCCGTACTTTATATTGAGTGTGGTACGGCCGATGTCCATGCCGTGGGCAAGGCAGAGGCTAAGCGAGAGTATTATCGCTGCAATATATCTTCGCATACAATTTTTCCTAAGGTGGTTCGGTTTCCAGCAAGCCTGCCGTCTACATAGACAGAAAGGCCCTTACCTGCATGATAGCGGCTTCCGTCTTCATCCCATACGATGGAGAGGTGATGGCCATGGTAGAGCACATCGTCCAAGCAGAACCAAGCCCATTTGCCTTCGGGAACGAGGGGATGTACCTCAAGTGTATTGTCCGGGCGGGGACGAAGTCCTACAAGACCACTGATGACAAGGTCGCAAAAAGTGGAGTGATTGTAATACCGGCTCCGCTCCTGGTCGCCTTTCAGCCAATAGCCGGTGATTTCATCCAGATATTCACCAATATAAGGCAAACCACGATGATAGTGGCACTGCACATATTTTTCCATCTCCGCAAAGTAAACACTATCGGTGAGCAGCGGAGTGGGGTAGTCGTTCAGGTAATTGGCCAATGCGGTCAGTGTCTGCGACGTGGCGAAAGGCCACACGGCACCATCCCACTCGCATTTGCCCACGCCATGGGTGCGGAATTGTGGATGCCTACGCTCGGCGGTAGTGAGCCCGCGGGGAGCACAGAATCCTTTCTCATCAGTCAGCTGCAGCCAGGCTTTGTCGTAAATGCCGGAAGGGGGCAGATGGAAATACCAGGGCAGGAAGCCTATCGCCTCGCGCACATTAGAAGAGCTGTCGCCCCGGTGGGTCTCAAAAAAGGCCTGCTCTTGGTTCCAAAGCGAGTCGACAATGAGTTTGCGCAACGCTTCGGCCTTTGACTGATATAGCTGCCGGTGTTCTTCGTCACTATCCAACTGGGCCATATGGGCCAGGGCCGTGGCATTGCCATACATGTAACTGTTGATGGAAGGTCTTGCATAGCGTTTCTTCCTTCCACCGCTGATGGTTTCCTCCATGGCATCCTGAACGTCAGCCTGCCAATAGAGACCCGACTTGAGCAGATGGGTGTCTTCCCAATGACTGTATTCCGACTCAAGGGGTGACCGCATGCCCAGGAGCCAGTCCTTGCGGCCGTCGACCAGATAACGGTCCCACACAGAAGCTGCCGTCCACGAACTGTAATTGCTTATCTTCTTCATGGGCTGGCCTTCACGGCCGTAATACCATGTGTGGAGACACTGGTCCAGATAATCATGATTGCGAATCCATCGCGACTCATGAATGTGGTGTCCGAGGGCAGATGATATAAGGTTATACTCATCGGCATAGGACCTGTTCACCAGAAATTCAGTCATGGCCATACCCACTGGCGTCTTTTTCAGGTGCTTACGGAGAGTCCACCAACGATAGTAATAGATTTCCTCGAAATTCTGCTGCGGACATTCAAACAACGGCACATTTTCCGTCATCCATTGCCAGGAGGAGTCGTTGGGAACGGCCTGAACGATGTTCTCGTCTTCCATTCCGTTGAAATAGTCGACGTAATGTTTATAGTCGGCATAACGGAGGAAGAGAGCCTGTGAGTCGGCATCTGCCGAACGGGTGGTGAAATGGGCTATCTGGAAGGTCGCCTCCTGGCAACTGTCGCCGGCGGCGGGAAGAGTGCCGTACCAATCGGCAGGGGTGTCGATGTCGGGCTGAGTCCTTCGTTCGCCCGTTCGGAACACCACACGGTCTATGAGTTCCACTGGAGCCATCAGAATGCGCTGGCCGGCTTTTTTGCCGTCGACGAAGACTTCCACCAATCGGCGTTCCAGAGAAACGTCTATTCTGAAATGAAGGGAGTGCCCTGCAGCATATTTACCCATACCGCCATAGCGCGCGCCTCCCTTGCAGCGTATCTGGCCCTCATTGGTAAGTTCTATCCGGGTGCAGGCAAGTCCTTTGTGGTCGGTCAGCTCTATGCACAGTTGTCCATGGTCTGACTGCCGCGTCTGAAGGTCGAACTCTACAGTAAGTTGCCTGGAAGCCGGGACGAGGCGCTCTGCTTTGGCGTAGTCGAATGGATCACCGTCGGTGAGGGTGAGCCATTGCCCGTCTAAAGACACAGGGGCCATCACGGGCGAATAGGTGTTCCATGTATCCAAATCATGTAAGTTTGAATAGCGGGAAAAGTCATCGTTGGCATGACCGCAGGCCTGCAGTCTGACAGGCACCGGAATGTGGGCCACCCAAATGTCTTCCTTATTCATACTGTAAGTCACCCAAAGATCGCTGTCGGGCGGTGTGCCGTTGCCCTCCTGGATACCGCGCACATATTGAGGACCATACGACTTGTAATTCCCTCCATAGCGCATGGGGGGCACTTCTCCATTCACCAAGTTGAGCGTGGTGTATTCCAGACCGTCGGTACTCAGCGACAAGGCCAAGGGCCAACGCCACTCCGATGGATTGTAGACCGTGGCATAGAGACCGTCGCTCAACCTTTCACCCCATATTTTGGCATTGCTGTTCACGAAACCCTTCGCTCTTTCCACGGGTTGCTTCCAGGTACGGCCGCCATCACGACTCACAGAGGCGAGGGCGTGCTTCCAAAAAGCCACAATACTACCATCTGGAAGGGTGTAGTCGTTGTAGGCCTTATACTCCTTATGAAGGGGGATAAGGGGGTCGTTACGGTCGGCTTCCTCTACCCACTGCATTAGGTAACGGGGATTGGAAAGAATCTCCTCGCAAGCCTTTCTCACAGCTTTCGATGCCTTGCGGTAATGAGGAAAGTCGGTATTTTTCTCGTTGAATCCATGATTATAGTAGATAAAGTAGATGGGGCCGAAGGAGCCGTCGGCCTTTATCTCACGTACCACACGGCCTATGCCGTTGCCGTCGTTGGGGTCGTCCTTGCGGTCGAGCGCCACACCATAATTACCCATGGCAAGAAGGATGCCCCCCTTTGAGACATAGAAGCCAACGCGCTGGTGCATGATGGCAACCAAGTCTTTGGCGCTGTCTGAGCGACCGGGCTTGGTATAGCCATCGGGCACTTGATATTCGGGGAAAAGTACCACAGGGTCGGTCCAATGCATACCGTCGGCAGAGGTCTGCAGCAGGGTATGCGAGGGGGGGACATGCTCATCCGACGGGTCACTCAGATAGTGAAGGTAGAAACGGCCTTTCCAATAAGCCAACATGGGCTGATGGTTATAGGTCCAACCCTGACCGTTGGATACGGAGGGATGTTCGCGGTTGGCCCGCAACACCTGAACGTTGTGAACACCCATTACCGGACTGAGTCGGCCGTCATGGGAGGTAGGGTCACTCAACTGCTTGCCGCTATAAAACGGCACGTCCGACTTCTGGGCATGCACATTAACAATACTAATGCATGCCAATAGGGACAATATAAGGAAACGTGGTGTGTTCATCGTGCTCTGGAGGCTTTTATAATTCTGCTTACAGTCTTTTTGGGTACTTTTATTATCGTTCCGTGCTTGTGAAGTTCGGGAATCCTGACACGGTGCGAAATATCTTCGAATTGCTTGAAATCAGTGGTCAGTCTGGCACCGAAATCTTTCTGCTGATAACGGTCGTAGTAAATGACGTATCCCTGAGGAAGTTTTACACAGGAAGGACCCTCTGCAAACGACTCCGAGAAAGTGGCCGACACATCGTGCCAGGGACCTGTGGCGCTACTGGAGAAGGCAACCTTTAAATTGCGGTTGGGACGGGTATTGTCTTTCAACACCATCACATAGTCTGATTTAGACCGATGGATGAGAATGGCGTCAATACAGCTGAAACCTGGGTCAATGAGCAGACGGGTAGGGGAGAAATGAACAAAATCTTTCGTCATGGTATAATAAAGGCGATGGTTGTTGAACTCATCCTCTATCCCTTTCTCAAAACGGTATGGAATACACGATGCCCAAACAATCATGGTGCTGTCGGTCTCCACATCGTAGAATAGCTCAGGTGCCCAAACATTGACGGTCGTGGTATCATCCATTACTTTAATAAATCGCTCTTCACTCCATTGTATCAAGTCTTTAGACTCTGAATACCCAAAGCCAAAGTCACCCTTCCAACTGGATGTCCACACCAAATGGTAAACCCCATCGGGTGTTTGGCTGATGGAAGGGTCGCGCATCACACGCTGCTTGCCCACTTGTGGCGTCAGCCACACATGAGGTATGCTGTCCCAATGCTCACCATCCTCGCTGTAAAGATAACGGAGGCCATCTGTGGCCGGCTCATGAAATGAGGTGTAGAGATACCATTCTTTTGACTTGCAAGACGCCAAAGTAAAAAGAACAAATAAAAACAAAAATAAATATACCGACTTTTTCATTTTCCACTTTATGTTAAAGACGGAAAAAGACGACAAATGTCCATAGCTATAAGGTTAAGATAAAATTAGAAGAATTTGAAAGAAAAACACGCAAACGTTTGCGTAATTATTATTTATTGACTATTTTTGCAAAAGAAAACAAATGATTGCCTTACCATGAAACCCCAGCGCACATCACTCAAGGACCTGGCTGAGAGACTTGGCGTATCCATCGCCACCGTCTCCAGAGCACTTCGTGGCAGCCACGAAGTGAGTGCGGAAATGCGGGAAAAAGTGAAGGCACTGGCCAAACAGATGAACTATCGGCCCAATCCTTTTGCACAGAGCCTGAGAAAGGAAGCCCCGCGCATCATTGGTGTCGTAGTGCCTAACCTTGTCACCCATTACTACGCAGCCGTACTCGACGGCATTGAGGATTATGCCAAACGCTTTGGCTACTCGGTGTTCAGCAGCAACAGCCATGAGGACCATCTGATGGAAGAACAGGCTATAGACAATTTTATCTCACTACATGTGGAGGGGATTATCGCTTGCTTGGCTCAAGATACGGTCAGCTACGACCATTTCCAAGAAATTTACGATATGGGCATACCGCTCGTCTTCTTTGCCCGCACCTGCCTGCCGCAATACTTCTCGCATGTGGTGGCCGACGGTGATATAGCTGCACAGAATGCCACACAGCATCTGTTGGAAACGGGGAGCCGAAGAATCGCTTTTATCGGCGGCCCCAACCACCTTGACATGGTGAAAAGGCGGAAGCACGGATACTTGGAGGCACTCAGAGATTTCCGCATTCCCATAGACCGCAATCTGGTGGTATGCGACAAAATCGACTATGAGGTGGCGAGAAATGCCACCATCAAACTGCTCAAGGGCGAGAATCCACCCGACGCCATCCTGGCCTTCAACGACATCATCACCTATGCGGCGTTTGAGGCCATCAAGAGTCTTGGGCTTCGGATACCGGAAGATGTGGCCATTATAGGATTCACCGATGGTGACAGTGCCGCATATGTCACGCCCAGACTGACAGCCATTATGGACCAAGCCCGTATTCAGGGCATGAAAGCCTGCGAACTACTACTTAGAAATATCAACGGCGACAAGAAAATTTACCACGAAGTGGTGCCCATGATTTTGAAGATCAGGGATAGCAGTGCAAAACAAATCTAACTACAATATTATTTATGCGAAACGTAAAACTTCTATTTATGGCGATTTCGCTTTTACTGTCCATGACAGCAAATGCCGAAAAAAAGACAATAATCGCCAAAAGTGACTTTGTGACTGTCAAAGTGGAGAATCCCACTGCCAATGGTGCCAAATGGGTAAGGCTCCAGGTGATGAACGACAACATCATTCGTGTGGAAGCCACACCGGAAGATGATTTCCCCAGCAAAACCAGCCTCATTATCGTACCCCAGAACGCAAAACCGGTCTTTTCCGTGAAAGATGAAAATGGAAAAGTCACGGTTGAGGCCAAGAAGGTGAAAGCGGTGGTCGATAAAAAAACCGGCGAGGTGAACTTCTTCGACGCCAAAGGCAAATTGATGCTGAAAGAGGCCAAAGACGGAAAGACGTTTCAACCGTTTCGGGTGCCTGAAAGGGAGATAGGCATCGGCACACTCACCGAAGAGCAGAAAAACGGTTTTACATGGAGAGCTCTTTTCGACAGTCCCGACGACGAGGCTTTTTATGGCTTGGGACAGCATCAGGCTGAAGACTACAACATGAAAGGGGTTAACGAGGACCTTTTCCAATACAACACCAAAGTGAGCATCCCCTTCGTACTGAGTAACCGCAACTACGGTATCCTGTGGGACAGCTATTCCTACTGCAGATGGGGAAACCCCAGCGAATATCTTCAACTGAACAGGGCATTTAAACTTTACGACAAAAACGGAAAGCCCGGACACCTCACCGGCACTTATGTTGACAAAGACGGAAAAAAACTGGTAAGAGATGAAGACAGTATCTACTATGAGTTTGACTGCCCTGCCACATCGGCCATCGCCAACCAGACCGAGCCGGGCGGTATCAAGAACCTACCCAAAGGATTCAATCTCGATGGCGCCCATGTGGTGTACGAAGGATTCATCGAGGCACCCGAAACCAATCTGTACCACTTCATCCTCTACTACGCCGGATACACCAAAATTTACATCGGCGGACAGGAAGTGGTAAGTGAGCGCTGGCGCACGGCCTGGAACCCCAATTCCTGGAAATTCAGAACCCAGTTGCAGAAAGGCAAGAAAACACAAATACGCATTGAGTGGGAACCCGATGGCGGTGTGAGCTATTGCGGACTAAGAGTGGCCCAGCCCCAAACGGCCAAGGAACAAGGCAACCTGAGCATTTGGAGCGAGATGAGCCGTGACATGGATTATTATTTCATTGCCGGCGAAAATGCCGATGAGGTAATAGGCGGATACCGCACGCTAACAGGAAAGGCCCCTGTCTATCCCAAATGGGTGCTCGGTTTCTGGCAGAGTCGTGAGCGCTATAAGAGCAGCGCCGACATTGAGGAAACACTCGCCGAATTCAGACGGAGGCATATCCCTGTCGACAATATTGTCCAAGACTGGAACTACTGGCCGCTTCCCGATTGGGGCAGCCATAAGTTTGAGGCCGCCCGTTTCCCCAACCCGCAGGCCATGCTCGACAGCGTACACCAGATGCACGGACGATTCATGATTTCAGTATGGCCAAAATTCTACGATACGGTCGACAATTACAAGGAACTTGATGCAAAGGGATGGATTTACCAGCAGGCCATCACCGACGATATTCACGACTGGTTGGGATACAGAGGATCTTTCTATGATGCCTATGATGCCAATGCAAGAAAGATGTTCTGGCGACAGATGGACGAAAACCTCTTCACCAAATTCAACTACGGTATCGATGCATGGTGGATGGACGCTTCGGAACCCAATGTGCGCGACTGCACACCTATTTGGTACCGCAAGGCACTGAGCGGCCCAACGGCCTTGGGCAGCTCCACCGAGTATTTCAATGCCTACTCCATTGTCAATGCCGACGCCATCTACAACGGCCAGCGGTCTGTACGTCCCAACCAGCGCGTCTTCCTCCTCACCCGAAGCGGATTTGCCGGCGAGCAGCGTTACTCCACCGCCACCTGGAGCGGTGACATTGGCACTCGTTGGGAGGATATGAGGGCACAGATGACAGCCGGACTCAACTACTGCATGAGCGGTATTCCGTTCTGGGGTATGGACCAAGGTGGATTCTCCGTAGAAAATAGATTCGAGGCTGCTCAGCGGGCTTTCGATGCCACCGGCGTGGAGAGCAGCGACTTGACCGAGTGGAGAGAGCTGCAGACCAGATGGAACCAGTTTGGCTGTTTCATCCCACTTTACCGCGCCCATGGACAATTCCCGCTCCGCGAGGTGTGGAATATTGCTCCCGAAGACCATCCCGCCTACAAGACCATCGTTTGGTACGACCGGCTCCGCTACCGCCTCATGCCTTATCTCTACAGCATGGCAGGATGGGCTCACTTCAAAGACTATACGCTGATGAGGGGACTCATCATGGATTTCAACGGTGACAAGAATGTAGAGAACATTCCCGACCAGTGGATGTTCGGCCCCGCACTCATGGCATGCCCAGTGGGACACTATAAAGCACGCAACAGAGCGGTTTACTTCCCCAAACAGTGTGGATGGTACGATTTCTACACCGGACAGCACATCGAGGGAGGCCAGACACTGGTGGTGGACGCACCCTACGAGCGGATTCCTGTATTTGTGCGCGAAGGTGCCATCATTCCCTTCGGACCTGAAATGGAATGGTGCGACGAAAAACCGGCTGAGCTCATCAACCTCTATGTGTACGAGGGCGCCGACGGACAATTCCAACTCTATGAGGACGAAGGAACCAACTACAACTACGAGAAAGGCAAGTATGCCACTATCGACATCTCGTACGACGACAACAGCAAGACCGTGAGCTTCGGTCAGCGCAAAGGCTCCTTCAACGGAATGCTCAAGAACCGCCGTTTCAATATCGTACTGGTGAAAAAAGACGCTCCTATGGAACTGAACCTCGAAGACCCGAAAGGAATACAGGTCAACTACTCTGGTAAGTCAACACAAGTGAAACTCTAATCCTCAAAAAACAGGGATAATTATCAATACAGCATCTTGCTCCTCCTGTCAGTGGGAGGCAAGATGCTTTTCATTCTTTATTGTTGCCATGATTAAAAGATTATTATGCAGCAGCCTGCTCCTTGCGGTTACTCTTATAGCATGGGGCTATGAAAAAAGGAATTTCGACTGCGACTGGCTCTTCATGCTGGCCGACTCTGCCGGAATGGAAAGTCCTGGATACAATGATTCCAGGTGGAGAAAACTTGACCTGCCACACGACTGGGCCATTGAAGGCGATTTCTCACCCGCCAATCCTTCCGGTGCTGGCGGAGGAGCGCTGCCAGGGGGGATAGGCTGGTACAGAAAGCATTTCTCAGTGGAGAAGGCAGCCGGCAAACGCCTCTTTGTCGAATTCGACGGTGTGTACATGAACGCTACTGTCTATATCAACGGACACAAGTTGGGTACCCGGCCATATGGCTACAGCTCGTTTGAATATGAACTCTCGCCATTCCTGAAAGAAGGCGACAATGTAATAGCCGTGAAAGTGGACAACAGCGACCAGCCCAACTCAAGATGGTATAGTGGATGCGGCATATACCGCCACGTGTGGTTGGCAGAGACGGGGCCCATTCGCATCAATCATTGGGGTATACATGTGCAGACGTCATCATCGGGTGAGGTCTGGATAGAGACCTCGGCTGATGCAGGGCACGAAAGCCTTCCCTCCAAGCTTATCTATAAACATGCTATTTTAGACGGGAAAGGCAATATCGTAGCATCCACAAGTTCTCAAAAGCCTTCTTCACGCCTCAAAGTGCGGCGGCCACACCTTTGGTCGGTTGAGTCACCGTATCTTTATACGGTGAAGACGGAAATAACCAATGGAAACGGACAGGTACTCGACACACAAATAACGACAACTGGATTCCGCAGCTTCTCGTTCGATGCAAAAAAGGGATTCTCACTCAACGGCAAGTCAATGAAATTGAACGGTGTGTGCGAGCATCATGACTTCGGATGTCTGGGCGCTGCCCTCCATGAGGATGCTTTGCACAGAAAACTGGTCATACTGAGAGAAATGGGCGTCAATGCCATACGTAGTTCGCACAATCCTCCGGCACCTGAACTGCTCAACATGTGCGACTCGATGGGTTTCATCGTCATGGACGAATCATTCGACATGTGGCGGCGCAAAAAAACACAGAACGACTATGCGCGGTTCTTTGACGAATGGCATGAACGGGACCTCTCCGACCTGATACTGCGCGACCGCAACCATCCCTGCATCCTTATGTGGAGCATAGGCAATGAGGTACTGGAACAATGGTCGTCGGCCGAGGCCGACACGCTCTCACTAGAGCAGGCCAACCTTATTCTCAATGCCGGACATGATGCCTCAACACTGGCCAAGGAAGGCGAACTGAGCGTTAATTCGCTCCTGACCAGGCACCTGGCCGAAATTGTAAGAAGATACGACACTACAAGGCCCATCACAGCAGGATGTAATGAACCTGACCCTGGCAACCATCTGTTCAAAAGCGGTGCCATCGACATCATCGGATTCAATTATCACCACCAATGGGTGAAAGATGTGCCAAAGAATTTCCCCGACAAACCGTTTATCTTCAGCGAGAGTGTCTCCGCACTGCAGACGAGAGGGTTCTACATGATGCCGAGCGACTCCATCTACAAGGCACCTATAGAATGGTGGCTTCCCTATACAGATCCATCATTCCAGTGCAGTGCCTACGACAACATGCACGCATCGTGGAGCAGCACGCACGAGGAAACATGGGACGTAGTGAAACATAACGATTTCGTGGGCGGACAGTTTATATGGACCGGTTTCGACTATATAGGGGAACCCACTCCGTATGCCTATCCGGCAAGAAGCAGCTATTTCGGCATCGTCGACCTGGCAGGATTTCCCAAAGACAGCTATTACATGTATCAGAGTGAATGGACCGACAAGCCCGTGCTGCACCTGTTTCCCCATTGGAATTGGCTGAAAGGACAGACCATCGACATGTGGTGCTATTACAACCAGGCTGATGAAGTGGAACTCTTTATCAACGGTAAGAGCCAGGGGGTGAGGCGGAAGGCCGATTCTCACCAGTATCATGTCATGTGGCGCGTCATATTCGAACCAGGTGAGGTGACAGCCGTGGCCCGGAAAGACGGGCAGGAGGTAAGAAGACAGACCATCCGGACAGCGGGTGCGCCCCACCATATCAGGCTTCAAGCCGACAAAGCCAGTATGTCGGCCGACGGTCAGAACTTGTGTTTTGTCACGGCCGAGATTGTAGACAAAGACGGCAACCTATGCCCCAATGCGGAAAATCAACTTTTCTTCGATGTCGACGGAAATGCAACAATCGCCGGCGTGGACAATGGATGCCAAACTTCGCTCGAGCGGTTTAAAGACAATAAGCGCAAGGCTTTTTATGGCAAATGTCTTATTGTGCTGAGAGCCGGCAAACAAGAAGGGAAAGTGACACTCACTGCACGGGGGGTAGACCTGGAAGACGGAACCATACAACTGAATATCAATCAAAACAAATAAAGACAATGAGAAAACTCTTTCTTTTATGCCTGCTGGGGGTAGCTTTAACCTCACAGGCTGCACCAAAAGGTGCTGCCATACGCCTAAACCAAGTGGGCATGGCGCCTTCGCAGGAAAAAGTGGTAGTTTTTGACGGCGTCGACCCGCAAAAATCTATCACCGTAAAAAAACTGATGCCAAACGGCAAGTGGAAAAAAGTAGACGGCACATGGAGCGTAACACGCTCAGCCTCTTCTCCATGGTCGGGGAAAATACGGTTCGTAGTCGACTTGTCGGCTTTGAATGAATGCGGCGATTACATGGTAAGCGCAAAGGGACTCTCTGAAAGATTTACGGTAGCCGAGCAGCCTGTTCACAAGATAGCGGAAGCAGCGTTGAAGGCCTTCTATCTGATACGGTCGGGTATGCCTATCGAAGAGCGGTATGCAGGAAAATGGCACCGCACAGCCGGACATCCCGACACGCAAGTCATTGTACACCCATCGGCTGCCTCGGAAGGACGGCCTGCCGGAACGGTCATCTCTTCTCCCAAAGGGTGGTATGATGCCGGCGATTATAACAAATATGTGGTCAATTCGGCTTTCTCTATAGGTCTGGTGCTCTGTTGCTACGAGGAAAATACCGATTACTTCGACAAACTCAACACCAACATCCCCGAAAGCGGCAACCAGACCCCCGATGTGCTGGACGAGATGATGTACAACCTGGAATGGTTGCTCACCATGCAGGACCCCACCGACGGAGGTGTTTACCACAAGCTCACCACTCCCTTCTTCGAAGGGTTCATCATGCCTGATGCATGCGTACAAAAGAGATATGTAGTACAGAAAAGCGTGACAGCATGCCTTGATTTTGCAGCTGTCATGGCACAGGCGGCAAGACTTTTCCTGGGCAACACCGAATATGCCGATTTCTCAACAAAAGCCATCGACGCTGCAATAAAAGCTTACAAGTGGGCACAGAAGAACCCGGACGTGCTGTACCGTCAGAATGAGATGAACAAGAAATTCAA
>CACYUZ010000025.1:0-58199 GCA_902777645.1 uncultured Prevotellaceae bacterium | reverse complement strand
TCAACCATCAATTTGTGACCTGAAACGTTTGAATCAAGAAAAACGCATGAATAACAGAACTTTGAGCTATGTCTCATCCTGCAAAATGAGCTATAGGTCTAAAAATATTTGGATAACACATTAAAATCCACGATAGCGATGGTAGTCGGCGGCATCACGGAAGCCGTGCGCCTGCCACTCGTCCATGTTGACCTCACGAAGATAGTCCTCCACCGCATCCCAGTCGAGGGTGCAGGTGAGTTGGTCTGTGAGGTACTCTTCAAGGTTCTCATGGCTCTCGGCCTTGCTGCCGTAGACAAGCACCTCGCACTGGTCCTTGTCACGGCCCTGCATGGTATAATTGATCTCAATCACGCCTCCTCCTGGGGTCTTGTGGTTGATGTATATGATGTTGGTGTCGTCCTGCCAGTCGCAGGCCTCGACAAACAGCTCGTCCTTGATGTCGTTGATAAGTTTTGATAGTGTCATGGTTGTTTGGTGTTTATGTTCTTGATGCACTTGATGTAGCTGATGGAAGACTTCTCTAGAGACGCCCATCGGATGTAGAAACACTTGGTGCCGTGGTCGGCCTTGTCGGTATAGATACAGTAGATGGGCAACCTTTGGTACCAGTCCCACTCGGGGTGATACGGGAATATGTTGTCCATAAGCCACTCCGCATCTTCGTCCACCACCTTTTGTTTCAGCGGTGTGCGCCTGAGAATCTCTCGGCACCGCTCGGTTAATTCTTTCTTCGTCATAGTCGTATAGGGTTTGTCAATCTTCTTCGCAGTCATTGTTCATCCTCCTCAAAGTATGAATGCACTCAGGTATGGCAATGCCAGCCATAAAGCCCAACACTGCGTTGTTGCAGCTGAGGGCCAAGAGCCCGAACAAAAGTATCTGCAGGGCTGCTATCAGTGCGAGGCCGTAAAGGCCTATGTTCTTGATGTGTCTCATCTCTTCTTGGTTTTAACGTTGAACTTCTCGGAGAGGCGTGCGGCCACGGCCTCGTCTTTTGCTTTCTGAGCCTCGATTTTCATCTGCTCGGCCACTTTATCAGCGGCGGCTTTTTCGGCTGCCTCGGCGGCTCTCTGCGCCTCCAGCCATGCCTCGTGCCTTGCGTCGATGGCGGCGAGGTCGGCTCTTGCCTTGTCGGCGTCTTCTCCGTAGTGCTCACGGTCCATGTCGAGGGCGTGGAGTGCCATGTAGCCAATCTTGCGGTAGTCGAGCTCGCCGTCCTTGAGGATGTAGAGGTTGAGGATGTCGAGGCCCGCCTTGATGGAGGGTTCCCGGCAGTAGGCGTCCTGCTCCTCGTCGGTCATCCCCATCACGGCCATCGCCGCCTCATTGAGCCAGTGGTAGGCGGCTCCCATGTCGGCATAGTCGAAGGCGGCAATCATCTCGGCCCTCACTCCCGAGCGCCTGCAGATGTCCATGTAGCCGTCGTGCAGCTCGTGGGCGTTGTCGCACAGGTGTAGGGCGAGCATCAGCGCCGCCTTGCACTGCACGTCGCCTCTCACTCCGTGTCTGCCTAAGGCGAGGACGATGGCGTTCCTGAGCCGCTCCACGTCGTCGTTCATGGCGGTGCTGAACTGGTTGCAGTAGTCCACGAACAGCGTGTACTTCTTCCCGTAGGCCAGCTTTATGTCGGCGCTGTACCGGTCGACAATCTTCTTTGCACGGTTCATGTACCTTTTCACGCCCTGACGGAACATGGGAGTCTCCTCCATGGCGTCGTAGGCGTCGAGCACCGCCATTGCGGCCATGAGGTTGTAGGGGGCGATGGTGTTGTTGTAGAGCGACGAGAACTTCACGTAGGTGTACTTCATGCCGTCGAGCAGATGGAAGAGCATGCTCTTGGCTATGGCGGTGTGTGTGCTCATAGACTCTCCACCTCCTTCCGCATGATGTTTATCTCGGCGTTGACTGCTGCGATGAGGTTGTGTCTTACGCAGCGTGGCAGGATGTAAACGCCCACCACCACATCGGTGTCGCCCGACAGTTCCTTCCTCACGGCCTCCAGGGTCGGCAGGTCTCGGGCGATTTGCGCTGCCCGTTCAAGATTTGCTATTTTCATTTTCCTCACCTCCTTTCAGATAGTCAACCTGCTCTTTCGTAAACCAATATTCCAGGCGTAGCGGTTTGAAGCTTTTACACATTCGGTCATAACTTGCTTCGCAGTCTAATCTGCCACGAATGACATCGAGCATATCAAAATCTCTAATGTCCTCACAATCTCTAAGTTTCTCATCTAGAAGTTTAATGATTTTCACCCTAAATCGGAAGACCATTTCGTTACGAATCATAATATAAACGCAAACCTCTAAGATGAAAACATTGACAGCCACCACTATAGCAAAAAAGATTTTCATCACTCACCTCCTTTCTCCACGCTCCAGGTGTGGTCATCGTTCTCTACAATGTAGTCACCCTCCAGCCCGAAGAAGTGGGGCCCCTTATTGCGTACGATGACCGTAGTCGGGTTTTTGACAATTCCCGTCACGCACGGCAGCCGCCACAGGTCGGCTATGTGCCGTTCTTCAACTTTGATTCTCTGTTTCATGTCATTTCTGTTCAAATTGGTCTATAAATTCAAGTATTCTTTTTGCGTAGTTCTCGTTCTCGCCCTGTGCGAGCCTGTAGAGGTATGGCTTTATATGAAACACGGGCCTGCCCTCACTAAACCTGTCGAGCAGTTTGTTTACAGCGCAGCCCACAATAATTTCCGCCCTGGTTCTACCCATTCCACGTACGTTGATGTAGTGGCTGATTACCTCCTTCTCCGCTTTTCCGACATAATCGAGCAAAGGCTGGTTGTCTCCCCTATAGAAGCTGTCGATAATACGGTAGTTCTCTCTGAACGCCTCGAGGTTCTCACGCCTCGCCTCGACAGTCCTTGAGGCTTTCTCGCTAATCTCCGAGCGGGTAACCACCGTTATGCTCCCATACTGGTTTACGCCGATACAGACGCCCTTTGGAATTTTCGTTATGTCGATGCCACGCTGAACGCAGTACACCATCCTGTAGATGGTGGTTCCGACGACCTTCCCGTCTACCGATATGTTGCACGCCCTGTATATGGTCTTTGTCTTAATACGTCTCAGCGCGCCTCTCTTGTAGCTGTAGGCGGCCATGGCATCCGTGTCCACCATGTAGCCGGGAGCGCCGGGTAATGGCTCAAGTTTCATAGTTCCTTTTTCTTGTTTTCATACGGCCCGGTATAGTTCGGGCACCTGTAAATAATTCCCGTAAAGTCCCCGTTCACGGAGCTCTTCACGTAGCCGTTGGGGTATCGCTTCTCCCTTCTCGGACAGGCGCCGCCCTTGCGTGTGCATGTTGCGCAGTTGGCCCTGTCGCCGGGGAAGTCGTAGAGTGTGAGTAGTGCGTTCATAATCAGAATTCATTTTGTGCTATTTCCATGGCCTCGTCGAGGTCTTTGTCGGTGAGCAGTCCGAGCCGGTACATTCCCGAGTCCTCCTTGAGTTGGTTGAGTGTCTTGCCGCCGAGCAGCTCGTTGGCGAGATAACGGATGAGACCTTCACGCCCCACCGCCCCGCTGCTTGCTTGCTCCTTCGGTCTTTCGGGCTCCTGTTTCATCCTCCACCACGGCAGGAACTTCTTGCCGAACTGTTGCAATATGTCCACCATGTCGAACTGGCCGTAGGAGGACTTGTATTCGAGCGGATAGTTGGCGAAGTAGAGCATCATGGCGTTGAGCGTACATTCGTGCCCGTATTTCGCCACGAACATCTCAGCGTTGGAGGTTAGGGCGTCCTGCCTCAATGGCTCCCGGGTGTTGGTCGCCTTGTAAATGCCGTGGATCTGGTCGGCGACGAGGTCACGGGCGGTGCCTTCCCCGTACGATCTGTCGAGCTGCTGCAGTGTGATGGTCGGTTCCGTAAAGCACTTGTCCTGGTTCGCCACCACGTAGGCCCAGTGTGCCGGTGAGTAGGCGTTGAAAATCCGCTGCCGTGTATCAAAACGGCTTCGGAAGGTCATCAACGATTTCGTTTGTGCCTCTGATAGCGTTGGCGGTTCTGACCGCTGCCGCCCATTCTGCCTCCCTTCGGTTGTCTTCAGGGCTTGGCTTATTGTTTCTATTCCGTTCATGTTCTTTGTAAATTCTCAGCCATGAGTTGAAGTGCCTTTTCGCATCCTCGATGGAGTTGTGGCTTTTCACACCGTTGCATCTGCACTCCGTTACGAACTTGGCGAAGAGCGCCCCGAGCTCGCTTGGCGGCGTGTGGTGGTTCATCATGATGTTTTCCAGCCACGACTGCTCGGCTGTCATCCGCTCTACTTCCGTGTCGAGTTCATCTCCATCTTCACGCACGCACGCACACACACGCGCGTCGTAGTAGTATTCTTTTAAATATACATTCTTATTAATAATACTGTCGCATTTGGTGTCGCATTTGGTGTCGCATTCTTCAGTATCATCAAGCATGTATTTTATTGTTATACAAGTAAATGCAGCGTTCGAGACTGTCTCAAAATGTGTCCGAAAACGTGGCGCATACAGGAATCTTCTCGCCGTGTCCTTCTTCCATCCCCACCTTCTTGCCAGCAGCCTCACGGTGGTGATGATTTGCCCACGCTTCACCTCGTACTGCTTTCCGTTCAAGGTCACGGCTCCGTCCTTGATGGCGGCGAGCAGGTAGAGGTCGAGAATTGCCTCCTTCCGGGTGAACGGCTTCGTGAAGTAGTCTTCCTCCTCCAGGATAGACCTTGGCAATTTTATCCATCCGTCCATGGTGTTCACCTCCTTTTCCGGCACCAGTTGTCGGTGCATGTCCAGTAGCCCGCCATCCACGCCTCCTCTATGGTGGCGCCCGGATGGGCCTCAATCCATCTCCTCATCTGCTCCTTCATAGCTTCCCGTTTTTGTCTTAGAAAGGCTCTTTCGATATGTCAATCACTTCCCCCCTGTCCGCCGCAACCACAATCTTGCCCGTCAGCTCCCTCACCTCACGCACGAAGCGGCGCTCGTCGCTGTTGCCGTCAGAAAGGTGTATCAGGATGATGTGGTCCACACCGCTCAGGTCGTTGCGGCTGAGGATGCGCTTCGCAGTCTCCAGCGACATGTGCGACTGGATGATGCGGCTACGCATGGCAGGAGTTATCTCGCCGCGCATCAGGCGGCCGTCGATGATGTCGTCGGCATAGTTCGCCTCCACCATCACAACGGTCAGCCCGTCAAACGTGTAGTTCAGCATCACCGTGTCTGTCACGAAAAGAAGCTTGCCCATCTCGTCGTGACGAATCAGCCAACCCACGCAGGGCACGTCGTGCGCCACGGGAAATGCCGTCAACCGGAAACCGCCGGCACGGTACCCCTTGCCGGGCCTGACGGCCACGGCGAAGGGATTGGCGAAGATATGACGGCTGCTGAACACGTCCTCCAGGGCGAGCGTGGGGATCCCGTTCCTCACGAAAGCGCCCACATACCTCGCATGGTCGCCGTGCCGGTGGCTGATGACAGCGCCGGATACCTTCGGGAGATTGAAGCCGAGAGCCTTCTTCACCTCGCGGATGTCTATGCCGGCCTCAATCACAAGCGCCTCATCCTCGTTCTGGAGGATGTAGCAGTTGCCGGCTGAGCTGGAACCAAGTACATGCAGTCTCATATCTTCGCTGTTCACAAGTTACAGGCTGCCTCTAATATCCGGGGGAGTCGGCGTCGCCTGGCTCAGCGGCCGCAGGGGCGCCCTGCACCGTCTTCACGGCACCGGCGCTTTTCGAGGGCAGCTCCTCATACTCGGCAGCCTCGACGAACTTCTGCGTGCCTGACTGCTCAAGAAGGCTGTCGCGGGCCTCCACGGCGGGGTCCGGAGCGTCCAGCTCGTCGCGCTTGCCTTCATAGAGCCATGCGTCGTCTGAGCTGTTTATCATCATCTTGCAGGCGCGGCCTATCACCGTCTTCTTCGCCATCTCGCCGCTGAAGTTCTGGTGGGCGGGCGACTTGCCCTTCGTGGCGCCCTGGTTCCACGCGGCCCGTATCTGGTCCATCGTCATGATGGTGAGAGAGCGCGTGCCGTCGGCACGCTGCAGGATGCAGTATGCGGCGCGTATCTTCGAGTCGTCGATGTTCTCTATCTTCTGCTCGTGCTTCACAAGAACCATCTCGCCCGTCTCAGGGTCGATGGTGTACACGAAGTCGTCGCCCTCGTAGATCACGTTGGCCTTGGGGTCCTTGGCAAGTGCGCCGGAGCGCTTGGCGAGGGCCACGGTGCCGAAGTAGCTGCGCTGAAACTGCAGCTGGTTGCCGTACACGATGAAGTAGCCCTGCTTCTTGTGAACCGACAGACCCTGGAGAACCATGTCGAGAAGGGAGTTGGCTATCGACTCCTTCGTGCACACGGCAAGCGCCTTCTGGTGGTTGCGGTCCTCCGTCTCCTGGAGCACAAGCCAGGCGGCCTTCATGGCGTTGTCAACGGCGTAGTTGGCCGGAAGCTGCAGGCCCACCTGCTGGAAACTCTTGATTTTGGCGAGCACCTGCTCGCTCACGTTCTCGTACTTGATGATTTGATTCGTTGCCATATTCGTATTTTTGTTAAAGTGAAACTTTAAATTATATCCGGGTAAGGAACGGGTAGTTCTCGTCCTTGAAAAGGTTGATCACCTGGCTCTCCGTCGCGATGAGGCGGGTGATGCTCTCGCGGTTGTCTATCCATATCGGGGCATGGATGTCATGGGCCTTGCTGATGGCGTTGATGATGTCGATGCCGGCGTTCACGCGGGCGGCGGTGTTCACGTTCGTCGAGTAGGGCACGCCGTCCACAAGGGCCTCGCACGTCTCACGCTCGCCGCCGTTTATCTGCTGCTCGTACATCTTGAAGCGCACGTAGGTGAACATGCCGTTTATCTTGTCCTCAACATCGCTGATGAGCGTCTTCCTGAACTGCCCCAGCTGGTGCTGAACACCCTCCAGACGGGCTATTTCGGCGTTCAGGCTCCTGTACTGGTCCTCAAGCTCCGATATCCGGCGCTCGTTGTTCTCTATCACGGCCTTGTTGGCCAGACGCACGCGGAGAGCGTTCATCTCGTCCTGCAGCCTCGCGAGCTCGGCCTTCATGGAGCTCTGGTCGGCGGGCTGGATAAGGGTGCTCCTGATGTCGGCGTCCAGCTCCTCTATCTGCCGGCGGAGGTCCTGGAGCACGGGGGCGTCGGCTATGTCGCCCGTGTCGGGCATCGTCACCTCCACACCGAAAAGGGGGTCTTGCTCATACCCGCGTATCTCCTCGGCCAGGCTGTCGGACCACTGGCGGCAGGAGGCAAGCTCGGCCTCCACTCTCTCGCGCTGGCGCTTCACGGCGAGACCTTTCTGCCTGTTCTCCTCGAGAAGACGGGCCGTCTCGCTGTTGAAGTCGGCGGTCATCTCCGCCTTCCTGGCGTCTATGTCGTCCTCGTCCAGGAGACGGCCGCAGGTGGGGCACACGAAGCGGCTGTCGTCGTCGTCGAAAGTGAGAGAGCGCGCCTTTATCTCACGCCACTCGGCTATGAGCGTCTCGCGCTGGCGGGAAAGGTCCGCAAGGGCCGACTCATACGAGGCGATGTGAGCCTCGCGCTGGCGAAGCCTCGAACGGCACTCCTCCAGGCGGCTCATCAGAGTGTCCTGGGCACGCTTGTCGGCAAGGGCCTGGCGCATGCGCGCGCCCACAAGGCCGCTCTTCTCCTCGTCGTAGCGAAGCTCAAGGGACGCCTTGCGCTGAAGCTTCACACGCTGCTTCTCCACGGCGGCGTTGTAGGACTCCATCTCGTTGGCCATCTGCTTCTCTATACGGGACGCAACGCTCTTCTTCTCACGTATCTCCGCCTCCAGGGCTCCCCAGTCCTCTGCCTCGGGAACGCAGCGGCGGCGCTCGTCAATGCGCCCGGGAATGCCCTCGGCCTCCGTCTTGACGCGCTTTATGCGGGCGCCTGTCTCACGGGCGTACTCCTCAGCGGTCTTGCCGGACATGTCGGCCACAAGCTGGCGGAACTCGGGGTGGTCCTCCGCTATGCGCTCGGCGGTCACGTCGCCGGCGAGATGGATGAGGAAGCTGCGCTGCGAGTCCTTCTTCATCGTGAAGAAGTAGCCGGGGTTGGTGATGAGGCGGAACACCTCCTCGTCGCAGATGCCGGCAATCTTCTCGTTGTATTCCTTCTCCTTCACGGGCACGTCGTTCCAGAAACGCTCCACCGTGTGGCCGCTGAACTCCTCCTCGGCCTTGCCGCGGGGCTTCTTCCATACCTCGGTGAAGCACTTGCGCAAGCGTATCTCCTCGCCGTCCACGTCGAGCACGGCGCTCACCTCATGGGGAAGCCGCATGATGACCTCGTTCTGTGAGTTGAGGGTCTTCACCTGGAAGTTGTTCCTGCCCTGGCTGTCCTTGTCGTACAGAAGCCAGTCGAAAGCGTCGTTCAGGGTCGTCTTGCCGGTGGCGTTGTCGCCACGGAACTCGGTCACGGCCTTGTCGAAGTCCGCGCTGAACTCGCGGATGCCCTTGAAGTTCAAAAGGCTGATTGATTTGATGATTACTTTCATATCCGTGCTGTTTTTATCGTTGCTTGCTGATGGCGTAAAGACCGGCCTCGGAACGGACCTCGGCGTTGGTGCGCTGGCGGTTCTGGAGAAGCCAGGCGGTGATCTCCGATTTCTTGAAGAAGATGCCGCGGCCCTCCGGCTTGTAGAAAGGAATTTCGCGCGAGCTCGTCAGATGGTATATCCTCGTCTTGGACACACCGGTGAGCAGGCACACGTCCGCAACGTTGAGGGCTTCCTTCGCCGAAAGAAGCGTAAGCTGCTGGATCTTATCCAGCCGTGTGATGATTTCCTCGCTGTTCATGGTTACTTGATTTTGATGGATTTGTAAATGGCGATATACATGACTCCGAATAGTATGTTGTGCCAGGTCCCGGTGCAGATGCCGGCGGTGACGGCAGCCGCCGAGAGAACGGTGAAAAAGGCGAGCAACGCCCTGTCTGCTGTGCGTCTCATGTCGGTATGGTTTCGGTTCGGTGTCATGACTCGGTCTGAAACAGTAGCGTGATCTCCTCGTCCGTCACGTTCTGCTTGTTCAAGAGTACTTGCGCGATGGGCTTCTTCGCAAGGGGCTCGATGGGCTGCGCCTTCGCAAGCCACATCCTCACAGTGTGCTCAGAACGCTGCGCTGCCTTCGCAACCTTCTGGATGAATTCCCTGGCCGGAGTGGGAGGGGGCGTCTGCAACTTCACCTCCGCATACATCGACCAGAAATCCTTCGTGGCATTCTTCTTTTTAATCATAATATTCATTTTGATACGGAAAATTTGTATATTTGCGGTGTAACAATTTTAATTTCACGATGCAAATGTAGAGAAAAGTCTACAATACTCAAAATTATTGTAGAAAAATCTCTTCATATTTAACATTTTTTTAAAAACAAAGCATTATGGAACAAAAGGAAGGAATAAAAGAAAGAATAAAACAATTCATTGATAAACAAGGAATTTCAGTTAGAGAGTTTGAAAGAAGCTGCGGCCTCGGAAACTCATTCGTTAATCATATTGGTCAGACTATTGGCGTAGATAAATTGGAGAAAATAATCCAAACTTATCCAGAGCTCAATAAAGAATGGGTATTATATGGAAATGGGACGATGAAAGTACAAAAATCCGTTCCGGTCCGTTCCTTCTCCGACGTCCTTTTGGTTCCGGTTGTGAATCTTGACGCGCGAGGCGGTTTCGGCACGAACGAGGTCATAGAGCCGGAGTACGTCATCGAGCAGATGCCCTTCTCCAGGAGCATAGCCAAGGAGGGCGACTTCGTCATACCAGTCTACGGCGACTCAATGCACCCCAAATACCCCAGCGGCTCTTACGTCCTCATCAGGAACGTGCCGCTCTGGCGGGAGTACCTGGAGCTGGGAGCCGCCTACGTGCTCGACCTCGTCGACGACCGCAGGCTCATAAAAAACGTCCTCAGGTCATCCATGGACGACAGCTACCGCCTCGAGAGCGTCAATCCAAAGTATGAGCCCACCGACATACCGAAGAGGCTCATCAGAAACGTGTTCAGGGTCCTCATGTCCGTAAGGAGGGAGACAATGTAAGGCAAGGCAAGAAAAAAAACGGCCGCAGGACGCGAATACGGCCCGTCTGAGCCCTCCAAACGGCACGGGCGGACAACCGCCCCGCACGGGGCGGAAAGCGCGGGAGAGGCCGTTTGCCAACATCCGGACGTCACGACATGAGCAGGACAAGAAACTACCACCAGGAGACCGTCGGCACCATCGGAAGGTTCTTCGAGGTGCTCGACATACTCGTAGAGGAGAGGAAGATCAAGTCGATAAACTCCTTCTGCGAGCACTACGCCATCGACAAGCGCAACCTCTACGCCCAGCGGGAGGACGTGCGCAGGGGATATTTCGAGGTGGCATGGGTCACCTTCCTCGTCCGCGACTACAAGGCCTCGGCGCGATACCTCCTCCTCGGAAAGGGAAAAATGTTCAGTGCATAAAAAATGGGGAAATCTGCGCATAATTTCCCCCTGTTTCTGTGCGGTCAAGCATGCAAAAAAAGAGGGAGTGCCTATTTTGAAGTGCCCCCTCTTTTTTGCTTAATGGTCTAACTAATCGGCTTGCTCTTGTAGCCACGAATCTTATATACCCCATACTCATATTTCAATCTCCACGCCGCTATTGTAGGGCTTATGCCGTTTTTCACGGCTTGTTCTGTCACGGTACTGAATATGCTGTAGATATTGAGAGAACTGCTTTTCCCTTCCATCATGTTCGCCCATGTCGTCGGCGGGATAAGCATGTCCATGGCGTAATTGTTCGCTTCCTGCTCCACACCCTCTGCTTCTGTCAGGTTTTGATTGTAGGAGACAAAAGAAACGCGGTCTGTAAGATGCTTGTTTATGTGACCGCATTCGTGCAGGATGTCAAAAACAAGCATGTCCATGTTGTTTCTACGGTGGCTCACTACTATAAAGGGGTGTCCATCCATCATCACCGAATAAGCATCCACAGGTGTCTTCTCAAACTTCTCGACAACACAATATCCTATTCCGTTTTCCCTGAAAATCCTCTTTATATCCCTTTCGGTTATCGACTGCGCGTTTGCCTTTGAGGCAATCTCGGCCGCAGCCTTCGACTCATTTCCCTTGGCATAGTCGGGAAGCCCGTCTTTTTCCTCTCCGCAGGAATGGCGGGCAAGAAGGATCCAGGTGCTTAGATTCTTGTCCTCAGTCTCGAGGCTGTTGCTTTTCTTGAAACAGCCTTGGGCTGTCGAGAGAGACAGCAGTTCTTCCATGTTGCTCACACCAAACATATCATACAATGCGCTCAGCTTGTCCCTGAAATACTTGTAGCTGTCGAGAGAAAGTTTCTTGAAAAGCACGGGAAGGTTCAGTGCCGCAGCCAATGCTTTTTCCACCTGAATGGCATTGTACTCTTCCTCGTCCCTGTGTCGGATAGCCTCCATATCCCTCTCATAGCTCAGCTGCAGCCCCATCCAGTATTCGGCGGGAATACCAAAGATTTCCTCAAGTTTCAATGCCATGGAAGGCGTGATTTTCTCCTTGGCACTGAAGAATCTACTCAGATTGGAGGCCTTCATACCCAGACGCTCTGCCAATTCTTTTCTCCGCATACCACGCGCTTTCAGCTCATCCTTGATAAGTTCCGAAGGATGCACAGCCTCGACGGGTGTAAAATTTTCGTTAATGATCGCCATAATGCTCACTTAGTTCTATTAGTACCAATGTTATCTTATCTTCATGCTCCTCAAAAATCAAACGATACTTGGTGTCGTAACCTACTCTTACAGACGAGTATGGTGAGCCTTTCAGAGGCTCGTAGGAAAGGCTTGTAATGCTTGAAACAACATTAATATCCTTCGCCTGCATCAAATATTTGATGACTTTGTCAAGATTCCTTATTAGTTTGGCATTGCTTCTGTAGGGCTTGTATTTACCAATATATCGATGATGGATAAGTGCGTTTAATTCTTCGTCAAGACATTCTAAGACCATTTATCTTTATTTTAATCACGGCACAAATATATATAATAATTATCAAAAATGATAATTATTTATCTTCGATTTAATGTTTTTTAAGCGCGAAAGCCCCAGAACTTGACAAGAACGGCGGTGTTTCGCAACGCCGCCGCCAAGGTGAATCAATTACATGGATATATGATCTTCAGCTCTATATGAAAGTATCAGAAATCATCTGCAAAAATACAAAAAAAATATGATTATTCATCGTTATTTCCCCGTCTTCTGCTTGAAGCTTCATCTGGTTACATATTTGTAACCGTTTCATTCCCATCTTTTTGCGACCTGTGTTTCAAGACCTTCCAATAGTTTCTTGGGCTTGGGCTGTCTGTAAGAACATACACCTTCATTTTTCTATTTTTATCTTCGGGAGGCTGAGCACGGCGTCACGCTTCTTCTGGTCGAGGATGTGGGCGTAGCGCATCGTGGTCCTCACGTCTGTGTGGCCGAGCAGCTTGCTCACCGTGTAGATGTCGGTTGACTGGTCCAGGAGAAGCAGCGCGAAGGTGTGCCTCGCCGAGTGGAAGGTCAGGTGCTTGCGGACCTCGGCGGCCGCCGCCCACTCCCGGATGGCGAAGTTCATCTTGTCTGAATAGTAGAAGCCGGAGAACACCAGGTCGGTGTCCTTCCCGTCGCCGCGCTCGCCCATGAACGACCGAGCCTCGTCCGTTATGTCCAGGTACACGAGCCCTCCCGTCTTCTTCTGGCGGAACGTTATGCGCCAGAACCCGTCCACCTGCGACACCTCGCCCCATGTCAGCTTCTCGATGTCCGACTTCCGAAGGCCGGTGAGGCACGAGAAGAGGAAGGCGCGCTTCGCAACCGGGTTCCTGCACTCCACGCCTGTCATGCGGCGGAGCTCGTCGACGGTGAGGAACACGCGCTCCACCTCCTCATGGCTGATGCCGCCGACGAAAGAGCACGGGTTCCTGTCGATTATCTTGTCCTTGACGGCCTTGTTGAGTACCGACTTGAACTTCACCCAGTACAGATGCCTGGCGTTCTGCCCCAGCTGCGGCATGTCCTTGTTGTCTGACGGCCTGCAGCCATTGTGCGTGTTCAGCCTCCTGGCGGTGCGCAGATAGTCGGCGAAGGCACCCGCGAACTCCTCCGTCACGTCCCTGAACGTCGGCTTCCCGTGGCCGCAGAAGATCCTGAAGTGGGTGAGCATGGAGGCGTAGCTGCCGTACGACCGGGTGTCGAGCGTCTTCTTCTTGTCCACAACAGCCTGGATGTAGTCGGCCACGGCGATGTCGGCATGCCGGCTTCCGTCGCTGAATCCGAACCGCCCGTTCTGAAGGTCCACGAGCCGTTTCGCCCTGATGGCCTCGGCGAGCTGCAGCGTCTCCCTGTTCTTCTGCCGGTCACCGGCATTCTTCTCCTGCACCAGGTAGAGTCTCAGGTACTCATAGCTCCGCTTCCCGTCCACATATATGTCAAGATAAAGTGATGTGTTCCCGTTTGCGACGGCACGCCTGCGCAGACGGATGGGGTCTTTCGTCTTTCTCATTTCCGCTTTTTTGTTGCTTTGTTGTTGTAATTGATTCCGAGCAACAAAATAACAACAAACTTATGACATGACCATGATAATGGATGACAATTTAAGAAAGTTTATAGAATTGTGTGTTTCTCAATGGTTTATGCCGCTTTTATGTCGCCCGAATACTATCCTTTTCCTTTATATTTCCCACGGGAATGCTATCCGCGTGATAATCGTCCATTTCTACTGATTGTCTATTTAAACATGTGCCGGCGGGCGTTGCCTTTTGCACACACTCTCAGTGCAGAGTGTGGCCGGCGTTATCAATTCACGTTGCAAATTTACGCATTTTTCTCCAAAAAACTGCAATCTGCCACCATTTTTGTGCTTTCTCCCCTCAATAATTCTTCCATAACCTCTCCATACCAAAACCTCCCCATCTCCTCGTCTAATATATAAATGTTTCCATTTTAATCTTTCATCTTTGATTCTTCATTTTTCTTCTTTCATCTCCCCATTTTCTCATTTTAATTTTTAATCTTTAATTTTTAATATTTCATCTTTAAAAAACCCGCCACGGCTTCAAAAGCCGTGGCGGGTTTTTAAACTGGTCTATTTTATTTCTCTCCGATATCTTCGAGGGTCTTCTTGAGCAGTGCCCAGAAGGGATCCACGGTCTTGATGAGAGCCCGTTCGGTGGTGGTGTGCGGACTGCGCATGCTCGGGCCGAGCGACACCACGTCGAGATGCGGATACTTGCCCAGGATGACCGAGCACTCCAGTCCGGCGTGGTCTACCTGTATGATACCGTCCTCGCCGAAGAGGTCTTTGTATTCCTTCAGGAGCAGGTGCAGGATTTCAGAGTCGGGATTGGGATCCCAGCCGCCATAGCTGCCGGCCGTCTCCACCTTCATGCCGGCCATGTTGAAGCAGCTCTCCAGCATCTTCACCACATAGTCTTTCATATCCTCGCGGCTCGAGCGGGCCAGGATTTTGAGGGCAGCCTTGCCGTCCTCGATGTCGATGATGGCCAGGTTCGACGAGGTCTCCACCACTTCGGGGTAGGCAGGTATCATGCGCACCACACCGTCGTGGCAGGCATAGATGGCGTTCACCAGGTTGTCCTGTATCTCCACGGGCACCTCTGTCTTCGGAGCCTCGATGTCTTCGGCGAAGAACTCGATGCCGCTCTCTATATGCTTGTACTCATCCTCGAAGTCCTCTTTCCAGTCGGCCACAAGTTCTTTCAGTGCCTCCACATTCTCCTTGGGCAGGGTGAGCACCACCTCGGCCTTGAAGGGGATGGCGTTGCGCATGTTGCCGCCGTGCCAGCAGGCCAGACGAGCCTCGCACTCCTCGATGGCCTCGCGCACAAAGCGCACCATCATCTTGTTGGCATTGCCGCGGCCCTCGTGAATCTCCAGTCCGGAGTGTCCGCCGCGCAGGCCTTTCAGCGTCACGCGCACAGCAGCGTCTTCGGGGTCGGTGTCCACCTCCTTGTAGTCGAGCGTGGCAGTCACGTCGATGCCGCCGGCACTTCCTATCACAAACTTGCCCCATGTCTCGGAGTCGAGGTTCAGCAGCACGTCGCCGTTGAGCTCGCCCGTGGGAAGGTCGTTGGCGCCGAACATGCCCGTCTCCTCATCGGCGGTGATGAGTGCCTCCACCGGACCGTGCTTCAGTGTCTTGTCTTCCATCACCGAGAGGATGGCGGCCACGCCCAGACCGTTGTCGGCACCCAGGGTGGTGCCCTTGGCCTTCACCCACTCACCGTCTATCCAAGGCTGGATGGGGTCGGTCTCAAAGCAGTGGGTGCTCTCCGGTGTCTTCTGCGGCACCATGTCCATGTGAGCCTGCAGAATCACGCCCTTGCGGTTTTCCATGCCGGGAGTGGCGGGCTTGCGCATCACGATATTACCGGCAGGGTCTTTGAAAGCTTCAACACCGGCTTTGGCGGCGAAGTCGAGCAGGAAGGCCTGCACTTTCTCCAGATGGCCCGACGGACGGGGCACTTGTGTGAGCGAATAGAAGTTGCGCCAGATGCACTCGGGGCTCAGTTTCAGTATTTCATTCATTGTTTTAAGGTTTAAAGGGTTATGGTATTGTTAATGGATTCTCTATTCAGCCATGGACAGCCGGTGCCGTGCGGCGGCGTGTCATGCCCAGCGCTGCCCAGGCGTAGAGGCCCAGGGCCACCACGAGCAGCGTCTGCAGGGTATGCACGATGAGCACGAACGAGAGGGCCTGGTCGCTCGCCACTCCGTAGAGTATGAGCATGGTCTTCACAGAGAAGTGCCAGGGACCGGCTCCGTTGGGGGTGGGCACAATCACGGCGATGCTGCCCACCACGAAGGCCACGAGGGCACAGTCCACACCCAGGTGGGCGGTCTGCTCAAAGCAGAAGAAGGTGAGGTAGAAATGCAGGAAGTAGCTGCCCCAGATGAGCAGCGTGTAGGCGATGTAGAGCCAAGGATGCTCCACCTTGCGTACCGACATCACACCGGCCCAAAGACTGTGCAGCGTGTCTTTCACCTTATTATAAATAGCCATCTTGCGCAGCAGGAAAGCCACAAGTGCCACGGCGGCCACCAGACAGATGGCGGTGACCAGATAGCCGGTGGAGGTGAACTGGGTGAGGAGGGTGTCGATGCGGGTGCCCGTCTTCGTGAAGAAGTCGGTGAAGACGGAGAGTTGCAGCAGGATGGTGGTGAGCGTGATGGCGGCCACCACCACGGCATCGACGGCGCGCTCGGTCACCACGGTGCCCAGCGCCTTGGGGAAGGCCACTCCGTCGTAGCGCTTCAGCACGCCGCAGCGCAGAAACTCGCCCACGCGGGGTATCACCAGACTGGTGGCATAGGAGAGGAAGATGGCGTTCACCGCCGTGTGCTTGCGCGCATGCTCGCCGATGGGTTCCAGCGTCTGGCACCAGCGCAGGCCACGGAACAGCTGCGCCGTCACGCCGAAGGGCAGGGAGAGCAGCATCCATGTCCAGTCCATGTCATATTGCATGGCATTGCGCACCTGGTTGAGGTCGAATCCGCGGTACATCCAATACAGAATGGCTCCTCCCAGCACGAGGGAGAAGACAATCTGAAGAATGTTGTTGCCCGTTCGTCGTAAGTCCATGTCTGTAGCTTAGATGTGCAAAAGTAAGTAAACTTGTGCTATCTGCAAAGGAAATGAAGATTTTTTTATATTAGGAGAGTAGGAGTGATTTATTAGGAGTGTAGGAGTAGAGGAGTGTAGGAGTGTAGACATATACTGTTGATTCAAAAGGTATTGTCCCTTTAACTTCCCTTTAACTTCTCTTTAACTTCCCTTTAACTCTTCTCCTACTTTGTTCGTCAGTTCCACAAACTCGGCGATGGAGAGCTGCTCCGGACGGCGGGTCATCATCGGGTCGTCGAAAAAGTCCTCTTCCGGGGCACGGCCCTGGAAAAGTTGGCGCAGACTCACCCGAAGCATCTTGCGACGCTGGTTGAACACCGCCTTCACCACACGGCGGAAGAGCTGTTCGTCGCAACCCAGGTCGGTCACCTCGTTGCGCGTCATGCGTATCACGGCACTCTTCACCTTGGGAGGCGGATTGAACACGTGCTCGTCGACCATGAAGAGATACTCCACGTTGTACCACGCCTGGATGAGCACGCTCAGTATGCCGTAGGCCTTGTTGCCGGGAGCCGATGCCATGCGCAGCGCCACCTCGTGCTGTATCATGCCCGTGCAGCAGGGTATGAGGTCCTTGTTGTCGAGCATCTTGAAGAAAATCTGTGAGGAGATGTCGTAGGGGTAGTTGCCCGTGAGCACAAACTGCTGTCCGCCGAAGAGGGCATGCAGGTCCATCTTCAGGAAGTCGTCGGAGATAATCTGCTCGCGCAGACTGGGATAGTGCTCCTGCAGATAGGCCACCGACTCGGTGTCTATCTCCACCACCCGCACGGGGCGAGGCTTCTGCACCAGGTACTGTGTGAGCACACCCATGCCGGGTCCCACCTCCAGTACGGGCAGGTCGGGGCAGGCGTCCACCGTGTCGGCTATCCTGCGGGCTATGTCAAGGTCGGTCAGAAAGTGCTGACCCAGATTCTTTTTCGGTCTTACTTGTCGCATACTAATATTCTTACATCTTTTCTATTTCTTCCATAAGTCGGTGTCTTTATAACAGAAAACTTCTCTACAAAGATACAACTTTTTCCGGTATGCGCCCTCCCGTGAGGCAAAAAAACCGAATTTCTGCCGACAGAGCGAGCAAAAAATGCCGATATGTTGCACAATTTGAAATAATTGTCTATTTTTGTAATCTGAAAACCAAAAAACAAGAATAAAGAATGATCGACGTTAAAGCAACACTCAACGAAAGCGAAGAGCGTATGGAGATGGCCGCCATGTTCCTCGAAGAGGCCCTCGCCAAGATACGCGCCGGCCGCGCCAACGTGGCCATCCTGAGCAGCGTAAGGGTTGACTCCTACGGCTCGAAAGTGCCCCTGAACCAGGTGGCCAACGTGTCGACACCCGACGCACGCACCATCGCCATCCGTCCCTGGGACAAGAAGATGATACGCACCATCGAGAAAGCCATCATGGACTCTGATGTAGGCATTACCCCCGAGAACAACGGCGAAATCATACGCCTGGCCATACCGCAGCCCACCGAGGAGCGCCGCCGTGAACTGGCCAAGCAGTGCAACAAGATAGGCGAGAAGGCCAAGGTTGAGGTGCGCAACGTGCGGGCCGACATCAAGGACAAGCTGAAGAAAGCCATCAAGGACGGACTCTCCGAGGACAACGAGAAGGACGCCGAGCTTGAACTGCAGAAAATACACGACAAGTATATCAAGAAGATTGACGACCTCCTTGCCGCCAAGAACAAGGAAATCATGACCGTCTAAAAGTCGCGCGTGAGAGGACTTGTCATCAAGAACACGGGCAGCTGGTATACGGTGCTCACCGATGAGGGCAACACCGTGGAGTGCAAGATAAAGGGCAACTTCCGACTCAAAGGCATACGCAGCACCAACCCCGTGGCCGTGGGCGACCGTGTGGGTATCCTCCTCAATCAGGAGGGTACCGCCTTTATTCATGAGATTGACGACCGGCGCAACTATATCGTGCGCAAGTCGCCCAATCTCTCACGGGCCTGCCATATCATCGCCGCCAATGTAGACCAGGCCTTCCTCCTGGTCACGGTCAATTATCCCGAGACTTCCACCACCTTCATCGACCGCTTCCTCGCCTCGGCCGAGGCCTACCGCATACCTGTGGTGCTGGTGTTCAACAAGAACGACCTGCTCAACGACGATGAGCGCCGATTGCAAGACATGATGGTCCACCTCTATGAGTATGTGGGCTATGAGTGCCGCATCATCTCGGCAGCCACCGGCGAGGGACTCGATGCCCTGCGCGATGCCCTGCGCGACCGCATCACCCTCTTCAGCGGCAACAGCGGGGTGGGCAAGTCGACTCTGCTCAACCAGCTCATTCCCGGTGTGCAGCTGCGCACCGCTGCCATCTCCACCGCCCACAACACCGGCATGCACACCACCACCTTCAGCGAGATGCTGCGCCTGCCCTTCGGCGGTTGGGCCATCGACACACCCGGCGTGAAGGGCTTCGGCGCCTTCGATATGGAGCCGGGCGAGATATGCGGCTACTTCAAGGAGATATTCCGGTTCTCCAAAGACTGCCGCTTCAGTAACTGCACCCATACCCACGAGCCGGGATGCGCCGTGCGCGAGGCCGTGGAGAACCATCTCATTGCACAGAGCCGCTACAACTCGTATGTGAGCATGCTCAACGACAAGGATGAGAGCAAATACCGCGAGGCTTACTGACGCCTCAAACCACCACTACTACATCAACCCTCAAAAAAACGGATGAAAACCTTCAGATTCCTTACCGCCATCGTGGCCGCCTGCCTGCTGCAGACGCACGCCATGGCACAGACCGACAGCGAGCCCTCGCTCGTACACCCCGCAGTGGGCACCACCGCAGCTGCTGCCGACAGCAGCATACGCCTCTCCATCGTGAGCAAGCACCAGAACTTCGACCAGCGCAACCGCCAGTATCTGGATGCGGATGTACACTCGCCCAAATCGGCCAACATACACCCCGACGGCAAGAAATATTATGTCAACTCACTCGAGGGATGCGCCACCGTGGTCTACGACATGCAGACACACAAGAAACTGAAGGTCATCAAATACCGCTTCACCGAGGCCGACTCCTCCCTCTGGAGCAAGCCCAGCCACTTCTATCCCTTCACCCATTACACTGAAAACCTCAACACCTTCATGGGCAAACCCGTTGAGAGCACCTTCTCGCACGGCGGACGCTACCTGTGGATACCCTTCTACCGCCGCACCTACGACCTCAATGCACAGGATCCCTCGGCCGTGGCCATCATCGACACCCGCACCGATGAGATAGTGAAGCTCATGGAGACAGGCCCCCTGCCCAAAATGGTGGCCACCTCGCACGACGGACGCCATGTGGCCATCACCCACTGGGGCAACAACACCGTGGGCATCGTCAATGTGGCCAGCGCCGACCCCGATGAGTGGTACCATGAGAAACTGCTCGTGGTGGACTATGTGCTGCCGCTCAACTTCAGCCTCACCGAACAGGTGGACCGCGACAACAAGAGCGGCTACTGCCTGCGCGGCACCGTGTTCACCCCCGACGACCGCTACCTGCTCGTGGGATGCATGGGCGGCAACGGCGGCATCGCCGTCATCGACATGCAGACACAGCGCTACATGGGCCGCCTGCTCGGCATGATGCCCAATGTGCGCCACCTTGTAATCAAAAACGACTATCTCTACCTGAGCATCAACCGCGACGGCTATGTGCAGCGCATACCGCTCAAGAAGTTCATGGACGCCGCCGCACGCCTCAACGGCAAGGTGGGACGCGTGGACGGATGGCAGAACTGCAAAGTGGGCGCCGGTGCCCGCACCATCGCACCCTCGCCCAGCGGCCGCTATATGTTCGCCGCCTGCAACATGGTGAGCAAACTCTGCGTGGTGGACACCCGCACCATGAAGCAGGTGGCCGCCATCGATATCGACTCCTATCCCGTGGGACTCGACGTGTCGAACGACGGCCGCTACCTCATCGTCACCTCACAGGGACGACGCAACAGGGGCGGCAACGCCGTGAACATCTGCCGCGTCGACTACGCCGAGGAGGAACCGGTGCTCACCGATGCCTACGGAGCCGCCGTGCTCAACGAAAACAGCGCAGAGCCTTCCGACTCTACGCTGTTGGCCCATACGGGCAATACTTTCGGTAGCGGCAACACACCCTGGATGCCCTATGCCTTGGGAGGCTTGGGCGTGGTGGCGGCAGGCGGAATCTTCCTGCTGCTCCGACGCCGCCGGGTAGTGGCCGAAAAGCACTAAGTGCTACTCACCAATCTTTATCACATATTCGCTCATGAACGAACTGCCCGGCTGCAGGTGGTTCATGAGGTGCTTGTCTCTGAACTCACCCTGATAGGCCACCGTGTCGTGCACGCCGTACCACGGCTCTATGCACACGAAGGGGGCATGCTTGCCGTAGGGCGTCCAGATGCCCACGGCGGGCGCGTTGAAGTTCACGCTCACGGCGTCCGACCCGTCGGGATTGAGCAGCGTCACGCTGTGCAGCTGGCACTGGTCTATGATTACGGCGTCGTTCTTGAACGTCTCCTCGCTGAAGGGCCACAGACCGTCCTCCGTCTTCAGTTCCTCGCGGCCGGGCCGGATGCAGCCCTCCACATCTCCGAACACACGGTCCACCACACCCTGCTCGTCGAAGCGCATCACGCCCTTGATGGGCTCGCCCTCCTTGATGCCCGGCACGTAGAAGGCCGGATGACCGCCTATCTGGAAGTGCATCTCCTTGCGGCCGTGGTTGTACACATGCCACACCACATGAATCTTGTTGTCCTCCAGACGGTAGGTCACGGAGAGGTGGAAATGATAGGGATACAGCGCCATCGTGCACCGGTCGCTCTCCAGCACATAGGTCACCCGGTCGTTGGCCTTGCGCAGCAGGCGGAACTCCATGTCGCGGGCAAAGCCGTGGCGCTTCATCTTGTATTCATGGCCGTCGATGCGGAAGGTGTCTTTCCACAGACCGCACACGATGGGGAAGAGAATGGGCGAGTGGCGCGGCCAGTAGTGGGGGTCGGCCTGCCACAGATATTCCCTGCCCTCGCTGTCTTTGATACTCTGGAGCTCTGCTCCCTTGGCGTCCACCGCAATGGTGAGCCGGTCGTTACTCAGTTGTTCCATGATATTGTGGGTTTTGGCTAAAGGTGTATACTGTTAATTCTGCTTCTATGAATGTTTTGCAAATATAGTCTTTTTTTGCCAATTCCACTCTTTTTAATCTTTCATTTTTAATCTTTCATCTTAAAACGTCAGTCCCACCCGGGCGTAGAAAGCTCCGTTGTGCGCGTCGTCGAAGGCATCGTCGCCGATGTTCGACAGACCGAAGTCGTAGCCTAAGTCCACACTGAACAGGTCGAAGCGGGCTCCTATGCCGGCGCGTATGCCGCCGTCGAAGCGCTTGAAAGCACCGTCGCCAAACGAGCTGTAGGTGGTGCGCGAGCCATACTCCTTGATCTTGCCGCCCACACCGCAGGCCAGATAGCCGCCCAGGTAGGGCTCTATGGTGGTGCGCGGCGCCACAGGGGCGATGTACTTCAGCACCAGCGGCACCTCCAGGTAGTTCAGGTCGAAGGTCGTCTTGCTGTCGCCCTTCAATCCCTTGCCGCCCTTCTCGGCGTATTCCAGTCCGGTTTCAAAGAAGAGCGGTGCCATGGGGGTGATGCCGAATCCTAAGTGCAGGCCCACATTGAGACCCGTCTGACTGCTGCCGCCGTCGAGGAGCGGGTTGTCGGAGTTGACATGGGCGGCCGAGAGGCCCACGCTCATGTTGGTGTACATGTTCTCGCCGAAGTAGTAGTGACTGCTGCTGTAGCGGCCCGTGGACATAGGGCGGCGGGGAGCGGGAGGCGTATAGCGGTGGCGCTGGGCGCTCACGGGCTGACCGGCTGCACACAGCAGAAGGGTCAGCATGATAAGTGATAATGCTCTTTTCATTGTTGTCCTGATTTAAATGGTTGTTAAAAACGTTTCCTTTTCTGTTCGCTGTGGCAAAGGTAGGCATTTCCTTTGTCCGCCTCCCCGTTTTTCCCCTAAAGGTGTATAGGCTTTTCCCTAAAGATGGGCGGTGTTTCCCCTATCTCCGCCAGGACAGGCTGCGGCCCCTGTGAAGGTCGGGGCAGACACCTCTGCCCCGGCCGGTGTGAAAAATATGAAGACAGTAAGTTATAAGTTTACATCGTCCACATAAGGCAGGAACGAGGCCGGCACATAGACATTGCCGAACGAGTAGGCCTCTCTGAAGAGGGGAGCCACCTGCTCCACTGTGTAGCCGGCAGCACCGCAGCCGACGGCCGTGAGCATGAACTTCTTGTCCGGGTTCATCACCACGAAGTCGGTGAACCGCTCCACGGCTTCTTTCAGTTCGTCGAACGTGCATCCTGCGGTGGGTATGGCATAGCTCTGGCCCTGCAGACCCTCTGCCTGCCCCACGACGGCGCCGAAGTGCTCCACGGCATAGCGGGCAGCGCCGCCGTTGTGAGTGCCCTTTATGTCGCTGCCGAAGACGAGCACCCCATCGGGAGTCAGATGCTCGATATGGTCGGGGGCCACCCGCTGCTCTTCGACAAAGTAGTTGTCGTTCATGTCGCTCATCATCTGCAGTTTCATCCTTTCATCTCTCATCATGCCCCTTTTCTTCAATCTGATCATCTTCTTGTTGTAGGCCCGCTGACTGCGCTGCTCCGTTGCCCACATCTTCGACATGCCCTCATTGGTCTGCTTAAAGCGCAGGTAGCTGCTTATACCGAGTCCTTTTGCGGTGCCCTCCACGTCGATGTTGGCTCCAATGAAGGTGAACAGCCATCCCTGTTTCTTCAGACTGGCTATCAGTTCCACCACGGCGCCGTGGGTCCAGCGGCGCGACGCATTCTCCATGCCGTCGGTGATGATGGTCACCTTGCCCGTGTCGGGGGTGCTCTCGAGTGTCTTCTTCAGCTCCGTCACTGTATAGCCCACGGCATCATAGAGCGGGGTGCAGGCGTTGGGACAGTAGTCTTCGTAGGTCAGGTCGCGCACCTCTTCTATGGGCATGTTCTTGAAGAGATAGCGTGGGTGGGAAGAGTCGAAGCAGTAGATGGAGACATATTGCTTTATCTCGGGGTTGTCCTTGGCCGCGCTGCGTATGCCGTTCAGCGTCTCGTTGCAGCCGCTCACCGTCTGTTCCGTTACCCCGTTCATGGAGCCGCTCTCGTCGAGAATAATCAGGTTGTAGGTGGCGTTCACCTCGCCCTTTGCTCCATCCGTGCCGATTGTTTCGGCGGCAGATTTTTCAGTATTCTCTTTTCCGTCGGTCTTGTTTTCCTCTTTTCCGTCGGTCTTGTTTTCCATATTTTCGGCAGCCGTGTTGTTCTCCGGTTCTTGGCGGTCGGGCTGCTGGATGTCGTTGTCAGATTGGTTACCCAGTGATTTGAAAAATGATAAAATTCCCATGTTGTAATGTTTTAAAATGTGAATGATTAAAGGTGTGCAATACACCCTTCTGCTATTATATACCCCATAATGTAAAAAGGTAAACAATGGCGGAAAAAAAAGGATAAAAACTTGCTGTCTTGAAAAACAGAGGGCGGTATGACGGAAAATGGAGGGAAAATCGTAATTTTGCAGCATGAACGAAGATTTTCTCCACAAACGTATTGCCGTGTTGCTGTCAGGAGGCGTAGACAGCAGCGTGGTGGTGTATGAGCTGGTGAGGCAGGGCCTGCACCCCGACTGCTTCTATATAAAAATAGGTCCGGAGGAGGAAGAGGAGTGGGACTGCTCGTCGGAGGAGGACCTGGAGATGGCCGCCGCGGTGGCAAAGCGCTACGGATGCCGGCTGCAGGTGGTGGACTGCCACCGGGAGTACTGGGACGAGGTGACGCGTTACACCATGGACAAGGTGCGCGCCGGCTTCACACCCAATCCCGACGTGATGTGCAACCGCCTCATCAAGTTTGGCGCCTTCGACCGGAAGGCGGGCCACGACTACGACCTCATCGCCACCGGCCACTATGCCTGCACCGAAATCATCGACGGCGAGAAATGGCTCTGCACCAGTCCCGACCCGGTGAAGGATCAGACCGACTTCCTGGCGCAGATTCACCAGTGGCAGCTCAAGAAGGCGCTCTTTCCCATCGGCCACATGATGAAGGAGGAGGTGCGTGCCATCGCCGAGCGCGAGCATCTGGTCAACGCCCGCCGCAAGGATTCGCAGGGCATCTGCTTCCTGGGGAAAATCAACTACAACGACTACATACGCCGCTATCTGGGCGAACAGCCGGGCGATGTGGTGGAGCAGGAGACGGGACGCCTCATCGGGCAGCACAAGGGTCTCTGGTTCCACACCATAGGCCAGCGCAAGGGCTTAGGCTTCGGCGGCGGACCGTGGTATGCCGTGCGCAAGGACGTGGAGCGCAACATCCTCTATGTGAGCCACGGCTTCGAGCCTCTCTCGGCTTATAAGGATGTGTTCCGCATTCACGACTTCCACTTCCTCACCCGCGAGGTGGAGATGGACCGCGTGACCTTCAAAATACGCCATACGCCCGAGTTTCATCCTGCGAAACTCGAGCGTATGTCCGACGGAAGCTATATCGTGCGGTCCGAGCACCTCATACAGGGGGTGGCGCCGGGACAGTTCTGTGTGGTCTACGACAGCGACCACCACCGCTGTTTCGGGTCGGCCGAGATAGCGCCCGACCTTACTTCACCTGAATATCGTGCTCCAATAGTGTAATCTGGGGATGGGCTGTCACATAGGCGGCCACATCACCGGCCTTGATAATGCTGCCCTTCGCCTCGGGGTTGATGCGGTGGGCGCTGTTCTCCTTTTCATAATAGTAGAACTCGTAGGTGTAGGTCAGCTCCTTGTCCTTGGCCAGGAGGGCTATCACCGTGGAGTCGTTGAGGTCGAAGGTGGTGCGCTTGGCATTGGCCGTCACACGATAGGTGAACCTGGTGTAGCGGCCGTCAACCTTGTCCTCAAATTCCCAGTTGTCTTCTTTCATCTCATGGGTCTTCAACTGGCCGTCGGCCGTGCGGTAGTCTACCGTCACGTTGTACAGCTGCAGCCAGCCGGAGCCCAGACTGAGCTTGTATCTCACCTGGGTGCGGTCGGGGCGGTCCATCACACCGTCGTCGTCGCCGCAGGCAGCGGCCAGGCACACCATGGCCAGCAGGGCCAGTGCCCACCATCCTTTTTTCAGTTTGTTCATGTTGTCTTGGGTTGTCTTGTCAGTTGTTTCAAGTCGTTCCACAGAGCGAGCGCCTCTTGCATGTTGCCCACCACCGCGTCGGCGCCTTCCTGGGTCAGCAGGTCGTCGGCCAACGGACCGGTGTTCACCGCAATGGTAAAAATGCGGGCAGCCACGGCGGCGCGCACGCCGAGGGGCGCGTTCTCCACCACAATGGCCTCGAAGGGCGCGGCATGCACCTTCTCCAGACCACGCAGATAGGGCATGGGGTGGGGTTTGCCGATGCTCACATCGAAACTCGTCACCATGCGCTCGCGGCTCACCAGCCCTTCGAAGTCGGCCTCGAGGGCTTGCAGCAGCGTCTTCTGTCCGCTGCCGGTTACCACACCGATGGTCATGCCGTCGCTGCGCAGCGTCTGCATCAGCTCCTTCACACCGGGCATGATGTCGGCCTTGCCGAGGGCGGCATAGGCGGCCGACTTGTCGGCGTAGATGCGCTGGGCCTCGTCGTCGGTCAGCTCCACGCCTTTCTGCTCGCGGTAGAGCTTCTGGATGGTCTCCACACCGCGCATGCCCTCGTAGAGATAGGCGTCGATGGCCTGCATCTCGATGTGGTGGCGCCGCATCGACTCCTGCCAGGCGATGGCGTGGCGTGGCATCGAGTTGTAGAGCACGCCGTCCATATCGAAGAGCACGGCCTTCGGTGTGAAAACCTCATGGCCGTGCTTTTCCTTATACCTTTTAATAATGTCGGTCAGGGTCATTTACTGCTCCTTGGCCAGACGTTCCTTGATGGCCTTGCTGTCGGCCTCATAGCCGGGCTTGTCGAGCAGGGCGAACATGTTCTTCTTGTAGGCCTCCACGCCGGGCTGGTTGAACGGGTTCACACCCAGCACATTGCCGCTGATGCCGCAGGCTATCTCGAAGAAGTAGATGAGCTGGCCGATGTAATACTCGTTGAGCACGGGCACTGAGATGCGGATGTTGGGCACACCGCCGTCTACATGTGCCAGGCGGGTGCCCAGCTCGGCCATCTTGTTCACCTCGTCCACACGCTTGCCGGCCAGGAAGTTCAGACCGTCGAGATTCTCCTCGTCTTCGGGGAAGAGAAGGGTGCGGTTGGGCTGCTCCACGCTGATTACCGTCTCGTAGATGGTGCGCTCGCCGTCCTGTATCCACTGACCCATGGAGTGGAGGTCGGTGGTGAAGTCGCAGCTGGCGGGGAAGATGCCCTTGTGGTCCTTGCCTTCGCTCTCGCCGTAGAGCTGCTTCCACCACTCGCTGATGTAGTGGAGCTTGGGCTGGTAGTTCACCATAATCTCAATCTTCTTGCCGGCCTGGTACAGACCGTTGCGCACGGCGGCATACTGGGCGGCGGGGTTCTCGGCAAAGGGCACGTCGATGGCGCAGGCCTTCTCCATGTCGGCGGCGCCGGCCACCAGGCTGCGCACGTCGAATCCGGCGCAGGCGATGGGCAGCAGACCCACCGGGGTGAGCACGCTGAAGCGGCCGCCCACGTTGTCGGGTATGATGAAGCTCTTATAGCCCTCTTTATCGGCGCAGGTGCGGGCAGCACCGCGCATGGCGTCGGTCACGGCCACAATCACCTCCTTGGCCTCGTCCTTGCCGCGCTGAGCCTCGCACTGCTTCTTGAGCAGACGGAAGGTGAGGGCGGTCTCGGTGGTGGTGCCCGACTTGGAGATGTTGATCACGCCGAACTTCTTGTCTTTCAGATACTCGGTCATCTCAGAGAGGTAGTCCTCGCCGATGTTGTTGCCGGCGAAGAGGATGGCGGGGTTCTTCTTGTCGCCCACCAGCCAGGCAAAGCTGTTGCCCAGGGCCTCGATCACGGCACGGGCGCCAAGGTAGCTGCCGCCGATGCCGGCCACCACCACCACCTCGCACTTGGCGCGCAGGGTGTCGGCGCAGGCCTGCACCTCGTCCAGAAACTCGGGGGTGATGCTCGAGGGCAGGTGCAGCCAGCCCAGGAAGTCGTTGCCGGGGCAGGTGCCGTTCTCCAGTGCGGTCTGTGCTGCCTTCACAGCGGGCTCAAAAGCGGCCACAGCGCCTTCGCCGAGGAAGCAGGCGGCCTTCGTGATGTCTAATTGGATGTTTTTCATTTTCTGATGTTTTGTATGGATTGTTTTTATTGGGTTTGTCGTAGAGGGGAGGCCGCGCCTTAGCGGAACGAGTCGGTGAGCAGCTTGATTTCAATCTGCGGACTGATGCGCTCGTAGAGTATGTTGTACACGGCGTCGAGGATGGGCATGTTGACGTGCATCTGGCGGTTGATTTCCTTCATGCACTTGGTGCCGAAGAAGCCCTCGGCTATCATCTCCATCTCTATCTGCGCGCTCTTCACGCTGTAGCCCTTGCCTATCATGGTGCCGAACACACGGTTGCGCGAGAAGTTGGAGTAGCCCGTTACCAGCAGGTCGCCCAGATAGACCGAGTCGTAGACGCTGCGCTCCAGCGGCCGGATGGCGGTGAGGAAGCGCTGCATCTCCTGCACGGCGTTCGACATGAGCACGGCCTGGAAGTTGTCGCCGTATTTCAGACCGCTGCAGATGCCGGCGGCGATGGCGTAGACGTTTTTTAGTACCGAGGCGTATTCGATGCCCACCACGTCGTCGCTCGTCTTCGTCTTGATGTAGTTGCTGGCCAGCACACCTGTCAGTGCCTGTGCCTTCTCCACGTCGGCGCAGGCCACGGTGAGGTAGGAGAGGCGCTCCAGGGCCACCTCCTCGGCGTGCGAGGGGCCGCCTATGCAGGCCAGGTTGTCGTAGGGCACGTCGTACACCTCGTGGAAGTAGTCGGAACACACCATGTTCTCCTCGGGCACGATGCCCTTGATGGCCGTGACGATAAACTTGTCCTTGATGCGTGTCTTCAGCTTTTTGAGGTGGTTCTTCAGATAGGGCGAGGGGGTCACGAAGATGAGGGTGTCGTAGGCCTGCACCATCTTGTTGATGTCGCTCGAGAAGTCTATCTCGTCGATGTTGAAGTGCACGCTGGTCAGATAGGCGGGGTTGTGGCCCATACGGCGGAAGTCGTCGATGCGGTCGTCGCGGCGCATATACCAGCCTATGCGGTGGGTGTGACCCACCACAATCTTGGCTATGGCGGTGGCCCAGCTGCCGCCTCCGATAATGGCTATCTTGCCGCAGTCAAACATACGCGTTTATGCTTCTACTACTACGTCTTCACCCGTTTTCTGGGCGTTCTCTATCCAGAGGGCGAAGGTGTCGGTCTTCGGGTTCTCCAGCCCCAGCTTGTATTTCTTGTTCACGCCGCACACGTCCATCTGCAGCTTCTGGGGGTTCACCTCCTTGATGTCGCCCACCAGGTAGTAGCCGCTCTTGTTCAGCAGCGGCACCCACTCTTCGGGCACACCGATGGCCTGCCACTCGGCGTTGGTGCTGCGAGGCGCTTTCTTCTCAGGACGCATCTGCGGGAAGAAGAGCACCTCCTGGATGTAGGTCTTGCCCGTCATGAGCATCACGAGGCGGTCTATGCCGATGCCGATGCCGCTGGTGGGGGGCATGCCGTACTGCAGGGCGCGCAGGAAGTCCTGGTCGATGATCATGGCCTCGTCGTCGCCCTTGTCGGCCAGGCGCATCTGCTCCTTGAAGCGCTCCTCCTGGTCGATGGGGTCGTTGAGCTCGCTGTAGGCGTTGGCCAGCTCCTTGCCGTTCACCATCAGCTCAAAGCGCTCGGTGAGTCCGGGCTTGGAGCGGTGCATCTTGGTCAGCGGCGACATCTCCACGGGATAGTCGGTGATGAAGGTGGGCTGGATGAAGGTGCCCTCGCAGAACTCGCCGAAGAGCTCGTCGATGAGCTTGCCCTTGCCCATGGTCTCGTCTACCTCCATGCCTTTCTCCTTGCAGAAGGCGCGTATCTCCTCCTCGCTCTTGCCGGAGCAGTCGAAACCGGTCTTCTCCTTGATGGCGTCGAGGATGGGCAGGCGGCGGTAGGGAGCCTTGAACGATACGATGTTGCCGTCGATCTCGCGCTCGGGCTTGCCGTTCACGGCCGTACAGATGGTCTCGAGCAGCCGCTCGGTGAACGACATCATCCAGTTGTAGTCCTTATACTGCACATAGAGCTCCATGCAGGTGAACTCGGGGTTGTGGTTGCGGTCCATACCCTCGTTGCGGAAGTTCTTGCCTATCTCGTACACGCCCTCGAAACCGCCCACGATGAGGCGCTTCAGGTAGAGCTCGGTGGCAATGCGCATGTACATGTCTGTGTCGAGCGCGTTGAAGTGGGTGATGAAGGGGCGGGCGCTGGCACCGCCGGCTATCGACTGCAGGGTGGGGGTCTCCACCTCGGTGTAGCCGGCCTCGTCGAGCACGCGGCGCATGGTGCGTATCACCGTGGCGCGCTGCAGGAAGGTCTCCTTCACGCCATCGTTCACCACCAGGTCTACATAGCGCTGGCGGTAGCGCAGCTCGGGGTCGTCAAACTTGTCGTAGGCCACACCGTCCTTGTACTTCACGATGGGCAGCGGCTTGAGGCTCTTGGAGAGCAGGCACAGCTCGCGGGCGTGAACGCTGATCTCGCCCGTCTGCGTGCGGAACACGAAACCCTTCACGCCGATGAAGTCGCCGATGTCGAGCAGCCGCTTGAACACGGTGGTGTAGAGGGTCTTGTCCTCGCCTGGACAGATGTCGTCGCGGGTGATGTATACTTGTATGCGGCCCTTCGAGTCTTGCAGTTCAGCAAAGCTGGCTTTGCCCATTACGCGGCGGCTCATCATGCGGCCGGCTATTACTACCTCGCGGGGCTCACCTTCGTCGGTGAATTCGCTCTTGATGTCGGTGGAGAATGCATTGGTGCAGAATTCCTCGGCAGGGTAGGGGTTGATGCCCAGTTTGCGCAACTCCTCCAGACTCTGTCGTCTGCCAATCTCTTGTTCGCTAAGTTCTAAAATATTCATCTTTCAAATGGTCTGTCTGTGTCAAGAATGCTTGCAATCGGCAAAGTTAGCATTTATCGGGCAGATTTCAAAACAATCGGCAAGAATTTTGGTTTTATTCACTATCGCCTCACGCCTTCCGCCACAGGCGGTCGCCCGCTATCTGCAGCGGCATGGGCAGATTGTCGGTGAAGAGCTGCCCGGTGCCCAGTCCCTGCGGCATGCGGATGTCGGGACCGTAGAGGTGGGCGGCAAGCTGGGCGATGGCGTTCAGCCCCACGTTGCTCTCCAGCGCACTCGTTATCCAAGTGCCTATGCCGAAGTCGGCGGCCGTCTCTATCCACTCGCGGGTGCCCCTCATGCCTCCGTGGAGCGAGGGCTTCAGGATGATGTAGGCGGGATGCACCTCACGGAGCAGGGCGGTTTTCCTGGACGGGTCAATCACCTCGATGAGTTCCTCGTCGAGGGCGATGGGAATGGGCGACTGGCGGCACAGCTGCGCCATCGCCTCCCACTGCCCCTGGCGGATGGGCTGCTCGATGGAGTGGATGTCGTAGCGTGCCAGCCGTTCCAGTTTCCGCAGGGCATCGTCGGGCGTAAAGGCACCGTTGGCGTCGAGCCGCAACTCGATGGTCTGACTGTCGAACCGCTCGCGGATGTGGCTCATGAGCGACTCCTCCTCGTCGAAGTCGATGGCCCCGATTTTTAGTTTCACACAGTGGAAACCGGCCCTCAGCTTCTCTTCTATGCGGGCCGCCATCTCATCGTGGGTGCCCATCCACACCAAGCCGTTGATGGGGATGCCTTCCTCGCCGCGGGCGAAGGGGGTATCGAAGAAACGTCCGTCGGCATGCTCCAGGTCGAGCACGGCGGTCTCCAGACCGAAGAGCATAGAGGGGTAGGGCCGCATGGCGGGGTAGGGTATCCTCCCCGTGCGGCAGTAGGTGTCGCAAAACTCGCGCAGTGTGGTCTCGTATTCCTCTTGTGGCAGGTCGTCGCAACTCAGCCGGGGCAGCGGGGCGCACTCGCCCATGCCCCGACGGCCGGGCAGGTCGTCGTCGGTCAGGGTGAGCAGCCAGATGTGCCGCTCCAGGTAGACACCGCGCGAGGTGCCCGCAGGCTGCTTGAAGTGCAGCGTGCGGGAGGTAATGTCGATATGGCGCATGGACTTGGTCGTTTTGAGAGCAGCCCTACGGCAGTTTGGGGTATTGGTCGAAGTTGGGCTTCCGCTTCTCCAGGAAGGCCTTGCCGCCCTCCTGCGCCTCGTCGAGGAAGTAGTAGAGCATGGTGCAGTCGCCGGCCAACTGCTGTATGCCGGCCTGTCCGTCGAGCTCGGCGTTGAGGCCCGCCTTGATCATGCGCAGCGCCAGCGGACTGCGCTCCATCATGGTCTCTGCCCACTCCACGCACTCGTCCTCGAGGCGCTCCAGGGGCACCACCTTGTTCACCATGCCCATGCGCTCGGCCTCGGCTGCCGTGTACTGGCGGCACAGGAACCATATCTCGCGGGCTTTCTTCTGCCCCACGATGCGGGCCAGGTAGGAGGAGCCGAAGCCGGCGTCGAAACTGCCCACCTTGGGGCCTGTCTGCCCGAAGATGGCGTTCTCGCTGGCGATGGTGAGGTCGCACACCAGGTGCAGCACGTGGCCGCCGCCGATGGCGTAGCCGTTCACCATGGCTATCACGGGCTTGGGCAGACGGCGTATCTGCATCTGCACGTCGAGCACGCTCAGACGGGGCACGCCGGCATCGTCTACATAGCCGCCGCGGCCCTTCACGTGCATGTCGCCGCCCGAGCAGAAGGCCTTGTCGCCGGCGCCGGTGAGCAGCACCACGCGTATGCGCTCGGCCTCGCGGCAGTAGGCGAAGGCCTGCGAGAGCTCCAGCGTGGTCCTGGGGGTGAAGGCGTTGCGGTAGCGGGGGCGGTTGATGGTGATTTTGGCTATGCCGTTGTACTCCTCGAAGAGTATCTCCTCAAAGTCGGGACGTGGTGTGTCGTGGCCGGGAGCCGGCTGGCCGGTGGGGGTGTCGTAGAGATGGATGGGGGTCCAGTTTCTTTTCATAGTGTGTCTGTCTTTTTATTGGGTTGAGCCCGCGGCGCGGGCCGCGGGGTGGTTGTGTTTGGGTGTAAAGGTAGCCTTTTTCTGCCGCACCGCAAAAAGATAGGGCGAAAAAAGTGGACTTGGGCACCATAATTCGGAAACTTTCAGTACCTTTACCCGCAAAAAGACAAGCAAGATGAAAAACAGCAGATTCGTACTGATACTGACTATGGCCCTGCTCATGCCGTGGAATGCTTCGGCACAGCGGCTCAACCGAAAAAAAGCCGCCCTCGCAGCCCAGGAGGTGCTCAAGGAGTGGAAAAACGAGACGGCTGCCCAATGGCGCGCCGTGTGGGACAGCCGCAACCTTACCATCGGCGGGCGCACCATGCCCTTCCATGTACAGCTGTTCGGCAGCCGGCCCGCCGACGGCTACAGCCTCTATATCTCGCTCCATGGCGGCGGCAACGCACCCTCTGAGCTCAACGACCAGCAGTGGGACAACCAGAAACGACTCTACCGACCCGACCATGCCGTATACATCGCGCCCCGTGCACCCTACGACGACTGGGACATGTGGTTCAAACCCGGACTCGACGACTTCTACCGCGCGCTGATACAGATGGCGGTGGCCTTCGAGGGAGTGAACCCCGACAAGGTGTATATCATGGGCTATTCGGCAGGCGGCGACGGCGTGTGGCGCATGGCGCCGCGCATGGCCGACGCATGGGCGGCTGCCTCCATGATGGCCGGACATCCGGGCGACGTAAGGCTGGAGAACCTGCGCAACACGCCCTTCATGATATGGTGCGGCGCGCTCGACGGCGCCTACAACCGCAACGAGGAAGACCGACTGCGCGGACTGCAGATGGACTCGCTTCAACAGTCCGACCCACAGGGCTATGTGCATGAGACGCATATCGTGGAGGGAAAGGCTCACTGGATGGACCGCGTAGACACCGTGGCGGTGGGCTGGATGGCGCAGTACACCCGCAATCCCTATCCGGAGAAGATAGTATGGCGGCAGGAGGAGGTGACGCATCCTTCTTTCTACTGGCTCTCGGCGCCTGAGAGCGAGGTGCGCCGCGGCATGACGGTAAGGCTGGAGCGAAAAGGCAACGTGGTGGACATCGAACAGTGCGACTATCCTTCACTCACACTCTATTTCAACGATGAGATGGTGAACCTCGACAAACCGGTCGTTGTCCGCTATCAGGGCCAGACGGTGTTCAAGGGCCGGCTGAACCGCACCCGCAGCCTCATGGCCGCCACCCTGCGGCAGCGGGGCGATGCACGCTACATGTTCTCCGCCTCCTACGAGTTTAGAAAAAATTAGTGGCGAAGCCTTCCACTTCTTAATTACTCCTCAATCACCGGGAGCGGTTCGGGTTTCACTCCACCCGTGGGGGTGAAACCAATGCCGAGCAGTCGGGCCACTGTCATGGCGATTTGTTTGCTGTAGAAAGGTCCGTTGCCAGCCGTCTCTCCCAATGGCTTGATGCCGTTGCCGAAGGCCATGAACCAAGTGCACTCGGAACCGGGAGCCTGACGTCCGTGGTCCACCCACTGGTCGCCGCTTCCGCGTCCGTGGTCTGTGGTCACGATGAAGGTGGTCTTGTCACGGTAGAAAGGGTCGTCTTGTGCCTGTTTCCACAAGCGGCCGATGAAATCGTCGTTGTGGTTGGCGGCCATGAGATAATGGTCATAGCGTCCGTGGTGGCCAAACTCGTCGGTCTCGTTGAATCCCACATAGAGCACTTTGGGCTTCAGTGTGCGCATGGCCTCGGCAGCATAGTGATAGGTGATGAGGTCGAGTGTGGCATCGCCCCACATGTCTACCATGTCGGCTTTCATCCCGTCAAGGAAGGTTTCCAGTTCGGAAGGGGTGTGGGCCGTTGTCTTACTGTACTGGCCGGCCACTACGGGCAGTCCGCTGCGGCGCATGTTGAGGATGTTGGCCACGGTGCCCCAACTGGCGAAAGCCATCACATGGCCCTGATAGCGCGGGTCGAGGTTGGCGGCTTCGAGCACGCTTATGTTGGGGTTGGGAATCCCGTCGTTGCTGGTGATGCGCGCATCGTCGGCCACGCCGCAGAGAATCTCCGAGTAGCCGGGGTAGGAGAAGTGATACTGGTTGCTCACCGACATGAGGCTGTTCTGCCAGCGGTTGCCGATGATGGTTCCATGCTGCCGCACGAATCCCCAGGTGAAAGGCATGAGCGCCATGCGCCGCTCTTCCTGTGTGTCGCGTACATACAGTTTGCCGATGCCTTCGGGATTGACGGCATACTTGCGGTTGTTCACATAGGCTGTGTCGGCGCCGTCGAAAAGTTCTTGCCACCGCAGTCCGTCGAGCATGATGATGACCACACGCCGGTCATGGTCTTGTGCCATGCCTATGGCAAATGACGCTGTTGCAAGCAGGGTAAGGAATAATTTTTTCATGGCAGGTCGGTTTTGTTGAGTATTGTCACGGGCGCAAAGCGCTTCCATCAGGCAAAGGTCTGAAAAAATATGGACTTTTGCAAATAATACATGAAAAGGCTGTCATGCGGCAGCCTTTTCATGTGTTTTGCAGCGTGTGTCAGAGTTTCTTGACCGTAAATTTCCTGGTGTTGATTTGGAATCGGCCGAACGAGGAGTCCACTACATAGGTGTCGCCGTTCTGCGACTCGGGCTTTATAAACATGCCCTTGTAGCTCACACGGCCGTCTTTCTCCTTCTTCAGGGTGTATCGGCCGAAGGGAGTGACTACCACATACTTATCGGAGGTCTCCTCCACCACACCGTACGAGGTGCCGCGGGGGGCGTCGGCCACACGCTCTATGGCCTGCTGCATATGCTTGGTTACATCGCCGCGGCGGGCACTCTGTGCAAAACCGTTGATACTCACACCCAGTGCCAGCATCAGCATCATCATCATTTTTCTCATCTTTTCTTCTGTTTTAAAAATTAAACTAATGGGTTTGCTGTTTCTTAATCCGCCTCAGATGAAAAAGGTAAACAGCAGGATGTTTTTTGTCGAGAAAAAACTTGGTGGTTCGGCGAAAAAATGTATATTTGCGGCAAGATAGTAACACGCAAAAACATACCACTATGGAAAAGATGAGAAAGAACCAATCCCTCCGGCATTTCTGCCTGCTGTGCCTGCTCCTGTTGCCCATGCTTCTCGTATCAGGCGCGTGCGGTGCGCAGACTGTACGCAACAGCAACTACTCTACCGTGGGTCATATAGACAGCGACGGCACCGTGCGCGACGGCAACTACAGCCGGCTGGGCAAGATTGACAGCGACGGCACGGTGCGTAACGCCAACTACAGCACCATCGGCCATATAGAGAAAGACGGCACCGTACGCGACGGCAACTACCGCACCATCGGCCATATAGAGAAAGACGGCACCGTGCGCGACGGCAGCTACCGCACCATCGGCCATGTGGAGCGCGACGGCACGGTACGCGACGGCAACTACCGCACTATCGGACACATGAAGGATGTGCCTTCTACCTATGCGGCGGCCTTGTTCTTCTTCTTTGGCCTGCTGTGATGAGCACGCATGTCAAGGCGACGTTTTTCTAATTAAAGAAAATGAGGTGGACACCAGGCTCTCTGATCACACCGTGCTCGTCGACAGCGGTGGCCACACTTGCAGCGCGCCGCGGGGCTCCGGTCTGAAGTGTGCGGCCGGCAGACAGTTTCATACCGCTGGGAACACCGGCTGCCGGCGAAAGATGTTGAAGACGAGGTGCCGCCTTTCGCATCACCGTTAGAGGTGGATGCGGGGGTGGTCCACACGGCTGTCTGGTCGTGCATGGTGGCACGCTCGGCAGCTTTTCCTTGAGCAGCCTTTGCCTCAAGCAATTGCTTGCTTGTAAACTTCTGTTGCACTTTTAGGTGAGTAGCGTCAACAGCAGCCTTCTTGGTAAAGGTCTGTGCCTGAACTGGTAATGATAGCAGCGCGGCTGCCGTCAATACCAAAACAGATGTAAACTTTTTACTCTTTTTGATAGTGTGTTTTTTGTTTGTTAAATAATAACGTAAATACAAAAGGTTATCTTTCAGAGGCACAAAGATAAAAACATTTTTTATAAAATGATAGAAAAAACAGTGAATTAATTGTCCATTTGGGAATTGGTTACCCAATTGTGAACAGACTATATCCTTTTTAAACAAAAAAGCTGCCGATTCAAGTGAAACCGGCAGCTTTTTGATGTAGGGTGGAGCTGGTGGGATTCGAACCCACGTCCAAACGAGGAAACCATACGCTTTCTACATGCTTATTCCAGACTTTGATTTTCGTGCTACGGCAAGACCTGGACCACCAACCGGAGCCTTATCTCCTGAAATTTCACCACCCTTGCGGAGCCAAGAATGGCTATTTCCGATTTGCCTGCGCCGCTTTGCCCATAAGATTCGGAACTACATCCATGGAGCGACGTCTCGTTCTCCTACCTTGTAAGAGAATTAAGCCGGTAATCTACTATACTTCGATTAGGCAGCGAGAGCATACTCATTGTTGCCAATTAATTGTCGACCGAATGGATTATGGAGTATACAGCCGTCACTCCGCATGCTTACGTACCATCTCAACCCGCTGTCAAATCCAGTCAACCCCAGATTGTGGTGGCTTTTCGTAAAACCACTGCAAATATACGGCTTCCCGCTTTATACTCCATAACAAACAATGGGTAATTAACTTTTTTTAATTTTTGCCTTGTGCCGGTTGGGGTGGGCAGGCCTGTCCATTCTCAGTGGGGTAGGGGGCATCTTGCGCAGGGATAGACCCAATGTAAAGAGGGCATATCTTTATTTAGAAATGATTTGTTTCGCTTTTTTTTGCATATTCGTAGGTTTTTTCTATCTTTGCACCGTGTAAGGTGTGGCTCAAGGAATTTCAAACACAAAAGCATGCCTTCTGTTTAAACAATATCGTTCGTTTCAGTTTGATTGAATATCATGAATTTAAAAAGACTGACTTCTTTGTTCACTCTTGCTCTCCTTGCCCGTATGGCATGGGGGCAGGACGAAACTGTCCCTGAAGACAAAATTATCAACACTTCTGTTTCCGACGACAATATGATGATTATAATCATTGTGGTCATCATCGTTCTGTTTATCAGTGTGCTTGTCAGGGCTATTATAAAATACTTCCAAAAGAGGGCCAAAGAACGGAGAAGGGCCATACGCCGCAGGCACTACCATGAGGCACGCGACCGCTACTATCGCCATCATCCCGAGGAACTGGCCAAGAAACAGCAGTCGGAAGACTGATTATTACGCAGACCAACCGGAAACAACAGACTGTCCTATCGCTCAGTTAATATTGAATGCTATAATAATACAAGTAGAATTATGAGAAAACTGTCATTTATAGCGGTGGCTGCATTGATGTTTCTGTCTTTCGCTGCCTGTGATCAAAAGTCGAAACCGGTGCAAAACGAGACCGATGAGGAGGTTGTTGACACTATAGCCTTGAAGCTGGAGGCCGATGCTGATTCTCAGATGATAGAAGGCAGTGAGATTTCCATACCCGATTTCATGGGTATTGTCGAGGCATACGGCGACGGGAATTCGGCCACTTCCGCACGTCATCTCAAGGCGATGGGTCTGAAAGCGCTTGATGTAAAAAAAGACTCCGCATCGACAGATACTGTATATATGGCTTGGTCGAGAGGCGCCGAGTATGTGGCGAATGCCGGTGGTCCCCTGGCCCTGAGATTCAAGTCGGACCTGGTCCATGGCGAAGCGTTGGCCCTCTATGTGAACAAGAACAAGCAGCAGGCCAGCCAGTTGTTCTTCACCGACAAGCGGCTGGTGCCTGTCTATGTGAAGGAACTGCAGTCGATGGGCTATCAGCTGAAGCCTGAGAAGAGCAATGAAACCACGCGCCGGTATGAAAGTGGTGACGGTGATGATTTCATGGAGAGCTTCACCATCGTAATAGGCAATGAAGGCTGTGCCGTAATCATGCAGTCTGACATGGAAGAGCAAGACGACTGACGGAAAATCCGCTTTCAGTCTTCACCGATAAGTTCTAAAGCCGTGCCCGTGAGGTACGGCTTTATTTCATTGTAGGGGATGGTGAACGACGGGTCTCCCCACTCAAAAGGGCACACATCGTAGATGGAGTAGTGGAACCTCACGCCCTGTCGCGTGAGAAAGGGCGCATGGCTGGGCATGGGGCGCAGCGACAGGTCTACATGGCAGATGTCTTGCAGCTGCTCGTCGGTGTCGACATCGAAATACTCGCGCATACCTCTTTTTATATAGGCATAGAGACCGTCGCTTACGGGAAGAAGCAGGTCGGCCTCCGTGAGGCGCCGGCCGTCGCGCAGGCGGAAAGTCACTCCGTAGTGGGTGTATTCGCCATGGGCGCCTCCGGTGAGGTAGGAGTAGCGGTACACCTCGTAGGTGCACCAACGGGCGCCGCACTCTTGTAGCCTTATCTCGATTCCTTCCTCTGGTGCCTCGTCGCGGACCACACGGCCTACCTGCATCTGGTTGAGCACTTTGTCGAAACGCGACAACCGCTCCTGGCAGTAGGCGTGCACCATCTCGTCGGGATGGGAGGGCACATCGGTGGTGCGGTGCTCAAACAGTTGGGAGCGGATGAAGCTGCGTATGCTCTCAACGGCAGCCGGGGGGCCTGACATGGGATAGTCGATGCACACCTCGACCGATCCGTATTCGTTCTCTGCCTCATAGCGGAAGGAATCGGTGGTCAGCGTGTCGGCTGCTGGTTGGCTTTTGGCCGGCGGGATGCCCTGTGACTTGCGGCGGCCAGTCCCGCACGAAAGCAGACAGACCGACAGCAGTAGGATATATAAGAAGGTGTGTCTCCTCATCAACTGCAAACATACTAATAATTTGGCATTTCTGTCACCAAAACCTCCCTTTTTTTTGTTCCGGTTCCCACAGTCCTCACTTTAGAACGCCTTTCGTGAGGGGGGGCCATTTTAATTCTTCTGTATAAATAATGCAGAATGAATGTATAAGGTAAAGGGAAATTCTCTTACAGTAGCTATTTTACCAAACATCTAAAATGGTGTTAAAACTACAATTATTTAGCTGCTTTTAAAGTGAAAATGAAACAAATAAGAAAAGATAAGCAACAGTTTGTCTAAAATTAATAAAAATTAACTTAAAATATTTTCTCTTGTATTGCGATAATATTTAACTTTGCAAACGGATATTAATAGGTGTTAGCACATATTTATACAGTTTGTGGAGGGATAATGAGAGATTGCTGCTTGTTCCTTAAGACGTGAGTCTTCTTCCATAGAGGTACAGGTGGTTTTTTTGACTTTTCTGTCCAGGGATGAACCACGCGGCATGCCGCACGTATTGGATACTTCCAGCAAGTAGGCAGGCTGTGGTGAAATGGCATTTAATAATATGTTTTATTAATAAGTGAGAGTTTATGGTTAAAAAATTAATTATGTTTTTCGCATGCCTGTTCCTGTCAACAGGACTGGCATTAGCCCAGATGGCCGTCAAGGGAACGGTCGTCTCTGAGGACGACGGCGAGCCCGTTGTGGGTGCTACGATTCTGGTCGTGGGCACACAGACGGGCACTGTCACAGACATAGACGGCAAGTTCAGCCTCACTATGCCCAGTGGAAAAAGCGTTCTCCGCATTTCGTATGTCGGTATGGAACCCCTTGAGGTGAGTGCACGGCCCAATATGCGGATTGTGCTCACCAGCGACCAGAAAGCCCTCGACGAAGTGATCGTGGTGGCCTTCGGTACGCAGAAGAAATCATCGTTCACGGGTTCGGCCGCCGTGGTGAATGCCGAAGAGCTGAGTCAGAAAATCACCACCAACGTGGCCGACGCGCTCGTGGGCTCCGTTCCGGGCCTGCAGATTCGTGGCTCAAGCGGACAGCCGGGTGCCGCGCAGGGTAATATCCACATCCGTGGTATCGCCTCCATGTATGCCGACACTGAGCCCCTCGTCATTGTCGACGGCGCCCCCTACAGCGGCAGTCTGTCGAACATCCCGCAGGATGATATCGAGAGCATCACCGTGCTGAAAGACGCCGCCTCGGCCGCCCTTTACGGTGCCCGTGGTGCCGCCGGTGTCATCCTCATCACCACCAAGAAGGGAAAGTCGACCGACGCCATCGTCAATGTCGACATGAAGTGGGGCGCCAACAGCCGCGCCGTGCAGGACTATGAGACCATCACTGACCCGGCACAGTTTATGGAGGTCTACTACAAGCAGTTCTACAACTATGCCGTTGACAACGGACTGAGCAATGCCGCCGCCAACAAGTGGGTGAACGACCGCATCATCACCGGACAGTCGTGGGGCCTGCAGTACAATCCCTTCACCATTCCCGAAGGACAGTATCTCATCGGCCTTGACGGCAAACTCAATCCCAATGCCACACTGGGACGCGCCTATACCTACGGCGGCGAGACCTACTACATGCTGCCCGACGACTGGCAGGACGCCGCCTACCACGACGGATTCCGCCAGGAATACAATGTCAACGTGAGCGGTGGCGGTACCAAGAGCAGCTTCTATGCCTCGGCCAGCTACCTCAATGAAGACGGTATCATCGACAACTCCAACTACGAGCGCTTCTCCGGTCGACTCAAGGCCGACCTGCAGGCACGCGAGTGGCTCCGCATCGGTGCCAATGTGGGCTTCGTGCACAGCAACATGGAAGAGAACCCCAACTTCTCCGTCAGCTCGCTGGGCTCCAACAACATGGCCTACTACACCTCGATGATTGCCCCGATCTATCCGCTCTACGTGCGCACCCTCGATGCCAACGGCAACCCGATAATCCGCACCGACAGCTACGGACACAAACAGTACGACTATGGTGTGCCCGCCACCAACTTCCCCGGCAACGGTACACGTCTCTTCCTGGCCACCGGTAACCCCATCGGCGCCAACAAGTACAATGTGGCCGAAACCATCGGCAACTCATTCTCCGGTGCCTTCACCGTCGATATCGATATCACCAAGTGGCTGAAGTTCAACTCCAACAACAACATCAATATCGGACAGAGCAACGGAAGTGTCTACGGCAACCCCTTCTACGGACCCTCTGCCTCGGAGAACGGAAACATACAGAAAACCTCCACCAACTCCATGCGGCAGAACTATGTGCAGACACTCAACTTCCACCAGCTCTTCGGCAAGCACGATGTGCAGGTGATGCTCGGACACGAGTGGTACAAAATCACCACCAAGTATCTCAATGCACTGGCCAACAAGGGCTTCTCGCCCGAGATACCCGAAATCAACGCCTTCAGCAACCGCTACGACTCCAACAGCTACACCTCGGAGTACAACGTGGAAGGATGGTTCGGCAATGCACTCTACAACTACGACCAGAAATACTTCGGTTCTCTCTCGTACCGCCGCGATGCTTCCAGCCGATTCCATCCCGACCACCGCTGGGGCGACTTCTGGAGTGTAGGCGGTGCCTGGATCATCTCGCAGGAGGCCTTCATGGAGAACACCCGCACATGGCTCGACCAACTCAAGCTCAAAGCCTCTATCGGACAGCAGGGTAACGACGGTATCGGCAACTGGGCCTACACCGACCTCTACTCGCTCTCAAAGGGCGACAACGGCATGCTGCCCTCCTTCTCGCGCCTCGGCAATGAGGACATCACCTGGGAAACCACCACCAACTTCAACGTGGGTGTGGAGTGGAGCATGTGGAAGGGACGCTTCACCGGCAACCTCGACTTCTACACCAAGAAGGTGGCCGACCAGCTCTTCTGGCTCTCCATTCCCGAGAGCTTCGGTACCCGCGGCTACTATGGCAACCTGGGCGATATCCGCAACACCGGTGTAGAGCTCGTGGTGAGCGGCGACGTGATACGTACCAAGAATATCGTGTGGAACATCACCGCCAACCTCTCGCACAATACCACCAAAATCCTGAAGCTGCCCGAGACCAAGACCAAGGTGAACGGTGGCTTCCGCGAGAGCGACTCCGGCAGCAACTCCTCGATGTGGTACGAGGAGGGCGAGCCCCTCTACAACATGATGCTTCCCGAGTTTGCCGGTGTCGATGAGAACGGTCGCGCACTCTACTGGATGGATACCGACCTTATCGAGGTAGACGACCAGGGCAAAGAGACCATGAACACTGCCAAACCCGGTAAGAAACACTCTGAAACCACCACCGACTGGAACATGGCCTCCTACTATGCACAGGGCACCATGCTTCCCGACATCACCGGCGGCTTCTCCACCACACTCAAGCTCTACGACTTTGACCTGAGCGCCACCGCTATATGAGCCTGATGACCAATGTGGCCACCTCCGGCAACGGACAGACCTACCACAAAGACGTGATGAAGTCGTGGACGGCCGAAAACCCCAACAGCGACATCCCGCGCTGGCAGTATTACGACTCCTTCACCGCATCGCGGTCCACAAGGTTCCTCACCAATGCCTCCTACCTCAACTTCCAGAGCTTCACCGTGGGCTACACACTGCCCAAGCGGCTCACCCAGACCCTCAAGCTGAGCAAGGTGCGCATCTACTGCCAGGGAGAGAACCTCTACTTCTGGAGCAAGCGCCAGGGTCTCGACCCGCGCTACTCTTTCGCCGGCACCAACTCTGGTGGCGTGAATGCCTACTCACCGGCCCGTACCATCATGGGCGGAATCCAGGTGTCGTTCTAACTATTCAACTAATTTAATTGGGAAATAACATTATGAAAAAGATATTTTCTACAATGATGGTTGCTGCCTTGGTGTCGGCATCGTTCACAAGCTGCATCGAGGAGATTGACCCCCAGACCAGTACGGTGACAGAACAGCAGGCCAAGGACGCACCCGGTGCCTTCGACAATTTCGTGGCCAACCTCACGGGCAACCTCTCCGGCCAGTTCATCTATGGCGGCGATTCACATTATGTCTTCGACTTCGGCTACCCCGCTTTCTTCCTTGTGCGTGATGTGATGGGGCAGGACATCGTGCCCGTGGGAACCAACAACTGGTTCGACACATGGTATCAGGACTTCAACTACCTGAGCCCCAACTATGCCCGCACCCAGTTCCCCTGGACCCTCTACTTCGGATGGATAAAAGACTGCAACATCGTGCTCAACCAGGCAGGGGCCGTCGACTATGCCGCACCTGTCGAGGGACGTGAGGTGGGAGCCGGCATCGCCTATACCCTCCGCGCCATGTACTATTTCGACATGGCCCGCATGTATGCCGCCGAGACCTATCTCTCCAACAAAAACGCGCTCACGGTGCCCAAGGTGACCGAGGCCACCACCATCGAGGAGGTGCAGCACAACCCGCGCATGACGTGGGAAGAGGCTTTCGACTTCATTCTGGCCGACCTTGATGCCGCTGAGAAACTGCTGGCCGACTACCAGCGCGCCGATGTCTACACTCCTGATGTGAGCGTGGTCTACGGTCTGAAGGCCCGTGTATATCTGGAGCGCCAAGACTGGGCTAACGCCGAGAAATATGCCAAGATGGCACAGGAAGGCTACCGCATGATGACACAGGAGGAGTTCCTGAGCCGCGACTACGGCTTCAACTCGCCCAACGACTCCTGGATGTTCGGCATCACCTTCAAGGCTACCGACCCCAACATCGTGGAGAACGACGGCGACTCGTCGTGGGGCAGCGTGATGATGCTGGAGAACGGCTTCGACTGCGGATATGCCGCCAACTATGGTGGACCGAACGTCATCGACCGCCATCTCTATGAGACCATTCCCGCTTCCGACTACCGCAAGATGTGCTGGGTAGACTTCGAGCTCGAAGACCTGATTGACCCCGATGCAGAGGACATTCCCGCCGACCTGCTCAATGCGCTGAGCGCCTATAGCGACTATCCCGAGCGTATCTATGCCGCCGGTGTCGACAACGCCAGCTACGGCCTGGGCGGACTCTCCGTCAAGTTCCGCAATGCTGCTGGAAAAGCGAATGTGAAGTATGATGCATGGGTGGTGGCTGTGCCCCTGATGCGTGTGGAGGAGATGATGCTCATCGAGGCCGAGGCCGCCGGTATGCAGAGCGAGGCCAAGGGCATCGAGCTGCTCACCAAGTTCGCCAAGGCCCGTGATCCTTACTATACCTACGGCACCCACCGCGACGCTTACTACAACACCAGCACGTCGCAGTTCCAGAACGAGGTGTGGTGGCAGCGCAGGGTTGAGCTCTGGGGCGAGGGCTTTGCCACCTTCGACATCAAGCGTCTCAACAAGGGCGTCATCCGCTCGTATCCCGGCACCAACCATATCGAGGGCTCCCGCTTCAACGTGAACACCGTGCCCAACTGGATGGTGTGGTGCTTCGTGAACACCGAGGCGCAGTACAACGAGTCGCTCGTGAAGAATCCCGACCCCGTGCGTCCGGCCGGTGACTCTGACGAATTCGCCTGGTAAGCCATGTGAGTTATGCTGCAAATAGGTAATTCATTTAAAAATACAGAAAGATGAAAAAATATATAGTAAATTTCTTTGTCGCATTGATGGCTGTCGTGGCATTCACAGCCTGCTCCGACGACGATGACTACCAGTGGGCCACCGTGTCGGGCAACCAGGTGTACTTCAGCAACCAGCTGCCTGCCAGCTACTCCATCTCCAAAAGCGCCAATTCCATCACGGTGCCCCTCAACCGCGTGAAGACCGACGAGGCCATCACCGTGAACCTGTCGCACACCGACAAGACGGGATTCTTCAATGTGCCTGCCAGCGTGAGCTTCGCACAGGGCGAGGCAGTGGCCAATATCACCATCACTTATGACCCTGAGGCTGTGGCTTATGACGAGAACCACAGAGACACGCTCACCATTGCCAGCACCGACTACACCACCATCTACGGTGCCTCTTCCTACTCGTTCTCGGCCATGATGCCGTCGCCCTACAAACTGCTGGGTAACGGTACGCTCAGCGACGGGTTCTTCGGATTCACCACAACTGTGCAAATCTATCAGAACACGGAGCAGACCAACACCTTCCGCATTTTCAGTGCCTATGACCCGGTCGATGACGGCAACCAGGACGAGTATCTGCAGTTCACCATCCTCAAACCGGGCATGACCGTGGGGTCACAGACCATCACCATGGAGAACCTCGTCTACTACGACGACTACAACACCGGCTACCATCATCCTACCTATGACGCCGATGTGCTCGTGTGCCATCCCGCTGGATTCAAGAGCACCAGTGCTGAGTCGGCATGGGGCATGAACCGAGTGGTGGAGTACCAGGACGACGGTGTGCCGGGCGAGGTGCGTCTGGCTCCCTTCTACTACATGGACGGAGTGGGTGGATGGAACTATACTGCCAACGACGGTATCATAACCATCGTCTTCCCGGGATTCGAGAAGAAAGACTATGCCATCGAGGCGGAGTATCTGGGACGCCTCACCAACAACAACGAGGAGGACTTCGCACAGACCTTCATCACCATGGGCGAGGACCTCGAGTCGGTGCGCTATGCCGTGACCGATGGCGATGTCGATGCGCTTTATGACGGTATCGTAGACGGCTCCGCCGAGTTTGGTGAGGTGACCAAGTCGCAGGCCGTCAACTGGCCGCTCGAGGATTCAGGCACCTACTACTTCGTGGCCGTGGGCTTCGCCGGCGGTGAGGCCGTGTCAGATGCGGTCACCACCATCCGCTTCAAGTCGAGCCATGAGTTCGCACCCAAGTTCGACCCCGTAGGTACCGGTACCTTCACCTATAGTCTGTACTTCGAGGGCGATGACCCCGGACTCACCATCAGCAAGAGCAGTGCCGACAACACGTACCGCATCTCCCACTGGGGCTATGACGTGAATTTCGACTTCACTTGGGATCCCGCCACCAACAAGTGCCAGGTCTCGGAGCAGTTCACAGGCGATGTCCACGACACCTATGGCGATGTGTTCGTGTCGGATGTGCCCAGCTATGACGACGAGGCCACCTACGATGAATACCCCTGCTATTATGACCCGGCCACCAAGACATTCACCTTCAATCTTGTCTATTATGTGAGTGCCGGATACTTCGACCTCGGCCCCGAGACCTTCACCGTGGAGTGGAACGAAGATGCCGCCGCTCCCGCCAAGGTGGTGAGAAAGCAGCTCTCCACGCTGAAAAACCTCACACCCAGGAAAATGGGCAGCAACAAGGGTAAAGTAAGCTTCACCAGGGAGAAGAAACAGTTCTGACACTTCTCCTACAGCTGAAAGAAGCGGGTTCAGACCATCTGGACCCGCTTCTTCGTTGTTCGCCCGCCCGCTGCCAATACGCTGCTTTGAAGTATATCAAGGATTTCCTCCTTTTTTATATTTTTTTTTCAAAGTTAGGGTGATATCCATGCTTTTTTCGTATCTTTGCATCCCTAAATAACACCCTAAAGTAAAATGGCTGAAAAAAAGATACAAACCGCACTCATCTCCGTCTTCCATAAAGACGGACTCGAGCAGATTATCGCAAAACTGCATGCCGACGGCGTAAGACTCCTCTCGACCGGCGGAACACAGAAGTTTATTGAGCAACTGGGCTATCCCTGCGACACCGTGGAGAGCCTCACCACCTATCCCTCCATCCTGGGCGGACGCGTCAAGACACTGCATCCCAAAGTGTTCGGCGGCATCCTCGCACGCCGCGACAATGAGGGTGATGTGCAGCAGATGGCACAGTATGAGATTCCCTCCATCGACCTCGTCGTGGTCGACCTCTATCCCTTCGAGGACACCGTGGCCGCCGGCGCCTCCGACGCCGACATCATCGAGAAAATCGACATAGGCGGCATCTCCCTCATCAGAGCTGGTGCCAAGAACTTCAACGATGTGGCCATCGTGGCCAGCAAGGCCGAATATCCCCTCCTCCAGGAGATTCTCGACCGCCGCGGTGCCTGCACCTCGCTCGAGGAACGCCGTCTGCTCGCCGAGCGCGCCTTCGCCGTGACGAGCCACTACGACACTGCCATCCATGCCTGGTTCGCCTCCAAGAAATAGTCACAACACAATATAGACAAGAAGATTTTTATGGGATTCTTTTCCTTTTCTCAGGATATCGCAATGGACCTGGGCACCGCCAATACCATCATCATCAGCGATGACAAGATAGTGGTGGACGAGCCTTCGGTCGTGGCACTCGACCGGCGCACCGACAAGGTGCTCGCCGTGGGCGAGAAAGCCAAACTGATGTACGAGAAGACGCACGACAACATCAAGACCATACGTCCCCTCCGCGACGGCGTGATTGCCGACTTCACCGCCTGCGAGCAGATGATGCGCGGACTCATCAAGATGGTGCACTCCGGCAACCGTTTCTTCTCACCCCAGCTGCACATGGTGATAGGCGTGCCCTCCGGCTCTACCGAGGTGGAGCTGCGCGCCGTGCGCGACTCGGCCGAACATGCCGACGGACGCGATGTGTATCTCATCTTCGAGCCCATGGCGGCCGCCATCGGTATCGGTATCGATGTGGAGGCCCCTGAGGGCAACATGATTGTCGATATAGGCGGCGGTACCACTGAGATTGCCGTCATTTCACTGGGTGGTATTGTGTCGAACAACTCCATCCGCACCGCCGGCGACGACCTCACCGCCGACATCCAGGACTATATGAGCCGCCAGCACAACCTGCGCGTGGGTGAGCGCATGGCAGAGCGCATAAAGATACATGTAGGCTCCGCACTCACCGACCTCGGCGACGAGGCACCCGAAGACTATGTGGTGCACGGACCCAACCGCATCACCGCACTGCCCATGGCCGTGCCCGTGTGCTACCAGGAGATTGCCCACTGCATCGACAAGACCGTGGCCAAGATAGAGAACGCCGTGCTCGCCGCACTCGAGAAGACACCCCCTGAGCTCTACGCCGATATCGTGCAGAACGGTATCTACCTCACCGGAGGCGGCGCACTGCTACGCGGACTCGACAAGCGCCTGTACGACAAGATTCAGATACCGTTCCACATCGCCGACGACCCGCTCCACAGCGTGGCACGCGGTGCCGGAATAGCACTCAAGAATCCCAACCGCGACAACCTTCCCTTCCTTATGAGATAAAGGCCCCATGCGCAACCTCATCGAGTTTCTCACCAAAAACAATTACTGGTTTGTCTTCGTGGTGCTCGAGGTGGTGAGCCTGGTCTTGCTGTTCCGATTCAACAGCTATCAGGGGAGCGTGTGGTTCTCCTCGGCCAATTACCTCACCGGCAAAGCCTACGAGATTGACTCGTGGGCTGCGTCGTTTCTCACCCAAGCCTCGCTCAACGAGCAGCTCACACAGCGCAACGTGCAGCTCGAGCATCGTGTGGAGCAGCTCCAGCAGGAACTGCGCGCCGAGCGCATGTCGCACGACTCCCTCTACATGAAAAGAGGGCAGATGAGGCTCTTGGGCGACTTCAACCCCATCTATGCCAAAGTGATTGGCAACAGTGTGAACCGGCCGCTCAACTTCATCACCATCGACAAGGGCTCGGCCGACGGCGTGCGCGAGGACATGGGCGTGGCCTGCGGAAACGGTGTGGTGGGCGTGGTGTTCATGACGTCGAAGCACTACTCGGTGGTGCTGCCGGCACTCAACTCCAAGTCGAACATCAGCTGTGCCATCGCAGGTAGGGGTTACTTCGGCTATCTGCACTGGTCGGGCGGCTCGCCACGAGTGGCCTATGTCGACGACATTCCCCGACATGCCAAGTTCGAGGTGGGCGACACTATCGTGACCAGTGGCTACTCGGCTGTCTTCCCGCCGGGCATCCTTGTGGGAAAGGTCACCAAGTTTGAGAACTCTGACGACGGACTATCCTACCGGCTGAGGGTGCTGCTCTCTACCGATTTCGCCAATCTGCGCGATGTCTGTGTCATCGACGACAAGGCGGTGCGCGAGCGGCTCGACCTGCTGCGGCAGGCCAACGACTCGATACAGCCCCGTAAAAACGATTGAATCCATGTACCGCGAACAGATACGTCTCTTCCTTATCTTCATCGTGCTGACAGTGCTACAGGTGCTCATTGCCAACCATATCCACCTGTTCCACTTCGCCACACCGCTGCTCTATGTGTATCTGCCGCTCGTCATGCGACGGGGAGCGCTGCGGTGGGCCATGCTGTTGTGGGCCTTCTCCATGGGCCTGCTCATGGACACCTTCAACAACACACCGGGTGTGGCATCGGGTTCTATGACCCTTGTGGCCCTGCTCCAGCCTTATATCCTGGAGCGCATGCTGGTGAGGGAAGGGGAGGAGGACCTCATACCCTCGGTGGTGACGATGGGGCAGAAACAGTTCGCCTACTACACCATCTCCTTCACCGTGCTCTACTGCGTGGTGTTTTATACACTCGAGCTCTTCAGCTTTTTCAATTTCTGGGTGTGGGCAGGCTGCGTGCTGGGCAGTACGGCCATCACGTCGGCGCTCATACTGGCTGTGGAGAGCGTGAGAAGGAAAAAAGACTGAACAGAATACTGCAGCCTGCTTGTTTGAACAACGGTTTGAACCTATATAGGAAATGAAGGATTACGAACTGGAGAAACGGCGCTATATCATAGGCTCGGTGGCGGCTGCCATCGTGCTCATCTATCTGGTGCGTCTCTTCACTCTCCAGATTATGAGCGACGACTTCAAGAAAAACGCCGACAGCAATGCCTTCCTCAAAAAGGTGGAGTTCCCCTCGCGAGGCATCATCACCGACCGCAACGGCGAACTGCTGGTGTACAACCAGCCTTCCTACGACATCATGGTCATTATGAACGAGGAGAACGGCCGTCTCGACACGGCCGAGTTCTGCAAGGCGCTCGATATCACCCCCGACTTCTTCAAGAAACGCATGGCCGACATCAAGGACCGCAGCAAGAACCCCGGTTACTCGCGCTACACACAGCAGCTCTTCATGTCGCAGCTCTCCGACCAGGAGTTCAGCGTGTTTCAGGAGAAGGCCTACAAATTCCCTGGCTTCTATATCCAGAAACGAAGCATCCGCCAGTATGAGTATCCCACGGCGGCCCTGCTGCTGGGCGACGTGGCGGAGGTGTCGCCCGAGGACATTAAGGAAGACGACTACTACCAGCCCGGCGACTATATCGGAAAGATTGGCATAGAGCGCTCCTACGAGAAGGAACTGCGTGGCACCAAAGGTGTGCAGATTCTGCTCAGGGATGTGCGCGGACGCATACAGGGCAACTACCAAAACGGACGCTTCGACACCAAACCCATACCGGGAAAAGACCTCACCCTGAGCATCGACGTCAACCTGCAGCGGTTGGGCGAGCGGCTCATGGAGGGCAAGCTGGGCGCCATCGTGGCCATTGAGCCCAAGACGGGCGAGGTACTCTGCATGGTGTCGTCGCCTTCCTACGACCCGCGCATCATGGTAGGTCGACAGCGCGGCAAGAACCACAGCCGCCTGTCGAAAGACCCGCTCAAACCGCTTCTCAACCGCGCCATCATGGGACAGTATCCCCCGGGCTCCACCTTCAAGACCGGACAGGGGCTCACCTTCCTTACCGAGGGCATCATCGACTCCACCACAGCCTATCCCTGCTACCGCGGTTTCGTGTTCCGCGGCATGAAGGTGGGGTGCCACGGTCATGGCTCGCCGCTCTCCATCATACCCGCCATCGGCACCTCGTGCAACGGTTTCTTCTGCTGGGGACTTTACCACATGCTCACCGACACCAAGAAGTATGGCTCGCTGCAGAAGGCCATGGACATCTGGCGCGACTATATGGTGAGCATGGGATTCGGCTATAAGCTGGGCATCGACCTGCCGGGCGAGAAACGCGGCATGATACCCAATGCCACCTTCTACGACAAGGCCTTCAAGAAGAAATGGAACGCCCTCGGCGTGATCAGTATCTCCATCGGGCAGGGAGAGGTGACGCTCACTCCGCTCCAGATAGCCAACCTGGGCGCCACCATCGCCAACAGGGGCTACTACATCACCCCGCATGTGGTGAAAGAGATAAAGGGGCAGAAACTCGACTCGCTCTACACACAGCGCAAATACACCAAGGCTTCGCGCAGGGCCTACGACCTGATAGTGCGCGGCATGCGGAGGGCCGTGACGGGAGGTACCTGCCACTCGGCCAACCGCCGCGACTATGCCGTGTGCGGCAAGACCGGTACGGCGCAGAACCGCGGACGCGACCACTCTGTGTTCATGGGCTTCGCACCGATGGAAGACCCCAAGATAGCCATCGCCGTGTATGTGGAGAACGGTGGTTTCGGCGCCACCTTCGGCGTGCCCATCGGGTCGGTCATGATGGAACAGTATATCAACGGCAAACTGTCGGCCGGTACGGAGCGGCAGGCGGCCAGGATTCAAAGTCAGCATCTCAAATATGGCACAAAAGACAGATAAGCAGCCCGGTGTGCTGCGCTCGCTCGACTGGTGGACCATCGGCATCTATGTGGCCCTGCTGGTCTTTGGATGGCTCAGCGTGTGCGGTGCCAGCTACTCTTATGAGGAGCCCGACATCTTCAGCCTCTCCACCCGCTCCGGCATGCAGATAGTGTGGATAGGTTCCTCGCTCATGCTCGGACTCGTCATTCTGCTGCTCGACGACCGCTACTACGACCGCTTCTCCTATATCATCTACGGATTCCTGCTCTTCCTGCTCTTCGCCACTATCTTCAATCCGGTGCAGATCAAGGGCTCCAGGTCGTGGATTGTGCTCGGACCGCTCAGGGTGCAGCCGGCGGAGTTTGCCAAATTCGCCACGGCACTGGCCATCAGCAAGTTTATGAGCACCTTCGGCTTCAACATCCATCGGATGAAGGATTTTGCCATGGCCTGCGGCATCGTGCTCGTGCCCATGCTCTTCATCGTGCTGCAGAAGGAGACGGGGTCGGCACTGGTCTACCTCTCTTTCTTCCTGATGTTCTACCGCGAAGGCATGCCGGGCAGCATCCTCTTCACCGGTGTGGCCATGGTCATCTATTTTGTGGTGGGCATACGCTATGAGTCGGTGCCGCTCTTCGATACGCCCACCTCCGTGGGCAAGTTTGTGGTGTTGCTGCTCATACAGATTTTCAGCTCGGCCATGGTGTATGTCTACTGCAACAACAAGAAGAAAGCACTCAACATGCTGGGCTACTCCACGGGAGCCACCCTGGCTTTCCTGCTCTTCTCGGAGTATGTCATACCTTTCGATCTGGTGTGGGTGCAGCTCATCATCTGTGCCGCCCTCATCGGTTACCTCCTCTTTCAGGGCATGAGCCTCCGGCTGAACAATTATCTCTTTATCGCGCTCTTCTCGTTGGGTTCCATTATCTTCTTCTATTCGGCCAGCCATGTGCTCAACTCGGTGATGAAGGAATATCAGCGCGACCGCATCAATGTGCTGCTCGGTGTGACCGAGGACCCCAAGGGCATCGGCTACAATGTGCACCAGAGCGAGATAGCCATAGGGTCGGGCGGACTGCGCGGAAAGGGTTTCCTCAACGGTACGCAGACCAAACTGAAGTTTGTGCCGGAACAGGACACCGACTTCATCTTCTGCACGGTGGGCGAGGAGGAAGGTTTTCTGGGCTGCTCGGCGGTGCTGCTGCTGTTTCTGGGACTTATTCTGCGGCTCATCCACTTGGCGGAGCGGCAGCCCTTCAAGTTCGGAAGGGTGTATGGTTATTGTGTGCTGAGCATTTTCCTATTCCATGTCTTCATCAATGTGGGCATGGTGCTGGGGCTCACCCCGGTCATCGGCATTCCGCTGCCTTTCTTCAGCTACGGCGGCTCCTCGCTGTGGGGATTTACTATTCTGCTCTTTATCTTCCTGCGCATCGATGCCGGAAGAAACTTAATAAGGACTTAGAGAAATTGATGGGCTCAATGGGCCTGTTGGGGCTTTCCTACAACTATTTCATCAAGCGGTAGCCCACACCTACGATGCCGCGCAGGGCGGTGCGCTGCATGCCGTGCGTGATGCGCACATGCAGGGAGTCGCCGGCCGATAGAGCCTGCTGTTTGAAAGGTATGTCGTATTGGTAGAAATCGAGCCCCTCGCCAAGCGGACGGCCTTCATCATCGGCCACACGGCAGGTGATGGTGTCGCTCTGGGTGCGCTGGCGGGTCTTGCCGTCCTCCTGGTGGTAGATGGTCTTGTCGACCACCAGGCGGAGGGCTGTGAAGGGATAGCGCGTGCTGGTGCGGAATTCCAGTTGCTCCACATAGTTGCCTCCTTCTTCCAGAGCGGGAATGAAGAGCTCAACCGTATCGCCACGGTACCAACCGCCCTCATGGGTACTGCCGTAGCCGTGGTAGGCGATGTGCGACTGGCACGATAGGCTCAGTGCCGCCAAAAGGGCGGCACTGAACAGCAGGCATATCGTTTTTTTTCTTTTCATCTTATTGGGCCTTATTCGGCAGCAGGAGCGGGCGTTCCCTCTTTCGGACCCTTGCCGCGGGGCTTGCGATAGGGCTTGCCCTGCGGACGGGGACCGCTTTCTTTTGCCTGACGGGGCTGACCACCTTCCTTAGGTTGACGGGGCTGACCGTCTTTGGCCTTCTGCTGACCGCCTTCCTTGGCTTTGGCGTTGTCTTTCTTGGGCTCGCGCGGCTGGTTTTCGCCGTCCTTGCCCTCGCGGCGGTTCTTGGACTCGCCGGACGGCCCTTTCTCTTTCTTCGGCTGTTCGCCGCCTGCAGGGGCGGCATTGCGCGACGCGTCGGCGGCGGGCTTGTTCTTTTTCTTCTTTTTCTTCTTCACCTTGTCGAAGCGCGATATCTGCTCGTTGGCCAGCAGGTCGGTGCTGTGCTCCTCGGGCTGGGCACCGTCCTCGACAAGCGATATGGGCGACTCGCCCTCCTTGTTCATCTCGATGATTTCTTTGGCGCGCTGGGCCGTGATGGTGACCAGGTTGGCGGCCATCCGCTTGTCGGTGGAGTAGGTCACAAGACCGGCCAGAATATCGGTCTTGAAGAGGAAATACTCGCTGTCTTTGGTCTTCAGCACAGCGTCTTTGGGCGGCAGCTCGCGGCCTGCCTCGATATAGTCGTCCACCTCATAGTTGAGGCAGCATTTCAGCTTGGCGCACATACCGGCCAACTTCTGCGGGTTGGGCGAGATGTCCTGGAAACGGGCCGCCGTGGTGCTCACGCTGATGAAGTTTTTGATCCAGGTGGCGCAGCACAGCTCGCGGCCGCAGGGACCGGTGCCGCCGATGCGTCCTGCCTCCTGACGGGCGCCTATCTGCTTCATCTCGATGCGTACGTGGAAGGTCTCGGCCAGCACCTTGATGAGCTGGCGGAAGTCGACGCGCTCGTCGGCGATGTAGTAGAAGATGGCCTTGTTGCCGTCGCCCTGGTATTCCACATCGCCTATCTTCATGTTCAGACCGAGGTCCTTGGCTATCTGGCGGCTTTGTATCATGGTGCCGTGCTCGCGGCTCTTGGCTTCGTAGTATTTGTCCATGTCCACCTGCTTGGCGATGCGGTAGATGCGCTTGATGTCGTCGGCCGACTTGATGTTGGCTTTCTTGATCTGGAGCATCACGAGTTCGCCGGTCAGGGTCACCACGCCGATGTCGTGGCCGGGACTGGCTTCCACGGCCACGATGTCGCCCTTCTTCAGGTCGAGTTTGTTCACGTTGTGGTAGTAGCCCTTGCGTGTGTTCTTGAATTGCACCTCCACCAGGTCGGTCACGTCGGTGTTGCCCGGCACGTCGGCCAGCCAGTCGTAGGTGTTGAGCTGTTTGTCCTGCCGGCCGATGCCGCGGCGGCAGAGTCCGCGGTCGCAGCCGGTGTACAGCTTGAGTTTCATATCTTTGTAGTCCATGTCTGTCTTTTTTCTCTTGGGTGGGTTGGGACTGCCGGGGCGGGTCTACCGCCGCAGCAGGATGATGGTTTGCAGTGCCAGTTCGAAGAACACCATTCTGGCGTTGGCGTTTTGCCCGATGTCGCGTATGGCGAGGGAGAGGCGGTTGTAGAACTCCTCTACATTGTCCTCATGGATGAAGCGCCCGAACTTGGAGGTGAACTGCTGCTCGTCGGCGGTCATGAAGTTGAGGTCGGGCTGGTGGAAGTTGCTCATGAAGCTTTCGCGCACCATGCGGAGGAAGTAGGCCAGCAGCCGCTTCTGCTTCTCGCGGCCCAGACCGCTCATGGTGTCGCTCCACTTCCGCAGCTCCTTCACGTTGCGCTGGTAGGCCAGGCGCATCAGGCTCATGAAATACTCCAGAAACTTGCGGTTCTCGTTGTTGGCCTTCAGTTCCTTGAGGGCGGCGGTCCAACTGCCGTTGGCCAGACGGGCCACACGGCGGGCCGAGTCGGCATCGATGCCGCGCTGCTCTACGAGGGCCTTCTCTATCTCCTGGGTGTCGATGCGGCGCATGTCGAAGCGCTGGGTGCGGCTGCGTATGGTCTCGAGCAGTTGCTCGGGGGCCTCGCTCACGAAGAGGAACACCGTCTTGGCTGGGGGCTCCTCGATGAGCTTGAGCAGCTGGTTGCCGCTCTTGTCGTTGAGCCGCTCGGGCAGCCAGAAGATACACACCTTGTAGCCGCCCTGACTGGCCCGCAGCGTCATCTTCTGCACCAACAGGTCGCTCTCGCCGCCGGTGATGATGGCCTGCTGGTTGTCTACACCGATGGCCTCCATCCACTGCTCAAGGTCGAAGTAGGGCCCCTCACCAATCAGCTGCAGCCACTCGCGGGCGAAGTCGTCGCTCACCGGCTGATAGCCCGACTGCATGTTCGGACGCTTGATGGTGGGGTAGGTGAAGCGCAGGTCGGGATGACCCCAATGGTGCAGCAGGCGGCACTGGCTGCACGTACCGCAGCTGTCGCCGTCGTGGTGGTCGGTGCAGAGCAGGTAGGAGGCGAAAGCCATGGCCATGGCCATCTTGCCGCAGCCCTGCGGGCCGCAGAAGAGCAGCGCATGGGGCACGCGGTCTTCCTCCACCATCTGGCGCAGCCGCGCCTTGGCTTCTTCCTGTCCTATCACATCGGCGAATCGTATCATGGCATGCAGTGTGGTTACATGAGTCGTTTGAGCACTTGCTGCACCGAGTCGACGGCCGACACGGTGTAGAAGTGGATGTTCTTAACGCCCTGGCTATAGAGGCCGCGGCACTGTGCCGTGGTCCATTCCACGCCCAGCCGCATGGCGTCGGCGTCAGTTTTGCACTTGAGCACCTCGGCGGCCAGCTCCTCGGGAATGTCGCAGTGGAAGGTGCGGGGCACCACCGTGAGCTGCGAGAGCTTGGCGAAGGGCTTCAGTCCCGGAATGATGGGGATGGTGATGCCCATGGCGCGCGCCTTACGCACAAACTCGAAGTATTTCTTGTTGTCGTAGAAAAGCTGGGTCACGGCATACTGGGCACCCAGGTCCTGCTTCTCCTTCAGGTGCAGCATGTCCTGTTCCAGGTTGGGAGCCTCCTCGTGCTTCTCGGGATAGCAGGCCACACCATAGTGGAAGGGGGTGCCGGGATGGCGGATGGGACTGCCGTCGGCAAAGAAACCCTCATTGAAGCGGTTCACCTGCTGTATCAGGTCGGTGGTGTGGGTGTGGCCGCCCGGCGTGGGTATGAAGGTCTTGTCGTCGCGGGCCTTGTCGCCGCGCAGCAGCAGCAGGTTGCTGATGCCCAGGAACTGCAGGTCGAGCAGCTCGTACTCGATGTTCTCGATGGTGGTGCCGCTGCATATCACGTGGGGTATCACCGGCACGTTGAAGCGGTGCTGGATGGCGGCGGCGATGGCAATGGTGCCGGGACGGCGGCGCACGCGGCGTCGCTCCAGCAAGCCGTTGGGCAGCTCGCGGTACACATACTCCGTGTGGTGGGTGGTGATGTTGATGAAGAGCGGCCCGTAGGGGAGCATCTTGTCGATGGTGCGGAACATGCCCTCCGTGCCGTTGCCCTTCAGCGGGGGCAGCAGCTCGATGGAGAAGTGGCGGCCGGTGGCCTGGCCTAAAAGTTCGGTCACATTCATGCTCGTAGGAGGCTAATTCTTTGCAAAATTACGAAAAATAGACGGAATACAAAAAAAGCGGCATGATTTAATGCCGCTTTTTACAAAGTGTCGCAGTTTTTCGCTGCTTATTTCTCTTTCTTCCAGAGCTTGCTCATGTCTTCGAGCGTCTTGCCTTTGGTCTCCGGCACCAGGCGCCACACGAAGAGGGCGGCGATGATGCAGATCACACCGTAGAGGCCGTAGGTGAACCAATGGCCGAAGTGGTCGCCGGGGGTGAGGTGCATGTTGAACATGGGCACGAAGCTGGAACTCACAATCCAGTTGAATATCCACTGGAAGGCCACGGCGATGGCCACGGCGGCACCACGGATGGTGTTGGGGAAGATCTCGGCGATGAGCACCCAGCAGATGGGTCCCCACGACATCATGAACGAGGCACTGTAGACCATGATGCTGAGCATGGTGACCATGCTCAGGGCGGGATTGCCGAAGGTGAGGGCCACACCGAAGGCGCCGATGGCCATGCCGATGCTGCCGGTGATGAGCAGCGGCTTGCGGCCCCATTTCTCCACCGTGAAGATGGCCACGAG
>CACYUZ010000024.1:45015-53852 GCA_902777645.1 uncultured Prevotellaceae bacterium | reverse complement strand
AAACACCGAAAGCAGACAGATGATATAGAAAGCCGACACATGTTTGTGGAAAGCACCTATGTTCAGCTTAAAATCGGTGAGGACCAATAATAATGCCGTGGTAACAGCGGCAACCGTGAATCCGCTGATGTTTTTTGACAACACGATGAAGGAAATCAGCCAAAAGTAGGTGAGAAACCATACGGCCAAATCCGACTTCGTATAAACTCTCTTTTTATTAATCATAATTCTTTATTGTTCAGGCTTTATAAACAGTACCTTGAGAGATTAATTCTTGCGCCACACCATCTTGTTCACCACGCCCGTGTAGCTCTGTATAATCTTCACCACCTTCGTAGAGACATTCTCCTCCACATAGTCGGGCACGGGTATGCCGTGGTCGGCGTGGCGGTTCATCTCTACAGCCGTCTCCACGGCCTGCAGCAAGCCTTTCTCGTCGATGCCGGCCAGGATGAAGCATCCTTTGTCGAGTGCCTCGGGGCGTTCGGTCGAGGTGCGGATGCAGACAGCGGGGAAAGGATGTCCCACAGAAGTGAAGAAACTGCTCTCCTCGGGCAGCGTGCCGCTGTCGGACACCACACAGAAGGCATTCATCTGCAGGCAGTTGTAATCGTGGAAGCCCAGAGGCTCATGCCGCAGCACACGGCTATCGAGCTGGAACCCACTGTTCTCCAGACGTTTGCGTGAGCGGGGATGGCAGGAGTAGAGTATGGGCATGTCGTATTTCTCGGCCAGCCGGTTGATGGCTCCGAAGAGCGAAAGGAAGTTGGCTTCGGTGTCGATATTCTCCTCGCGGTGGGCAGAAAGCAGTATGTAGCGGCCCCGCTCCAGACCCAGTCGTTGGTGGATGTCGCTGGCCTCTATCTCTGCCAGGTTCTGATGAAGCACCTCAGCCATGGGCGACCCGGTCACGTAGGTGCGCTCACGGGGCAGGCCGCAGTCGGCCAGATAGCGGCGGGCGTGCTCGCTGTAGGCCATGTTCACATCGCTGATGATGTCTACGATGCGGCGGTTGGTTTCCTCCGGCAGACACTCGTCCTTGCAGCGGTTGCCGGCTTCCATGTGGAAGATGGGTATGTGCAGGCGTTTTGCTCCGATGACCGAGAGGCAGGAGTTGGTGTCGCCCAGCACCAATACGGCGTCGGGCTTCGTGGCCACCATTATTTTGTAGCTCTTGTCGATGATGTTGCCCATGGTGGCGCCCAGGTCATCGCCCACGGCGTCCATGTAGATGTCGGGGTCGTCGAGTTTCAGGTCGCGGAAGAACACCCCGTTCAGGTTGTAGTCGTAGTTCTGTCCGGTGTGGGCAAGAAGGGTGTCGAAGTAGCGCCGGCATTTGTTGATAACTGCCGAGAGCCGTATGATTTCAGGGCGCGTGCCCACGATGATGAGCAGTTTCAGACGTCCGTCGTTCTTGAAGTTCTTCATCTGCATATCCTATTGTTTTACGGGGTCAAAGTAGGTGTCGGGGCGGTTGGGGTTGAACGCCTCGTTGGCCCACATGATGGTGACAAGGTCGTCGGTGGCCGACAGGTTGATGATGTTGTGGGTGTAGCCGGGCAGCATCTCCACCACCTGAATCTTGCTTCCGCTCACCTCATACTCTCTCACGGGGAAGGGGTTGCCCTCTGCGTCGGTTCCCTCACGGCGCAGCTGGATGAGGCCGTGCCCGCTCACCACGACGAATTTCTCGTTCTTGGTGTGGTGCCAGTGCTGGCCTTTGGTGATGCCGGGCTTCGAGATGTTGACCGACACCTGTCCGCGGTCGGGCGTACGGATTATCTCGGTGAAGCTGCCCCGCTGGTCTTCGTTCATCTTCAGCGTGTAGATGGTCTTCTCCTCGGGCAGATAGGAGAGATAGGTGGAATAGAGCTTTTTGGCGAAGGCATCTCCCAGATTGGGCACCTCAAGGTTTTGCGGCATGTTGTGGAAGGAATGGAGCAGGTCAACAATGCCGCCCAGGGTGATGTGGTGGCTCACCGGCACCTCACAGAACGGGTCGGCCCGGTGCTCATCGCCGGTGAGGGCCGCTATCAGCTCATCCACCACGTCGTCGATATACACCAGGTGCATCTGCACCGAGGGGTCATTTACCTGTATGGGCAACTCGTGGGCTATGTTGTGGCAGAAGGTGGCCACGGCACTGTTGTAGTTGGGTCGGCACCATTTGCCGAAAACATTGGGGAAGCGGTAAACGAGCACCCTTGCCCCAGTCTCCTCCGCATATTTGAAGAACAACTCCTCGCCGGCGCGTTTCGACTCACCGTAGGGATTGTCGAGCCGGGCCTGGATAGACGACGACAGCATCACGGGACAAGTGTTGTGGTGCTTCTTGAGCGTGTCGAGCAGCGTGGAGGCGAATCCGAAGTTCCCCTCCATGAAGGCGGCTGGGTCTTTCGGCCGGTTCACGCCTGCCAGGTTGAACACGAAGTCGGCCTCGCTGCAATAGGCGTCGAGCAGTTGGGGCGATGAGTCAATGTCGTATTCAAACACGGTAAGGTCGGAGGGGCAGGCATACCATCGTGCCTTCCCCTCAGCGATATTGCGGAGCTGGGAGCAGAGGTTGCGTCCCACAAATCCTTTGGCGCCGGTTACAAGTATCTTCATATCTTTCCTATTCGCTTCTTATTTCCTTTGAGCGCTGTTTGGGCAGCAGTCCGAGATCCTCGCGCACGAAGCGCAGCTTCATGAGCAGCTCTTTCATGCCCTCCACATCCAAACGGTGGGTGTTGTGGCTGTGATAGTCCTCGATGCGGGCCACATCCTCGTTGCCCTCTGTGAAGAATTTGTCGTAGTTGAGATCGCGCGTGTCGCAGGGGATGCGGTAGTAGCCTCCCATATCGACGGCACGCACCATTTCCTCGCGGGTGACGAGCGTCTCGTAGAGCTTCTCGCCGTGGCGGGTGCCGATGATGCGTATCTCAGGCTCCTTGCTGATAAACGGCTTGCCGGTGCCCTGCACGGGGGTCTTGCAGTAGACATCCACGAGGGCTTGGGCCAGCGTGTCGAGCGTGGCGGCAGGCGCCTTCTGCACGAAAAGGTCGCCGTTGTGGCCATGGGTGAAGGCGTAGACCACCAGGTCGACGGCGTCGTCGAGTGTCATCATGAATCGCGTCATGTTGGGGTCGGTGATGGTGATAGGTTTGCCCTCTATCATCTGTTCCACCCAAAGGGGAATCACCGAGCCGCGGCTGGCCATTACATTGCCGTAGCGGGTGCAGCAGATGGTGGTGGCAGCATGCTCACCGAGTTCACGGCCCTTGGCGATGGCCACTTTCTCCATCAGGGCCTTGCTCATGCCCATGGCATTGATGGGGTAGGCCGCCTTGTCGGTGGAGAGGACCACCACATTCTTCACGCCATGCTCTATAGCGGAGTTGAGCACATTCTCTGTGCCGAGGATGTTGGTCCTCACCGCTTCGGCAGGGAAGAACTCACAAGAGGGCACCTGCTTCAAGGCTGCGGCCGAGAACACGTAGTCTACGCCCTGCATGGCCACGTCGACCGATGCCTTGGTGCGCACATTGCCGATGTAATACTTCACCTTCGGGTTCTGCAGCGCGTGGCGCATGTCGTCCTGCTTCTTCTCGTCGCGCGAGAAGATACGTATCTCCTTGATGTCGGAATCCAAAAAACGGCGCAGCACGGCGTTGCCGAATGAACCTGTTCCGCCTGTTATCAACAATGTCTTGTCAGCAAATACACTCATCTTATTTATTATTTAACCTATTTCTTTATTAAAATATTGTGTCTTCCTTTAAATTCGGGTAAAATCGCGTATCTCTTTCAGCCGTTTCAGGAAATATTTTTGATAATTTTTCTCCAGTGTCTCCAACGGAATGCGCTCTTCCTCTGTATAGAGCTGCTTCTCATGCTCCACAATCTGCTCAGGAGTAAAGGTGAAACCTACAACCTTGGCAGGATTGCCGATAACTATGGCATAAGGGGGTACATTGCCTCTCACCACACTTCCGCTGCCTATATTGCTGCCTCTGCCCAGATGAGCGCCACCGAGCAATGTCACATTTGAGCCAATCCAGACATCCTCCTCTACGATGACATCCTTGTCATATCGATTGGTCGCATCCATTTTTTCTTTCACTTCATCTGTGACTTGCAGGAACATTTTCCCCGGAACCCGCATATGACTGCCTGTTACCACTTTCAGCCCGAAAGCAGCACCGGAATAGCGTTTCATGACAAATTTGGCACGCCAATTCATAATCACACTATTCATACCGATACCAGTACACTCGTATAGATATAGATTTTGCGGTTTGTAAATTATAACATTTTCTGCTATAACCGATTTACGGCCCTTGTAACCGTAGTTTTTATAGATTTTCATCCATATTTTCCGCAATTTCCATTTTAAATTGGCCAACATAATCTTTTAATTTTAATATAATCTCCTTTAAATATTATTCTTGCATGCATGCTGAAGGCTCGCTTCTTGAGAATAAGAAAGCCAAATATGCGACAATTGCTGCCACACGGCCTCCATGTTATATCTCTCATTTACCCTTCGGCAGACGTTGCGCCGGCATTCCCCGCGCAATTCGCTGTCGGAAAGCAGCCTTTCGATAGCAGCCGCCAGCCTTTCGGTATCCTGTGGCGGAACCAGCAGACCGTAGTGCTTGCCGCCCTCCTCGCCAATCATTTCGGGGATGGCGCCCACCGTGGTGGCCACAATGGCGCAGCCGCATGCCATGCTCTCGAGTATGACATTGGGGAACCCCTCTGTATAGGACGGCAGCACGTAGACGCCGCACTGCAGCATCAGGCGGAGAATTTCCTCATGCGGCAGCTCGCCCTTGATGACCAGCCATGGCTCATGGTGAGCCAGCTCTTCCAGTTCCCTTTTTGTCTCCTCCTCTATATGCCCGGCCAGCACCAGCCGGATGTCCTTCATCTGGCTGCAGGCCTGTACCAGTTCATAGATGCCTTTTGTCTTGATGCAATGGCCGGCATAGAGCACCATCCTTTCGTCTCGGTGGGTCTCACCGCTGTGCTGACCGACAAAATCGCTCACCTTCTGCGCCACCGGATTGGGCAGATATTCCACATTGGTGAATCCGGCTGAGGCAAGAGCATCGTATGACATCTGGTCGATAGGTAACGCAATGTCTGCCTTCCTCACTACCCGGCAGAGCAGCTTCCATTCCCAGTTCCCAGCCTTTCGCAGTTGGGGTATCCTCCCGAAATGGAAATGCACCACGGTGTGCACATGGTGTTTCTTGGCCAGGGATATCATCACCAGGTCTTTCACCAGACTCATCGATGCACTGGTGCAAAGATGGAGCACATCGTACTGTCCGCTCTTGAGCATTTGGCGCTCCTTGCGGATGATGCCAGCATATTCCACCACACCGGTGACAGCACGCTTCACCAGCGAGGTTATCTTGACATTGGCCACACGCCCCATGGGCAGCACATCGATGTGGAGCCCCGAGGCCTCCTGCGTCTGGTAATGGCGCATGATATTCTCCGCCCACTGCGCTATCCCGCCGCCTACTCCCGATTTGTAAGGCGTGGCGAACAGCACCTTCAGTTTTTTCTCATTCGGTCTGTCCATCGTGTGGGTCTCTAAGCAATGTCAAATATCTTTCTACAAACACCTGGTCCGACATCCTCTCCTCGGCAATGGCACGGCTGCGCCTGCCGAAGCTGACATATTGTGCCTCACCGAGACGGAGGGCCGCATCCAGTTTGGCTGCCATGTCTTGCACATCGTGCGGGTCGAAGAGGAAGCCGTTCTCCCCCTCAGACACATATTTGGGATTGTCGCACACCCTGCTGCAGATGACGGGCAGCGAGCTCGCCATGGCTTCGCAAAGCACATTGGGGGTGCCCTCATAGAAAGAGGGAAGACAGAAATAGTCGGCCTTGCGGTATTCCTCTGCTATCTGCTTCGTCTTGGGATAGAGCAGTACGGTGTCTTCCAGTCCATATTCCTTGACCATGCGCTGGCATTCTTCCATATAGGCCTTGTTCTGCGGTATAGTGGGGCGCAAGTCCAGCCCGAACCATTTCACCACAAAGTCGTTGCGGTGCTGGCGCAGCAGCCTGACGGCATCGATGAAACCTTTTGTGTTCTTGCTGGCCCAAATGGAGGCTACCACCAGAATGACGGCTGGCTGCTGCCGGTGCCGCTCTGTGGCGCAGGCAAACTTGTCCAAATCCACGAAATTGGGTATCACAACCGTCTTTCCTTTGTATCGCGGGAAGTGCTTGCACACGAAATCGCCTTGTGAATAGGAGTTGGGTACAATATAGTCGGCCTTTCTGTAGAGCCAGAATTTCAGCCGTTCCCTATGGGTGAGCACCTGGGTGGTGTTGCGCTCGCTGACGATGAGGCGGAATTTTCCGCCTGACCACCGCACCAGGCTTGCCATGATGCAAGGGGTGTCGAGATAGGCCACCACCCAGTCGGGCTGTGCTGCGAGTAATTTCTTTCTCAAGTAGAAGAATCGTTTCCAATGGCTCTCGGCTCCATTGACAACCTCATAGGGGACTCCACTTTGTTTAAGCTGCTCAACATAGAAATTATAGGAGAAATATGTGTAGACAAATACATCTACACCTCTCTCCTTCAGCAGACAGGCCAACCCAGCCATTTGCCGCTGGGCACCTCCGGCTCCGAAATGGTCTATCAGTAGAACAACTTTCATAGACTTTTTGTCAAAACAGCTGCTACGAACAGGCGATCTCTCGCCGTCACGACACACCTTCCTTGTTTCACGCCAAAATTCCATGGCATGAAGAAATAACGGACAATACATCTATCTCTTGGGAGGCTAACTTAAGGGGGTGAATCTGTAACAATCAGTATATCAAAAGATTATGCTTCTTTGCTCCTAAAGCTGCCATCTGATAGGCACCATCCGTTCACAAGATGTTGCAAAGTTATAGTTTTTTTTTCAAATAGTCTAAATATTAAAGGATTTTTTAGCTATTGGGTGAAGTGATGGTTGTCATCAGACTTTCATAAAATCTTATTATTAAAGGATATACCTTTTCCCTTTATTTATTTTTCAACAATCTCACTAATTTTTCAATTGGCAAAGGAAACGATAGCTGTGGTCCATGCCATTCCTACGACAACGTCGGAAAATGTAGTATAGCCATTATATTTGCAAAAGAGTAACTTTATTTCAGTTTCCTTCCACCGTCAATGACCAATTCTGTTCCTGTCACCCATGATGCGGCATCGGAGAGTAGGTATACAACAGCGTACGCCACATCTTCCGGACGGCCAAATCGCTTTAGTGGGTATAATTTCATGTTTTCTTCCCACTGCTTTTCCGTTATTGTAGACTTCCCGTTTTTTAACGGAGTCTCTACCATGCCAGGAAGTACAGCATTACACCTGATATTTTTTGCTGCAAGATCCAATGCTGCATTCTTCATGAATGCATTTATAGCTCCTTTCGTAGTGCTGTAGAGACTGAGACCTGGAGCACCAATACCCATTCCAGAAATGCTGGAGGTAAAAACTATAGATCCACCATTTTTCAGAATCCTCTTCTTGGTCAATATCTTGGTAAGAAGAATAGGGGCTATAATATTGACACGAAAAACATCATTTATTGATACTTCTCTAATAAAAGGTACAGGCTCCATACCAGCAGAAATACCTGCATTGTTGACAAGGCCGTCAATAGTCGGTATATTCTCCGCCAACTTCTTGCAATCATCTGAAGACTTCAAATCGGCAATAATGCTTAGATGATTGCCGGGAGAAAGCATGGATTTGGTCTCTTCCAGTCGGTCCTCATTTCTTCCTGTTATAATTACATTCGCTCCCATCTTTGAACATTCTATTGCTATAGAACGTCCTATACCTGAAGAAGCCCCTGTCACAAGAATAGTTTTCCCTTCGAGAGAGAACGGATTATAGTTGATCATAATTAAATTTCTACCAAATTTGAAATAACAAGATTCTTTGATTCGAAAGCCACTGTGCCCCATGATAAGCCAACGCCAAATCCGCAGCAAATGAATTTGGTGCTTTTGTTCTCAACTTCCCCTTTTAGCTTCGTTACAATAGTAAGAGGAATGGATGCGGAAGACGTATTCCCGAAATTGTACATACATGATGGAACTTTCTCCGCAGGGAGTTTTAAAAGCTTTGCAATCATGTTGTTCATTTTCATGTTGGCCTGATGGAAAATGACATAATCAGCCTCCTTGTAGTCGAAACCATAGTGCTTGCCTAACGATTTCACTGACTTGGGCGCTGTGGTGACGCCAAAGGTGAAAACGTCCATTCCTTTCATCCTGGTTTGCAGACGGTTGTATTTCTTCCCGTTGATGATCTCTTCTTTAAAAGACTCATCTGTAATTTGATTCCGGCATCCTCCATCTGGAATGATGATGGCATCATAGCCGCTGCCGTCTGTACCGAAGTGGAACTTAAAACCTTCCTCGCCCTCTACATATTCGAGGGCCGTTACAGTTCCCGCATATCCAAACAGGGGGTCATGCGATTCAACACGTCCTTTTGCATCGCCCGCCATCAATAAAGCCTTCTTTATTTCACCGCTTGCCATTAAAGATGACAAACTGCTTAAGCCGTATACCCATCCTGAACATCCTAAGACGATGTCTTCAGCATAGCATTCTTTGCTTAAGCCGAGCTTGTCCTGTATGATACAAGCTGTTGCGGGTAAAATGAAATCTGTGGTTTGGGAGACAAAAATAATAGCGTCAATATCCTTTTTCTCCCATTCCAGGTCTTTGATTAATTGTTCAGCAGCGCTTAGGCACAAATCGGAAGTTGTATAGTCGTCAACTCTACGCTCCAAAACTCCAGTAACCTCAACGAAGTCTTTGGC